>CAZXXL010000053.1:0-11763 GCA_964644635.1 uncultured Thermoanaerobaculia bacterium | reverse complement strand
TCAGCGCGTGGACCTTGGGTATTCCGATCTGGTCCACGAAATACTGTTGGCGGTTCAAATTCGAGGGCTCTACCACGTCGTGATCGGCAATGACGAGCCGACCCACCCCCAGCCGGGCGAGCGCTACCGCAACCGTGGATCCAAGGCCTCCGGCACCGGCAATGCCCACGCAGGCACGTTTCACCCGAGCATGGACCGCGGGCGAGCTCCGCGCCATGATGAGCTTTTCCAGCTCTTCACGGTTCAGTCGCTCGCCACGGCAGATGAGGACCACACGGTCGCCGGGGCGCAACGTCAACGACTCTGAGACCGGAGATCCGTTGACGGTCATAACATCCGCCGCCGGTTTGAAGGCCTGCCGAACATCCTGGACGGTGCTGCCGCTCGGTACCTCTGTGTCGCGCTCGTTGACCCAGATGCGCACCCCCGCCTCCTGACCGCTCAGCCTTTGGCTGGCTTGGGCACACGGATTCCGTTGTCGTCAGGAGAAAACTCGTGCAGAACGGCCACTGGACACTCCTCCCTACGCTGGCATTACCCAGATCAAGTTCGTGGGGTCGAAGGAAAACTCGCCTTCCTCTCAGCCCGGCCTTCCCGAGCTCCCCCGTGCGTCGCAGCTCAAAGATCTCGGCCCTCGATGGACCACAACCATTATCCCTCGGTGTCAGCCAGAGTCAAGGCTGCTGGACCTTCCCCAGAATTTCTGTTACTATGTCGCAAACAGGCGCAGTTGGTGGCTTGGCTGGGGCTGAGATGGCATGACAGCACGAGGATGGCGCCGGAAAGACGGGCTCGCGACACAAGGACAGGGACGCCCAGATTCCCGCGGTTGGTGGACACCCAGTTTCCCGCGCTCTCCCACGGGGTGATTCGGATCCGGGGTGCTGTGTCAATCGCGATTCATCTCGCAAATGTGGGGGTAGTGCAGACGTGAGCCTGGCGCTGTGACTTGGAGAATCGCCGCCATGCGGGTCATCTTCTCTGGTGGAAACCCAAGGGAGAGGAGGCCCACGATGGCGACGACGAGCTTGATCGATCACACCCTGGGTCTGAGAGGCTATCGGCATCTTCGGACTGAATACATGGGCGGGGCGATCTATCACCACGTCGAGCTCGCATCCGACCAGAGGCGATGCCGGGGCTGTGGGGCACGGTGGGATGAGTTGACCCTCGAGGGGCGGTTCGAACGGACGTTTCGAGCCTTGCCAGTGGGCAGAAGGAGGCAGTTCATCGTCCTCCACGGCCACGAGCAGCTTTGCCGTCGCTGCGGCTTGAAGCTCCGGGAGCCGATATCGTTCGACCAAGCCAAGCGGCGCCATATCAAGGCGTTCGAGCGTTTCATCGTCGACCTGTGCCGGATCGCACCGATCAAGCACGTGGCATCGTGGCTTGGTGTGAGCTGGACCCTGGTCAAGGATGTGTTCAAGAAGGAGCTGCGTCGCCGGCTGGGACAGCGGTCGGTCAGATCGGTGCGCCTCATTGCGGTCGATGAGCTCGTTCTCCGCAAGGGTCACAACTCCATGACCGTGGCCCTGGACCTCGAAAGCGGCCGCATCCTCTGGGCTGCCGAGGGAAGGAGCATGGACGCCCTGTTGCCCTTCCTCCGCAAGCTCAAGCGCGTGCGAGCGCCTCTGCAGGCGGTTGCCATGGACATGTGGCCAGCCTCCATGTTCGCCGTGCGGGAGGTCTTTCCGGATGTCCCCATCGTCCACGATTCGTACCACGTCGTCGCAATGGCCAACAGTGCCATCGACAGGACTCGAAGGGACATGGACCGCCGGCTTCAGGGCACCGAGCGCAAGGTGCTGAAGGGAAGTCGATTCCTGCTTCTCAAGGGCGGCGAGAGACTCGACCCCTCCGCTCTCACCTATCTCGAACGTCTGGAAGGCTTGAACAAGCCGCTCTACCGGGCCTATCTCCTCAAGGAGGATCTCCGGCGATTCTGGCACATGCCGTCGAAGAAGGCAGCCAAGGCCTTCCTCGGCGCCTGGATCGCCCGCGCGCTCGCCAGCCGCCTCACCCATCCTTATGACAGGATGAGCCAAGAATACAGGCTCGTGGCTTACGTTCGCCACACGAAGCGCAGGGGCCACGCCGCGGCCTCCCCCGCGTAGTCCACGCCCACCCGCGGCAGGCGCTCGATCTGCCCGTCCGGGACCCGCGTCCCGTCGTCGGCGATCCACAGGCCGCTTTCGCGGGTGCAGAGGTCGGCGCCGTTCTGCTCCCGGGTGAGGGCCAGGGCCTGGCAGAGCTTGGCGGGGCCGTCGGCGAGGCCGTTCTTGCCGCCGCGGCGGGCGCGCATCGCCGCCTCGCCGGCCACCGGCACGCCGCCGCGGACCAGGACCGCCTCGGGGCGGCCGGGGCCCACCGTCACCACGTTGAGGCAGTGGTGCATGCCGTACACGAAGTAGATGTATGCGTGTCCCGCCTCGCCCCACATGACCGCGGTCCTCCACGTGCGCCGGCCGCCGAAGGTGTGGCAGGCCGGATCGTCCACGCCCAGGTAGGCCTCGACCTCGGTCAGGCGCAGAACGGAGACCGTGCCGCCCTCCTCGCGCACGAGCAGTTTGCCCAGCAGCTCCCGCGCCACCCGCTCGGTGGGGCGCTGGTAGAATGCGCGCGCGAGCGGTTGCAGGCCGCCGGCCGCGAGATCACCGGAAAGAAGGGTCGCCATGGGCTTTACCATCTGTGTCACCGGGGGCGCCGGTTTCATCGGCAGCCACGTCGCCGAGGCGTTGCTCGGCGCCGGTCATACCGTCATCATCGTGGACGATCTTTCCTCGGGCCGCAAGGAGAACGTGCCCTCCGGCGCCGAGTTTCACGAGCTCGACATCCGCAGCCGGGAGGCCGCCGCCCTCCTCCGGGAGGCCGGGGTCGAGATCCTGGTCCACCACGCCGCCCAGATGGACGTGCGGCGCTCGGTGGCCGATCCCCGCTTCGACGCCGACGTCAACATCGGCGGGCTGCTCAACCTGCTCGAGGCCGGCCGCCGCGGCGGCCTCCGCCAGGTGGTCTTCGCCTCCACCGGCGGCGCCATCTACGGCGAGCAGGACGTCTTCCCGGCCGCCGAGGACCACCCCCAGCGCCCGGTCTCCCCGTACGGCGTGTCCAAGCTGGCCGGCGAGCGGTACCTCTACTACTACCACCACGAGTACGGCCTCGACACCACCTGCCTGCGCTACGCCAACGTCTACGGCCCGCGGCAGAACCCGCACGGCGAGGCCGGGGTGGTCGCCATCTTCCTCGACCGCCTCCTGCGCGGCGAGCGGCCCACCATTCACGGCGACGGCCTGCAGACCCGCGACTACGTCTACGTCGGCGACGTGGTCGAGGCCAACCGCGCCGCGCTCGGTCTCGACGGCTTCCGCACCTACAACGTGGGGACCGGGATCGAGACCGACGTCAACACCCTCTACGAGCTGCTGCGCGAGGCCGCCGGCAGCGGGCTCGAGGCCGTGCACGGCCCGGCCAAGCCCGGCGAGCAGCGGCGCTCGTCGATCTCGGCCGAGAAGATCCGCCGCGAGCTCGGCGTCGCCGTCGGCACCCCCCTCGCCGAGGGGTTGCGGCGCACTGCGGAGTGGTTCCGCCGGGCCGCCGCGGCCGGCTAGCCGAGCAGCTCGTCGATGGCGTCCGGATCGAAGCCGAAGACGGCGCGGCCCTCCTTCTCGATGACCGGCCGCCGGATGAGGTCGGGGTGCTCGAGCATGAGGTCGATCAGGCGCTCACGGTCCGGCATCGCCCTGCCGATCCCGAGCTCCCGGTAGGGCTTCGACGAGGTGTTGCAGAAGCGCTTGAGGTTCTCCCCCGTCACGTGCCGCTCGAGGAGCTCCCGGGGCGGCGGGTCGGTCACGATGTCCCGCAGCTCGAAGCGGGCGCCGGCCGCCTCGAGGTGGGCGATTCCCTTTTTCGACGTCCTGCAGGTCTTCTTCCACCACACGGTCAGCATCGCCCCGCCCCCGTCACGGTCCCTGCAGCTGGATGGTCCGGCCGTCCTCGTCCTCCAGCCAGGCCGGGTTTCGCCGCGCCTCGTCACGCAGGCGCTCGAGCCGCCGGGCGTGACCCTTCTCGAACTCCACGAGCTCGCCGAGGAGGCGCCGGCCCGAGGGATCCTGGGCCCGGCGGGCGGCCTCGGCGTAGACCCGCTCGGCGAGGTGCTCCTTCTCGACGGCGAGATCGAGCACCTGGAGCAGGCTCATCCCGTCGTGGACCTCGGGTCCGAACATCTTGATGCGCACGTCCGGCACCGGAGGCGGCGTCTCGTCGCCCGTTGCCGCCGTGTAGTACTCGGTGAGCCACCGCTCGTGCTCCTTCTCCTGCTCGGCCAGGTTCCGAAACTCCTGCTCCAGCTCGGGTTTCCTCACCTGCTGCGCCATCGCCGAGTAGAGGTCGAACGCGTCCCTCTCGGCGCGGATGGCGATGCCGACGATCTCCAGGGCGGTCAGATTCGGGTCGATCACCTTCCACCTCCTTGTGAAAAAAAGTATAATGCGCCGGCGGAAAGACGCCAACCGCGATCCGGGGAGTATGTGGCGGCCCGGCGTTGTTGCCCAGGCTGACGCGGAGAACCAGGAGGTCCCATGAGACAACCAGATGGCAGCTCGGCCCTGCTGACCACCCGGGTGGAAACCATGCTCCGCTGGGTGAGAAAGAACAGCCTGTGGCCGCTTCCCTTCGGCACGGCGTGCTGCGCCATCGAGTTCATGTCCGTCGTGTCCTCCCATTACGACCTGGCGCGGTTCGGCGCCGAGGTGGTCCGTTTCTCCCCCCGCCAGGCCGACCTGATGATCGTCGCCGGCACCATCACCGACAAGATGGCCCCGGTGGTGAAACGGATCTACGACCAGATGGCCGAGCCCAAGTACGTCATCTCCATGGGCGCCTGCGCGTGCACCGGGGGCTTTTACCGCGCCTACCACGTGGTCCAGGGGGTGGACGAGTTCATCCCGGTGGACGTCTACGTCCCCGGCTGCCCGCCGACGCCGGAGGCCCTCATGCACGGCGTCATCAAGCTCCAGGAAATGATCCAGAACGGGGAGACCCACCATGACCGCCTCGCAAGCCGAAGCCACGACACTGCCGCCAGCGCCGGCTGAGCTGCTGCCCGCCGAGGGCGTGCAATCCGTCGAGCAGGGTCTCGACGGGCACACCGTGCTGACGGTGGACCGCGCCCACCTCATCGAGGTTCTGAGGACGCTCAAGGAGACGCCCGGGCTGGACTGCGACCTCATGGCCGACATCTGCGGCGTGGATTACCCGGAGCGGGAGAAGCGGTTCGACGTGGTCTACCACCTGGCCAGCCTCGAGCACGGTCATCGCATACGGGTCAAGGTCCCGGTGGCCGAGGATGAGGCCGAGCTGCCCTCCGCCTACGGCGTCTGGAAGGCCGCCGACTGGTTCGAGCGCGAGGTCTTCGACATGTTCGGGATCCGCTTCGACGGGCACCCCAACCTCAAGCGGATCCTCACCCACGAGGCATTCCAGGGCCACCCCCTGCGCAAGGACTACGATCCGGGCCAGCGCTGGCTCCTCACCGAGGCCGAGACGATGACGCCCGCTTGGACGCGCGAGGAAAAGCGCGACGAGGACCGCATGGAAACCCAGGTCCTCAACTTCGGGCCCTCCCATCCCGCGACCCATGGCACGCTGCGCACGGTGATCCGGCTCGACGGCGAGTCCATCACCGACGCGGAGTGCGAGATCGGGTACCTGCACCGCTGCTTCGAGAAGATGTCGGAGACCCACGGCTGGCAGCAGGTCATCCCCTACACCGACCGCCTCAACTACTGCTCGAGCATGATCAACGGCGTCGGCTATGCCCTGGCCGTCGAGAAGATGCTCGGCATCGAGGCGCCGCCGCGGGCCCAGGCGGTGCGGGTCATCCTGTCCGAGTTCTCGCGGATCATGGATCACGCCGTCTGCCTCGGGGCCAACCTCGTGGACCTCGGGGCCCTCACCAACTTCTGGTACTTCTTCCAGATCCGGGAGGAGATCTACGGCCTGCTCGAGTCCTGCGCCGGCGGCCGCCTGACCGTGTCCTACGCGCGGATCGGCGGCCTCGCCCACGACGTGCCCGCCGACTTCGACGAGCACGTCCGCAAGCTCCTCGCCTCCATCCCCAAGTTCGTGGACGACGTCGACAAGCTCGTGACCAACAACAAGATCTTCCGCGACCGGACCGAAGGCGTCGGCGTCATCTCGGCCGAGGACGCCGTGGCGTGGGGATGGACCGGCCCCTGCCTGCGGGCCAGCGGCGTGCCCTACGACGTCCGCAAGGCACACCCGTACATGGGCTATGACAAGTACGACTTCGACGTCCCGGTCGCCTCCACCGGCGACACCTACGCCCGCTACCTGGTGCGCATGGAGGAGATCCGGCAGAGCCTGCGCATCATCCGGCAGGCCATCGACAACCTGCCCGACGGCCCCGTGATCACCGACGACCACCACGTCGCCCTGCCGCCCAAGGAGAAGGTCTACACCGAGATGGAGTCGCTGATCTGGCACTTCAAGCTCATCTTCGAGGGCATCAAGGTGCCGGCGGGCGAGGCGTACGGCTTCACCGAGGGAGCCAACGGCGAGCTCGGCTACTACGTCGTGTCCGACGGCGGCGGGCACCCGTACCGGATCAAGGTCCGGCCGCCCTGCTTCGCGATCTTCCAGGCATACCCGCACATGCTCGAGGGCCACCTGGTGCCGGACGCCATCGCGATCCTGGGCAGCCTCAACATCATCGCCGGGGAGCTCGATCGATGAAGAACGTGTCCACCGTCAGCGTCGACCGCGGCCGCATCCCGTTTTCGGAGCGCATCTACCTGGGGCCCGTCATCCGCGGCCTCGCCGTGACCCTCCGCCACTTCATGCGCAACCTCCTGGGCCACCGGGACGTCGCCACCATCGAGTACCCGGAGGTCAAGCGCCAGTACTCGGAGCGGCTGCGCGGGCGCCACATCCTGACCACCAAGGACGACGGCTCCCTGCGCTGCGTGGCCTGCTACATGTGCGAGACCGTCTGCCCGGCCGACTGCATCACCATCGTCGCCGAGGAGGACCCCGAGGCGCCGGTGGAGTGGGAGAAAAAGCCGCTGGTCTACGAGATCGACCTGCTGCGCTGCGTGTTCTGCGGCTACTGCGTGGACGCCTGCCCCAAGGAAGCCATCATCATGAGCCGTACCCACGAGATGGCCTTCACCAACCGGGAGGAGGCCGTCGTCGGCATCGACGAGCTGCGCCAGAAGGGGCCCATCGAGGAGCAGGACCTGGGTTACCGGCCGTATTACTGACCGCCCCGTCGACCGGGGATTGAGTTTCGATGTTATGATGGATCTGAATCGACGAGGAGGCTCTGCATGGTTCTGGATCGTGAGGCCACCCCAACCGACACTCCGACTTACGAAGAGCTCCGCCGGCAGCACAGCGAGTACGAGCGGCGCCTGGAGGAGCTGAATGCCAAGGCGTGGTTGACCCCGGAGGAGGAGCTCGAGGAAAAGCGGCTCAAGAAGCTGAAGCTCCGCCTCAAGGATCAGATGGTCCACCTCGGCAGGCCGGCCTCCTGAACGGGCCTGCCGGCGGAGAAGGGATGATCGCACCGGAGGGATGGCCCTTCGTTCTCGTACCCCTGCTGGCCGGTGTCATCCTGATCGTCCTCGGGCTCGAGGGGATCGGGTGGTTCGCCGTGGCCGTGGGGGCGTTCGGGCTGTTCTTCTTCCGCGATCCCGTCCGCACCTGTGATGCGCCCGAAAACGTGGCCTGCTCGCCGGCCGACGGCAAGGTGCTCGCCGTCGGCGACGCACCTCCGGCGCTGGCCGAGGCCGGGCTGAGCCGCCGGGTCGCCATCTTCATGTCGGTCTTCGACGTCCACGTCAACCGGGCACCCCTCGACGGGGAGCTCGCCGAGTACAGCTACAACCCCGGCAAGAAGCTGTCCGCGTTCAAGGAGAAGGCCTCCCTCGAAAACGAGCAGAACCTGTCGCTGTGGAGGACGCCCTTCGGCCCCGTCGGGGTCAAGCAGATCGCCGGCGTCATCGCGCGCCGGATCGTCTTCGACCACGCGCCCGGCTCGGCCGTGCGCCGGGGCGACAGAATCGGCCTCATCCGCTACGGCTCCCGCGTCGAGGTCTACGTGCCAGAGAACGCTGAGCTGCTGGTCGCGCCCGGAGACCGGGTCCGGGCCGGGGCCACGCCCCTGGTCCGCTACCCGGAGCGGCAGGGGCCATGAGCCCCCGGGCGAGGCGCCAGCGGCCGCCCCGCAAGGGGCGCCTGCGCCGGGGGATCTACATCGTTCCCTCGTTGTTCACCGTCGGCAACATCTTCTGCGGCTTCTATTCGATGGTGAAGACCACCCGCGGCCAGCTGGGGTCGGCCGCCGTCTTCATCCTGGTGGCGGTGCTCGCCGACATGGTGGACGGGCGGATCGCCCGGCTGACCCGCACAACGACGCCCTTCGGCGAGGAGTACGACTCGCTCGCCGACGTCATCTCCTTCGGCGCGGCGCCCGCCCTGCTCGCCTTCCAGTGGGGCCTTTGGCAGAAGCCGCGGCTGGGCATGGCCGTCGCCTTCCTCTTCCTGGTCGCCGGCTCCATCCGCCTCGCGCGCTTCAACGCGACGCCCAAGAGCGAGACCGACTTTCGAGGCCTGCCCATTCCCGGCGGCGCGGCCGCCATCGCCCTGCTCGTCCTCGTCTCGCCGGAGCCGGTCAGGCACTCGGCCTTCCTCCCGGTGGTCGTAATCTTCGTCCTCGGCCTCGCCCTGCTCATGGTGTCGAACCTCCCCTACCCGTCCTTCAAGAAGGTCGACATGCGGAAACGCTGGCCGGCGACGACCATCTTCATCATCGCGACGGTCTTCTCCCTGCTGACCTTCGCTCCCACGCACGTCCTGGCGATCCTGCTCGCCCTCTACATCCTCTCGGCTCCGGCCAGGGTCCTGACCTCCGGCTTGAAGGGCCGGCGCGAACCGGCGCCCACCGTCGCCGGCCAGGAGCCGGCCGACCCCCAAGGTGGCGACACGCATGAATCCGGCGAAGATAGCGCTGATTGATCCCCTCACCCTCCTCGGGCGCCAGGTGCTCGAGCTGCTGCCCCGCTTCCCGGGCCTCGCCGGGAACGTGTCCCTCTTCAACACCGGCCCGGAGGGTGATCACCAGGTGGCCCAGCTCGGCGGCGCGGCGGCCCTGGTGCCGCCGCTCGCCGCCGCCGACGATCTCGAGGGCTGCCGGGCGGTCCTGGTGGCGTCGGAGGCCTCCGGCGAACGGCTCGAGACCCTCCTGGAGGCGCTCGACGCCATGCCCGACGTGGCCCTGGTCGATGCGGCGCGGCTGGACGCCCTCCGGCCCCTGGCCGAGCCCGCGGCCGGCCCCGACCCCGCCCGTCCCGGCCGCCGCCTGCGGGTGGTCCACCCCGCCCTGGCCTCGGCGGCCAGGGTGCTCCGCCCGCTGGCCGGCCTCGGCCCGGTCCGTCTCGCCCTCACCGCCTTGGAGCCCGTCTCCGAGCTCGGAGAGGACGCCGTCGACGCCCTCGCCCGCCAGGCCACGGCCCGGCTCCGGGGCGAGCCGCCGGAGGACGACATCGCGGGCCGGGTCCTCGCCTTCAACTGCATCGGCCTGGCGCCGGATCCGCTCCAGGAGGACGCCGCGGCGCTCTTCCCCGGCCTCGCGGTGACGGTGAGCCGTCTCATGGCGGGCTGGTTCCACGGCCATCTGGCGGCCATGACCGTGACCTTCGCCGAACCGGTGGACGAGGGCGAGCTGCTCGAGGCGTGGGCGTCCGACCCCGGCATCGAGATCGCACCCGGGCCCCTGCGCCTGGACGCCGTCGCCGACAGCGAGACCGTGCTCCTGGCCGGTCCGCAGAGCTCCGCCGACCGCCGCTCGGTGGCCGTCACCACGGCCGTGGACGGGCTCATCGTCGGCGGCGCGCTGACCGCACTGGAATTACTGCAATCGCTGATCTAATATCCCGCACGGCGCCCGCGCGCCGCCACAGCCCGACCGAACGAGGAGGTCATCCATGAGCAGTCCCCTTCAGGCCCTCGAACCGAAGCTGGTCTGGGAGCACTTCGACGCCATCCGCCGGATTCCCAGGCCCTCGAAGCACGAGGAGAAGATCGCCGCCCACGTCGTCGACTGGGCGAAGGAAAAAGGCTACGAGGTCCAGCGGGACGCCGCCGGGAACATCGTCGTCAGGGTCCCGGCCACCCCCGGCCACGAAAAGGCGCCCGCGATCGTGCTCCAGGGTCACCTCGACATGGTCTGCGAGAAGAACTCGGACGTCGCCCACGACTTCATGGCCGACCCCATCGAGGTCACCGTGGAGGGCGACTGGGTGAAGGCCGTCGGCACCACCCTCGGCGCCGACAACGGTATCGGCGTGGCCGCGGCCATGGCCATCGCGGACGATCCCGAGGCCGTCCATGGTCCGCTGGAGATCCTGCTCACCATCGACGAGGAGACCGGGCTCACCGGCGCCATGCGGCTCGACGGCTCGATGCTCACCGGGCGCACCATGCTCAACCTCGACACCGAGGAGGACGGCGCCGTCTACATCGGCTGCGCCGGCGGGGCGGATTCCACCGCCGAGCTTCCCGTCTCCCGGCGCAAGGCCCTCATGGGGTCGGTGCCCGTCAAGCTCATCGTGCGCGGCCTGCGCGGCGGCCACTCCGGGGTGGACATCCACGAGAACCGGGCCAACGCCCTCAAGCTCGCCACCCGCACCCTGCTCGCCGCCATCGGCGACGGCCTCGAGCTCGACCTCGTCTCCATCGAGGGCGGCTCCAAGCACAACGCGATCCCCCGCGAGGCCTTCGCCGTCGTCCGGCTGCCGAAGACGGCCCTCGACGCCTTCCGCGCCGTGGTCGAAAAGAGCCTGGCCGACTTCCGCGAGGAGTTCGCGGCCATCGATCCCGGCCTCGACCTGGCGGTGGAGGAGCTGGACGACACCGACGCCTTCGCCCAGCCGCTGAACGTCCACGCCAGGGACAAGCTCCTGCACGTGCTCAACGGCATTCCGCACGGCGTCCTCGCCATGTCGCGGGAGGTT
This sequence comes from uncultured Thermoanaerobaculia bacterium, assembly GCA_964644635.1. Taxonomy (GTDB): domain Bacteria; phylum Acidobacteriota; class Thermoanaerobaculia; order Thermoanaerobaculales; family Sulfomarinibacteraceae; genus CAZXXL01. Next base: position 730 of record CAZXXL010000053.1, on the reverse strand, counting down.
CCCGGCCTCGTCGAGACCTCGAACAACCTGGCCGTCGTGAACACCAACGACACGGCGGTCTTGATCGTCACCTCGCACCGGTCGTCGGTCATGCCCTCGCTGTTCGCGGTCCAGGAGCAGGTGCGCTCCGTCTGCGTCCTCGGGGGGGCGAAGGTCGAGGTGCACGACGCGTACCCCGGCTGGAAGCCGAACCCCGACTCGGCCATCGTCAAGAAGACCGTGAGCATCTTCGAAGAGCTGTTCGGCAAGACGCCCGAGCTCAAGGCGATCCACGCCGGGCTGGAGTGCGGCCTGCTGCTGGAGAAGGTTCCCGACATGGACGTCGTCTCCATCGGACCGGAGATCCAGAACGCCCACTCCCCGGACGAGAAGGTCCAGATCTCGTCCGTGCAGCGCTTCTACACGCATCTCAAGGAGATCCTGCGCCAGCTCGCCTGAGACGCCGAACAACGCCCGGATCGCGCGGGGGTCCCGAGCCCAGGCCCGCAGGGCCGCGGCGGGGACCCCCGTTCGCTCGCCCCCGGACCTTCCCGCCGCAGCCGTCGGGAGAACCCTTTGCGCTGTCATCGCGAGGTGGCGTAAGCGCGCGATGCCTCGCTTCGCCTGCGCGCACGCCACCCCGAGGAGCGAAGCGACGAAGGGGTCCGCCGCAGGCACGCGACGTGGCCATCCCTGACAGTTGTCAAGGGACACCCAGATTCCCGCAGTTGGGGGACACCCAGATTCCCGC
>CAZXXL010000052.1:0-15958 GCA_964644635.1 uncultured Thermoanaerobaculia bacterium | reverse complement strand
GGGGATTGCTTCGTCGGCTTCCTGGGGGAAGCCTCCTCGCAATGACAATGCGGGGGCGGAGCGCGCTGCCCACTGCTCTGGGGAGCGCTCCGGGCGTGAGGGGGTCCCTTCGCTCCGGCCCTGGCGGGCTTTCGCTCGGGACGCCGTTCGACAGCGGGAAGAGGAGCTTCCCTGTCTCACGGCGCTTCGCCTGCGCACGCGCCACCCCGAGGAGCGAAGCGACGAAGGGGTCTGCCGGAGGCGCTCGACGTGGCCATCCCTGACAGGGTTGGAGCGCGTGCCGGGGCGGTCCCCGTTGCCTTCGGCGGGGAACCCGGCTAAAGTTGGACGCCGTGCGGCGCGGGCCGCGCGGCTGCAACGGAGGAGCGAGCGATGCGACGACTGACGCGAAAAAAGCTGAAGCAGAACGAGTTCGTCACGGTGGCGGACCAGATCATCGACTGGGTCGTCGACAACTGGCGCCCGGTGGTGGGCGGGCTCGTGGCCCTGTGCCTCGGCTTTGTCTTGTGGTGGGGTATCTCGAGCTGGAGGACGAGCCGGGAGATGAAGGCCTCCGTCGCCCTGAACGAGGCCGTGCAGCTCTTCAAGGCCGACGAGACCAGCGGCAAGCCCGCGGATGTGAAGACGGCTGAGAAGAAGCTGGAGGATGTGGTGCAGCAATACGGCGGCACCGCCGAGGGGGACGCGGCGCGCCTTTACCTGGCGCGCATCGCCTTCCAGAAGGGCGACGCGGCGCGGGCGAAGTCCCTCCTCAAGAGGGTGGCGGCAAAGCACCGGGGCGACGCCCTGGGGCGCCTGGCCACCCTGGACCTGATCCAGATGCGGGTCGCCTCGGGCGAGGCCGCGGAGGTCGCCAAGGACCTCGAGGGGATGCTGAGCGGCAAGGACGACCGCCTGCCGCGCGACGCCGCCATGTACGAGCTGGCCCGGGTGTACATGGCCGAGCAGAAGCCAGACCAGGCCAAGACCTACTTCGAGAAGCTGGTCAAGGACTTCCCCGAGTCGCCGTACAAGATCCTCGCCCAGCAGCAGATGCAGAACCTGAGCTAGGCCGGGTGCGGCGCGGCCGATGAACTTCGTCGAGGTGATCGCGCGCAAGCGCGACGGCGTCAAGCTCGACCGCGAGGAGATCGCGACCTTCGTGCGCGGCGCGGCCACCGGGAGCCTGCCCCGGGAACAGCTGGCGGCTTTCCTGATGGCGGTCTGCTGCCGGGGCATGGACGCCGAGGAGACCCACTGGCTGACCGAGGAGATGCTGCACTCGGGCGAGGTCTGGAACCTCGCCGGGACCAGGCCCGAGGTCGTGGACAAGCACTCCACGGGCGGCGTGGGCGACACCGTCTCGCTGGTGCTGGCGCCGCTGATGGCCGCGGTCGGGACCCCGATCGCTATGATGGCCGGCCGCGGCCTGGGGCACTCCCAGGGCACGCTGGACAAGCTGGCCGCGATTCCCGGCTTCCGGACGGACTGGGACCGCGAGGGCACCCTGCGCCTGCTCGACGCCTGCGGCGCGGCCATCGTCGCCCAGTCGGAGCGGATCGCTCCCGCCGACCGGGTGCTCTACGCCCTGCGCGACGTCACCGCCACGGTCCCGTCCCTGCCCCTGATCGTCGGTTCCATCATGTCCAAGAAGCTGGCCCTGGGCGCGGGACGGCTGGTGCTCGACGTGAAGTGGGGGAGGGGGGCGTTCCGGAAGACGGTGGAGCAGGCCGTCGAGCTGGCGCGGGCCCTGCGCGCGGTCGCCCGCGGGATGGGCGTGCGCTGCGAGGCGGTGATCACCGACATGAACCAGCCCCTGGGCCCCGCCCTGGGCACGGCCTGCGAGGTCCGCGAGGCGCTGGACGTGCTCCAGGGCCGCGGCAGCGCCGCCCTCCGGGAGGTGACCCTGCGCCTCGGCGAGGAGCTCCTGGTCCTCGGCGGCGACGAGCGGGCGGAGGCCCGGCGGCGGCTGGAGACGGCCCTGGCGGACGGCTCGGCCCGGGAGGCCTGGGACCGGATCGTCCGCGCCCACGATGGGGACCCCGACCCGGCGTCCCTGGCGTCGCCCCGCCGGCGCATCGAGGTCGTTGCCGGGGACGCGGGGTGGCTGGTGGACGTGGATGCCGAGGCCCTGGGCTGGGTGGCGGTGGACGTGGGTGCCGGGCGCCGGGCGGTGGACGACCAGCTCGCCTACGGGGCCGGCCTGCTCGTGCACGCGCGGCTGGGAGACGCCGTCGAGGCCGGCCAGCCCCTGGCCACCGTGCTCGTGGGCGAGCGGGAGGTCGACGTGGACGATCTCGTCAGCCGGACCGCCGCCGCCTTCGCCGTCGGCCCGGAGGAGCCGGCCTCGCGGCCGCTGATCCTGGGCACGGTGGACGAGCTCGACGCCGACGCCGGGCCGGACCAGACCTAGGCCGGAGCGGGGGCGTCCGCCGATGCTCTACCGCCTGTCGGGAGCCCGCGTCCGGCTCGGGGGCCGGGAGATCCTCGCCGGCGCCGACTTCCAGCACAACCCCGGCGAGCACCTGGCGCTGGTGGGACCCAACGGGGCGGGCAAGACGACGCTGATCCGGCTGCTCATGGGCGAGCTCGAGCTGGAGGCGGGGCGCCTCGAGAGAGCGCGGGGGCTGCGCGTCACCCACCTGCCCCAGCACGTCACCGCACCCGCCGGGACCACGGCCCTGGAGTACGCCATGGGCGCCTTCGCCCGGATCGCCGAGCTCGAGCGCGAGCTCGACGCCGTCGCCGAGCGGCTCGGCGAGCGTCCCGACGACGAGGCGCTCCTCGACCGCTTCAACGTGCTGCAGACGACGCTCGAGGCGTACGACCCGTACCGGGCCGAGGCGCGCGTGCTCACCGCGCTGGCCGCCTTCGGCCTCGGCGGCGACCTGGCGCGCAGGCCGATGGACGAGCTGTCCGGGGGACAGCGCATCCGCCTCGCCCTGGCGCGCGTCCTCCTGGAGCCCGCCGATCTCCTCCTCCTCGACGAGCCGACCAATCACCTGGACCTCTTCGGCGCCCAGGCCCTGATCCAGCTCCTGCGCGAGCGCAGGGGCGCCTTCCTGGTGGCGAGTCACGACCGCCACCTGATCGACGCCGTGGCCGAGACCGTGGTCGAGCTCGAGCGGGGACGCCTGCGGCGCTGGCCGGGCGGTTACGAGAAGTACCGCCGGGCCAAGGCCCAGGCCGAGGAGACCGAGCGTCGCGCCTGGCGCCGGCAACAGGAGCACATCAGCAAGACGGAGACGTTCATCCGCCGCAACCTCGCCGGCCAGAAGACCAGGCAGGCCCAGGCCCGGCGCAAGGAGCTCGACCGGCTGGAGCGGCTGGAGCGGCCGGTCTCCGAGGAGCGCGGGGCCGCCTTCATCTGGGGGGAGGTCTCCCGCACCGGCGACGTGACCGTCGTCGCGGAAGGGCTGAGCGTCGGCTACGGCACGCCGGTCGTCTCCGGCGTGGATTTCGTCTTGCACCGCGGCGACCACCTCGGCGTTCTCGGCGCCAACGGCTCGGGCAAGACGACGCTCCTCAAGACGCTGGCCGGCCGCATCAGCGCCCTGGCCGGCAGGGTGAGGCTGGGCCACGGCGTGGTGCCGGCCTGGTACGACCAGGAGCTCGCCGACCTGCCTCCATCCGGGACGGTGCTCGACGCCCTCTGGGAGGTCCACCCGCGCTGGAGCCCGGGGCAGGTGCGGTCCTGGGCGGCCCGCTTCGGCTTTTCCGGCGACGCCGTCGAAGTCGATGTCGCCGCACTCTCCGGCGGCGAGAAGGGCCGTCTCGCCCTGGCTCGGATCCTGGCCCAGAATCCGAACTTCCTCTTCCTCGACGAGCCCACGAACCACCTCGACCTGCCCACCTGCGAGGCGCTGGAGAGCGCGCTCGAGGCCTACCCCGGGACCCTGGTGCTGGTCAGCCACGACCGGCGTCTCCTGGAGCGGGCGGCGGGCCGCTTCCTGCTCCTCGCCGACGGGCGCGCCGTCGAGACCGCGAGCGTCGAGGAGGCCCTCGGCCTTGCCGGCGTCGTGGCCGTGAAGAAGCCGCCCGCCGCCGGGCACACCGCGGCCAGGCGGCGCAGTCCGCTGGCCGAGGAGGAGCGCCGGCTGCGGGCCGATCTCGAGCGCCTGCGCGGGGAGCTGGCCAGGACCGAGGAGGAGATCGATCGCCGCCACCGGACCATCGCCGAGGGCCAGGAGGCCATGGCCGACCGGACCGTCTGGTCCGACCCCGGGCGCCTCAAGGCCGTGCAGGCCGAGCTCAGCTCGGCCCGGGACGGCCTCGACGAGCTCGAGGAACGCTGGGCCGAGACCGCCGAGGACGTCGAGTCCCTGGAGGCGCGCCTGACCGAGATCCGCGCGGAGCTCCGCCGCCCGGGATGACAATGAAGAACCGCTTCTCCTCCCGGTGTCGCCTGACCATCAGGGCCGGCAGGCGAGGACCAGCGCCTCTCGGAACCCGCTGCCGCCGGCGGACAGCTCCGGGCGGCCGGCGGCGGTGACCCAGGCGTGGAAGGCCCTGGCCCGGCCGGCCTCCCGGAGGCCCAGGTGCAGCCGCGGCTCCAGGCCGCAGAGGGACCACAGGCGGTAGAGGATGAGCGATCTCTTCAGGCACGGCCCCATCCCGTAGGGTGGGAGCCACCGGAGCAATCTGCCCACCAGCGCCCGCAGCAGCAACGGATCCCGGACCGGCCGTGGGGGCCTCGGTTGGCGGCGGGCCAGGGAGGCCGGCAGCTCGTCCAGCGGCAGGCGCTCGAAGCTGCGGGTGACGGCGAGCGCCGCGGCGAGCACCCAGGGAAGGGCGAGGACGGCCCGCAGGTAGCGCATCACGCCCCCTTCTTCGCCATCCGCGCGCGGACGTCGGCCTGGGCGCAGGCCCAGCTCGACGGGCCGAGCAGGTCGCCGTCTTCGACCAGGGCCTGGGCCATGCAGCGGCTGCAATAAGGCGCCACCGGGCACGTGGAGCAAACGGGAAGATCGCCGAAGCGGATGCCGCGGATCCGCCGAAGCCACGGCGAGCCTTCCCAGATCTCCCGGAAACTGTGCTCGTTGATGTTGCCGGCCGAGCCCGGGAGGATGTTGCAGGCCTGCACGTCGCCGGCGGCGGTGATGTTGGCGTAGCGCCTCCCCGCCGCGCAGAGGGGGGCCTCCGGGTCGCGCTCGAGCGTGTCGTGGGCGGGGTCGATGTCACAGCTCGTGATCGGTCCCGAGTAGATGGTCGGCAGCGCTTCCGGAGGCACCCGCAGCTGCAGCGGTCCCGGATTTCCGTCTTTCTTGGAGATGATGTCCGGAAACGCCTGCCAGTCCACGCCGAGCCTGGCGGCGAGCTCGGCGACGCCCTGGATGTCCCGTTGGTTCAGCGTCATGACCGGCATCTTGAGCTTGACCTCGACCCCGCGCTCAAGCAGCAGATCGATGGCCCGGCGCACGCGCCGGAACGACCCGGGCCGGGCGGTGATCGCATCGAAGGTGGCCTCGTCGGCGCTGTAGAAGCTGATCTCCGTCTTCGCCGGCAGCTCCGCGATGAGGTCCGCCTCGGCCTCGCCGATCAGGGAGCCATTGGTGAGCAGCGTCAGGAGGAACCCCAGCTCGCGGGCGCGGCGGGCGACGGCGGGCCAGTCGCGGCGCAGCATCATCTCGCCCCCGGTCAGGGTGAGGTACAACGTGCCCATGTCGGCCAGCTCGTCGAGGAGGCCGAAGATGCGCTCGGTCGTCAGCCCGTCGGGCAGGCCGAAGTCGGGGATGTAGCAGTGGCGGCAGCGGAAGTTGCAGTGGTGGGTGAGCTCGAGGGAGACCTCCAGCGGGATGTTCCGCACCGCCGCGCGGGCGAAGAGCTCCCCGATTCCCATCACGGCCCTCCGGCGATGATGCGCCACACCGCGGGCTCGGGGCGGAAGGCGAGGCGCCGGACGGGAATCCGCGCCACGACCCGGTCCAGGGTGTCGAAGGCGCCGGCCAGGGCCGCCGGGTCCTCCGAGGGCCAGTAGACGTGGCGGGCCACCTCGCGGACGGCGTCGCCGGGCTCGATCCGCGTGGACGCGGTGCGGGCGCCGTGGCGCAGGATGACGATCCCGGCGAGCTGCAGGATGCCGGGCCGGGCCCTGCCGATCGGCACGGCCTCGACCGAGAGGCCGTCGCCGTCGATTCGAGCCACCGCGAGCTCCTCGCCGTACGCCCGATCGGAAAGGAGCCGGCTGAGGGTGCTCTTGCCGGCGCCCGAGAAGCCGCAGCAGAGGAACCCTCTCCCGCCGTCGCCGAGGAGGGCGGCGTGGAGGACGAGGGCGGGGGCGACCAGCCCGGGCAGGACGCTCTTGACCACGACGTTGATGCCGGGAGGATCCCCCCCGAGGTCGGCGAGCACCCGCCGCCGCCCGTCGATCTCGAGAGGCGGGCCGAGCCCGGGGAGGGCCTTCGACCCGCCCTCCCGGACCGGCGCATCGACGATCGTGAGCCGCGGTTCCCGGGCGGTCGCGAAGGCGGCGAACCGCTCGCCGAGCTCCGTCCTGCGGGTGCGAATCTCGATCGGCACGCCGGCGAGGTCGGCCCGCCATGAGACGATCGTTGTCCCGCGTGGCGGCATCACCGTCTCACAGCGAGTTCGTTGGCGCGGTGGCGCACAGGCCGCTCTGGCCCGTGAGGAGCCCGCAGCCGCCGGCGAACTTGCGGATCTCCTCCCGCCACGTGACGGCCGGGAAAGCGGCGCCTCGCTCCGGCGCCGCCGCGGGGGCCGGAGGATGCGGCTCGCAGACCACGAGCCCCTCCCCTTCCAGTTCCGCGACGAAGGCACGCAGGGCGGCCCGCGCCCGTCCGTCGTCTTCGGCCGCGGCCGGGATCAGGCGTTCCAGGTCCTCGATGGCGATGGGCTCCGCCAGCGCCTCCCAGACCCGGCCGCCGGGCTCGTTCAGGCCGTACATCATCTTGTTGGCGAGGTGCACGACGACGGTTTCGTCGCCGATCGTCCGCCACGCCACGGACCGTTCGCGTCGTACTTTCACGGCTTCTCCCTGTCATCCCTACTCGATTGTCGTGCCGCCCGCGGCGTGGTCCCCCTCCCCGCCGCGGCCGGCCCCGGCTGCGAACCTACGGCTTCAGCTGGAAGCTGGCCGCAGGTCCGCAGGGCGTCTTCTTACCGTCGAAATAGGCCACCACCTTCCACCGTCCGTACAGCGAGTTGTTGACGATCGACGTCCCCGCCACGGGGAAGTCCACGTCGATGGATGGAAGTTTCTTGCCCACGAGCTCCAGGGTGCCGACCGGACGTACCGGCACCGGGTACGGGTAGCCGGGAACGCGCCGTTCGAGCCGCTCTCCGGGCTCCGCACGCCGCATGGCCTGGCCGTGCACCTGGGAGTGCCCGTGGTCCTTCTTCTTGACCATTCCCTTCACGGGAACGTCGATGACGCGGAACGTGTATCCGTGCGGGGTGGTGAGCCTGATGGTCAGCAGGTGCTCCCCCTTCAGGTCGTGGCGCAGCACGACGTGAAACGTGAGGTCGGACACCTCGGCCACCGAGAAGCTCCGCGTCCAACGCCCGTGGCCGTGGTCCCGGCCCGCGGGGCTGACGACCACCGCCGCGCACTCGGGCGCCTCGTCACCGTCGGCCGATGCCGTGAGCGGGCTCACCAAGAGTGCCCCGATGAGAATCACCGCCGGCGCCGAAAAACGAATGAGCCGTGTGGTCATGGCGATCTCCTTCCTGCTCATTGCAGGGGAAGCTGAACGGCGTAGACCGTGCCGGACTCGGATCCGACGTAGGCCATGTTGTTGATGACGTCGAGGGCCGGGCCGCCCACCGCGGCGGTCCCGTCACCGAGGACCACCGACGTGGTCACGGACCCGGTGGCCGCATCGATCTGGTACAGGCGCCCGTTCGTGGAGCCGACGTACACGCGGGTGTCGCGGAACGGCGCCAGCGGGGTCGAAGGTCCCGGAATCGTGGTCACGCTCCAGTCCGCCGTGGCCGAGCTTCCCGTGTCATCGATCGCCCACACCGTGTTCGTGGTCGAGAAGTAGAGCCTGCGCGGCGCCGCCGGCGAGGGCGTGCCGGTCGTGTACTCGGGCCAGATGTACCCCTTCACGGCGCCGTCCGTGGTCGTGTACGACCAGATGGTGGCGCCCGTGGCCGGATCGACGGCATAGACCGTGCCGGCGTTGTTGCCGACGTACAGCCGGCCGCCCAGCATCACCGGCGCACCGTCGATGTCACCGAGCGCCGCCGACCAGAGCTTGGTGAAGCCGGTGCCGTTGAAGCTCAGGCACCACAGGGCGTCGGAAGATCCGCCCGAGCGGGAACGGCTGGCGAAGTAGATCCGGTTGTTGGCGTAGTCCACGGTGGCGGCCGACGAGATGATGCCGATACCGTTCGACCCACCCCCGTTGCCGAAGGAGTACTTGACGGCGCCCGTGGCCGCGTCGAGGGCGTACATGGCGTTGTCCGCCGTGGCGTCGCGCGTGCCGACGAAGATCAGGTTCCAACTGCCGCCGAAGTCGGTGAACATCCCCGACGGCGAGGCCACCAGGATGTTGCCGAGCAACGGGCTCTGCCAGAGCGTGGCGCCGGTCTCGGCGTTGACCGCGTAGGCGTGACCGTCCTCCGAGCCCAGGAAGACGACCTTGCTGGCACCGGGAACGCTGGCCGTGGGCACCACCGGCGGCCGCGCGTCCGCCGGCCCGTTCATGGCCGCCGGCTTCCACGCGTAGGGGGCCGCGCGCGGCCAGTCGCCGCCCGTGGCCGTCGGGTTCATGGCGTGCAGCATGCGGTCGTTGGAGACCGCCCAGGTGCCGCCGGTGCCGATGGCGCCCGGGTAGACCCCGGTGGGCGCCAGGGCCGTGGCGCCGGTGGAGTACGCCCACTTGACCTTCCCGGTGGTGGCGAAGGGCCGCGCCCACACATGTTTGCCGCCCGAGTAGACCCCGCTCCCGTTGTCCACGAACGCGGTGTAGTAGTACGTGGTCCCGTTGGTCAGGCCGGTGTCGGTGAACGTGTCGTAGGCACCGGCCGTGCCGGTCTTGTCGGCGACGACGGTGCACGTCGTAGGATCGGTTGGATAGGACGCCGTATCCCGGCAGACCCGGGTCGAGCCGTACGGCGCCGCCGGGTTCACCCATTCGAGCTTGACCTGCCCCGACGTCGAGCGCGCCGTGAGCTCCGCCACGTCCGACGGCGTGGAGGAGCAGGCAGTGGCAGTGACCGTGACCTTGACGTTATCGACGAACCAGTACCAGCCCCAGAGTCCTATGTAATGGAACCGGACCTTGACGTTGGTCGAACCGGCGGCCTGAGTGGTGATATCAAAAGTTTGGTGGCTCGCGGTGGTCGCGGTTCCGACATCGGCCGTCCACGTGGCAACGTTGGTCCACGTCGTACCGCCGTCCGCCGAGACGTCGATCGCCGCCGAGTCATTGGCATCGTAATCATCGTAGTAAGTGTCGAACTCCAGCGTGACGCCAGTCGCGCCGGCAGCGCTGAAAGCGGGCGTGATCAGGCTGTCGTCCTGCGAGTTGCCGTAGCCGTCGTAATCGCTGTCGATGATTTCGAACGGCGCCGTGATTCCCGATGGCGGGGTTCGCCCCCCGGGGTTCGCGGTTGTCCATCGCTGGGTCCCCGTACCGCCGTCGATCAGGCTCCAGCCGGTGGGCGGGTCGCCGGTAGCGAAAGACTCGTTGATGGGGATCGTCGTTCCAGTGGCCGAGGTCGCCGCGGACTTCTCGACCGTGTTGGTATCCTCCTGCCCGTTGGACTCGTCGGTGGCTCGGACCACGTAGTAGTAGGTTGTGCCGACGGTAACGCCGCTGCCGTCGCTGTAGGTGGTTCCGGTCACACCCGCCGCAATGCGGTTGGCCAGCGCCGGTGTGAAGCCGGACGTGGTCGACCGGTAAACCGAGTAGGTGACCGGCCCGCCGCAATTGGCCGTGGCGGCCGACCAGGAAAGATCGATGGAGCAGCCGTTCGCCGTGGCTGACTGCAACCCCGCGAACGTCGGCGCCGCGTCACACGCGCCCGTGGCGGTCGCCCAGACCTCGGATGAGTAAGGAGACTCGCACGTGGTGTACGCCGTGACCACATAGTAGTATGTGATACCCCCGTTGACAGCGGTGTCGAGGTAGCTGGTCGTCGTCGCAGTCCCGATCTGCGTGTATGGTCCGCCCGAGGTCGTCGAGCGGTAGATCCGGTATTCCGTCGCCCCGCTCACTGCCGTCCACGACAGGGAGATCGCGTTGTTGCCCGGAACCGTGGCCGTGAGCCCGGCGGGAGCCGATGCGGTGCAGAACGTCACCTTGGTGAAGCCCACGTTTTCCTTCTGGGCGTCCGTGGTTGAGCCCGGGTAGAACTGCCGCGAATCCGTCCAGGCGAGGTAGGCCGTTCCATTCAATGCATCGAGCCCCATGTACTCCCCGAACTGGTTCGGATTGTAGTTCGCGTTGTCGGTGGAGTTCTCGTCGGTGTATGAGATGGTCGAGTTGTTGAACTCGGAGCTCGGCTGGCTGGCCTGGACGTTGGTCCAGGTCTGGCCGCAATCCGTCGAGCGGGCGACGTAGAAGTCGACCTTGCGGTTGTTCGGATCGTTGCGGGCATCGTGCCACGACACGACAATGGCGCCGCTGGACTGGTCTACCTTGAGGAAAGGGTGGAACTGGATCGACGTGTCGGGGTTGGGCGTGTCGTTGACACGCACCGCGGCTCCCCAGGTGGCGCCTCCGTCCGTCGACCGCTTGACGAAGACATCAGCGGTTCCGATCCCGTTGTTGTCGGGGTCGTCGGTGAACACAGCGTACAGGGAACCGTCGCAAGGTCCTCCCGAATTGTCGACGTCGATGGCGCCGAACGGGTTGAGACCGCGCTGGTCCTGCGGGCCGTACTTGGATGAGGCGCCGAAGGAGATGACGTTCGTGAAGTCCTGGACGAGCACCGGCGACGACCACGTGACGCCGCCGTCCGTGGATTTGGTGTAATACATGGATTCGCCCGTGCAGTTACTCGCGCCGCACGTGAGCCCGTCGTAGATCAGGTGCACCGTGCCGTTCTTCTGGACGGCCATCTCGCAGCCGAGGTTGCTACTCCTCGCCGTGGCCGGGAGGTTTACTTCGGTCCAGGTGACGCCGCCGTCCGTGGAGTACTTGATGAGCTCGTTGTTGCTCCGGTCCCAGCACGAGTAATGCCGTCCGTAATAAGGGCTCGTGGGATTGTTATCGATGATGTATGCGTTCTTGTCCTCGGACTGGCCGTTCGTGTAACTGTTCTGGATGACACCGTGCGGGGACCAGGTCGCGCCCCCATCCGTGGATTTGGCGACCACCATGGCGTAGCCGCTGACGCTGCTCCACGTGCTGTTGTAACAGAGCGACATGTAATCGGCGTACACGTTGTTTTGGTCGTCCCAGGCGAGCCACGGGTCCGAGCCCGCCTCGTTCGTGCAGGAGAGCCCTGAATAGAGGGAACCGCGGGGGGCGCACGTGTATCCCCACGTGGTGCCGCCGTCAGACGAGAAGAAGATGGCCTGCGTGCCGCCGCCGCAGTTGGCGGTGTCCCCCATGTTGTCCCAGGTGTTCGCCATGGACACGATCTGATTGGGGTTGAGGGGGTTGACCGCGAGCGAGATCTCACCGTCGTAATTGTTGGGCGGAGTCGAATAGTTGTAGGCCGAGTCGCGGTTCGTGGCGACGGTCGCAGCGAGACTGATGAGCTGGGACGACAGGACGCCGGAGCCCGGAGGGACGCCGACGCTCTGTGGCTCGGCGGCAACCCGTTGAGCGGTGGCGCCCGGAAAGTGGAGCTTGATCCAGCGCTCGCTGAGGAGATGCGTCATGTGTGGAATGGCGACCTCGAAACGCTCGACGTGCATCTGGGCCTCGAGCATGTCCTCCGGCGAGATCGGAAGCCAGCTCAGAAACGAGTCATAGGCCCCAAGGGCAGGATTCACTGCGGCCGCACCGCGGATCTGCTTCCGGCTCCAGCTGGCGTAGGTCTGGCTCTTGACGACCTGCTTGTAAATGGCGATCTTCTTGGCCGTCGACCAGGAGCGGTACTCCTTCAGGGAGGTCGGCATCGGCCAGGGTGGGCCGTCGCCGGACGTCTGCGCGAGGCCGAGCCCGGCGGGGATCACAACCAGCAGGACCGCGAGGACTAGGCGGGCAAGATGCGGGACGCCCCAGTGCGAAGAGGGTATCACTTGACGCCTGAGATGAGACCATTTCGGAACGGCTCTCGATGTTCTGACTGGCATGGTGAACGGCATGATGTCCCTCCATCCTGATGGGAAGGCAGGTCCCTGTTGCGGATATTGTACCACCATAGTGGGAAGATTTCAAGGGAGCCGGCGGGTAGCTGTGTACGCTGGTTGACACCCGGTGCTCACCCGGTGGGCTGGAGCCTGCACCCCCCGGGGCTTCACGAATGGTGCGACGCCGGCTCGTCCCCCGCTCCCCTCCGGCCGGGTTGCACCCCCAGGCCGCGGCCGGCACGGAAGGCCGGTCACTCCAGGTAGCCGAGCGCCCGGAGCTTCTGGAGGGTCTCCCGGTAGCCGCGGACGAGGCGGCGGCGGGGCGGGTTCCACCAGGCGAAGAGCCCGGGTGCCGGGAAGGCGCGGGGCATGGTGAGCTCTCCCACCGGCACGTCGCAGCCCCCGGGAGGCTCAACCCACGGTGCACCGGCGGGCAGGAGCCGGAGGCGGCGCGGCCGGGGCGAGACGGACCCGCCGACGGCGCAGACGGGGAAGGGGTCGCGGCAGGAGACGGTGACGGCGCCTCCGTGCTGGGTCAGCGCCATGGGCCCGGTGGAGAACGCCTGCACCGGCTGGAGCACGCCGCCGAGGTGCACCCGGAGCTCGACCGGCCGCCGCAGGCCCCAGGCCATCACCTCGAGGCCGGGAACCATCCGTCCGGCGGTGGCCGCGAAGGCCCGGCCGACCGGGAGCAGCACGTCTTCATCCAGCGGCATGGGGTGGTCCTCGCCGGGGTCGGCGTCGAGCCGGAACCGGAAGGCGCCGGCGGGAAGCGGGCTCTTCTCGATCATGGCCGAGCGGGCCACGGTGGAGAGGCCAGGCTGCGGCGCCAGCCGGAGGATGACCTTGTCGGACCCCCGCCGCCAGGTCCAGCGCAGGGGCCCCGCGCCATAGGTGGCGGAGATGATCGGGCCGGGCGAGCCGCCGGCGAGCAGGGAACGGCCGGCCATCGACGGGTCGGCCGGCACGCCGGCCGAGGCCAGCAGCGTCGGCGCGAGGTCCTTCAGCCCGACCGGGGAGCCGACCTTCCCGGCCGGCACGCCGGGCCCGCGGAGCATCAGCGGCACCGCGATCTGCTCCTGGTACAGGGCGAGGCCGTGGCCCCAGCACCCGTGCTCGCCCAGCGATTCACCGTGATCGGCGGTGAACGCGACGACGGTCTCCGGCGGCAGCTCGTGCAGGAAGGGCGTGAGGATGCGGTCCACGTGGCGGACCTCCCCTGCGTACAGCTCGCGCAGCAGGCGCGCCTCGGCGGGCGACGGCGTACGTTCGCGATGGGCGAGGGGAGGAATCGGCGGGCCGACCCGCCCGTCCTCGTGGTCGCGGTACGGCTCGTGCGGGTCCATGAAGTGCAGGTACAGGAAGCTGTTCTCGCCGCGATGGGCGGCCAGCCACCGCCGGGCCCCGGCCACGACCCAGGCGGCGTCGGGCTCCTCGCGCTTCCGGGCCGCGGACACCCGGTACGAGGAAAAGCCGCGGCCGAAGCCGTTGAGCACCGCCACGGTGTAGTTGGCGACGAAGGCGCCGCCCGCGTACCCGGCGCGGTCCAGCGCCTCGGCCCAGGTGTCGTCGCCCTCGGGCACGCCCAGCAGGTCGCCCTCCGGCGTCGTCAGGTCGAGGACCGGCCGCCCGGTGAAGAGCGAGGCCACCGACGGGATGGTCCAGGAGGCGTGGGCGGTGGCCTGGGTCCACACCCGTCCCTGCGCGAAGAACCGCGTCACCCCGGGCATGAGGTCGGGCCGGACGTGGTCGGCGCGCAGCGTGTCGACGAGGATGAGGACCACGAGGCGCCGCTTTCCGGGCCGTCCGACGCGCGGCTCCCCGGCGACGGCGCCCCCGGAGGTCCGCAGGGTGTACTCGCCGGCGCCGCCGAGGCGCAGGCCGACGGCCCGCTCCTCACCGGGTGCGATCGTCCACGAGGCGCCGGTGTCGGGCCCGGTGAGGGTGACGGAACCCGGCCGCGGGCCGGCGCCGAGCAGGGTCGCCCTGAAGAATCGGCCCCTGCGGCCGACGTGGAAGACGCGGTCGCCGCCGGTCACGCCGCGCACCCAGTGGTCGCCGCTGGAGTGCCAGGTCCACCGGGCCGGCCAGAGGCGGGTCCAGTCGGCCCGGCGCGGGGCGCATCCCGCCGCGGCCACCACCAGGGAGGCGGCCAGCAGCCTCTGGGGCGTGACCGGTACCCTCATCGAGTGGCGATGGTAGCAGGACGGGGCGGGCCGCCGGGCCGGATCTGGGGGTACACTGGCGGCAGCACGGTTCGTGGGGAGGTGGCCATGGGCGAACGTTTGCGGGCTGATGTGATCGTCGTCGGCGGTGGGATCGCGGGCATCGCCGCGGCGCTCGAGCTCCTGGATCGGGGCCGGCGCGTGGTCTTGCTCGACCGCGACACCGAGGCACGGTTCGGCGGCCTGGCCAGGGAGTCCTTCGGCGGCATCTTCGTGGTCGGCTCGCGCGAGCAGCGGCGGCTCGGGATCCGCGACGACCCCGGCCTCGCCCTGGCCGACTGGCTGTCGGTGGCCCACCTCGGCGAGGGGGACGTCTGGCCGCGGCGGTGGGCCGAGGCGTACGTGCACCGCTGCCGGGAGGACGTCTACGACTGGCTGAAGATGAGGAAGGTCCGCTTCTTCCCGGTGGTGCACTGGGTGGAGCGCGGGCTGTACCAGCCCGGCAACTCGGTGCCGCGGTTCCACATGGTGTGGGGCACCGGGCACGGCCTCGTCGAGGCGCTCCTGGCCGCCCTCGAGAACCACCGGAACCGGGACCGCCTGGAGCTCCGCTTCGGCGTTCACGTCACGGCCCTGGAGACGACCTCCGGCGTGGTCAGCGGCTGCTCCGGGGTGCTCGAGGAGAGCGGGGAGGCGATCGAGGCTTCCGGGGACGCCGTGATCGTCGCCTCGGGCGGCATCTGCGGCTCGCTCGAAAAGCTGCGCGAGCACTGGTACCGGCCGTGGGGCGAACCGCCGCCGACGATTCTCAACGGCGCCCACCGCTATGGGGACGGCGAGCTCCAGGACGTGGTGGCGGCGGCCGGCGGCGTGCTCACCCACCTCGACCTGCAGTGGCATTACGCCGCCGGGATCCACCACCCGCATCCCGATCGCAAGCGGCACGGCCTCAGCCTGGTGCCCCCCAAGTCCGCGCTGTGGCTGAACGCGGACGGGCGGCGCATCGGGCCGATGCCGCTGATCACGGCCTACGACACGCGCTTTCTGGTCGAGCAGATCCTGCACCAGCCGGGCGGGTACTCCTGGCAGGTGATGAACTGGAAGATCGCGTGCAAGGAGCTCGCGGTCTCGGGCTCGGAGTACAACGACGCCATCCGGAATAAGAAGCTGCTGCGCTTCCTCAAGGAGGTGCTGCTCGGGAACCCCCGCCTGGTGGAGCGCCTGGTCGCCGAGTGCGAGGACTTCGTGGTGGCCGACACGCTGGAGGAGCTGGCGGCGAAGATGAACGCGCTGACCGGCGAGGATCGGGTGGATCCTGCGGTGCTCGCGGAGGAGATCGGGCGCTACGACGCCAACATCGCCAGGGGGCCCAAGCTCTTCAACGACGAGCAGCTCCGGCGCATCGCCCACTGCCGGCGGTACCGCGGGGACCGCGCGCGCACCTGCAAGTTTCAGCCGATCCTCGACCCGAAGGCCCGCCCGCTGGTGGCCATCCGCGAGCACATCCTCGCCCGCAAGAGCCTGGGCGGCATCGTCACCGATCTCGAATCGCGCGTGCTCGACCGCGAGGGCAAGCCGATCCCGGGCCTGTGGGCGGTGGGGG
>CAZXXL010000051.1:0-16114 GCA_964644635.1 uncultured Thermoanaerobaculia bacterium | reverse complement strand
CCGGGCACCCGGCGGCAGCGCCGATCCCCGGCACCAGGCAGGCCGGCGGCAGGGAGGCCAGGTAGGGCTTGGCGGGCCCTCCGGCGGCCGCCGCCAGCCCCGCCGCGGGCGTCCCGCCCGGGGCCAGCCGCCAGCGCCCCACGGGCGGCGAGAGCCCGAGCCTGACCCCGACCCGCACGCCCTCCCGGGAGGCCGCCGCGATCTCGGCCGCCACCGGCGCCGCCGGCAGGCGCCTGTAGCGCCACCGGGGCAGGAAGCTCGGACCCTTCGGGGGCACCACGAGCAGGCCGGACCGCGCGGACCAGCCGTAGGTCCGGCCGGGGGCGCCGTTCCAGGCGAGGGTAAGCCAGGCCAGGGCCGCGATGACGACGACGATGACGACGGCGAAGAGCACCTTGCGCATGGCCGGAGTCTAGCACCCGTCGCAAGGGACAAAAAAAGGGCGGCCCGAAGGCCGCCCCTGAAACTGACGTTTTCCCCGTCAGAAGCTGAGACGCACGCCGAGGCGAACCTCGCGCGGCGCCTGCCAGCCGTTGGTGGTGTTGAACGAGCTGAGGGTGGCCGGACGCGGCCCGGTGGTCCCCAGGAAGTTGTTCGTCACCGGAAGGTGGACGTTGCCCGGCGTGATGGGGGGCAGCGGCTGCCCGGTCATCCAGTCGAGCGGCTGGTAGTCCTCGGTGAGGTCGTACCGCAGGTCGCGGCTGACCTCTTTCTGACGGTTGAAGATGTTGAAGACGTCGACCAGGAAGTTGAGATCCCAGCCGTTGGCGATCTTGATCGGGTAGCCCAGGTGGAGGTCACCCTCCCACTGGGAGTCGACCCGGCCGAAGGCGCCGCGCCGCGACAGGTAGTACTCCCAGTTGTTGTAGGCCGAAGAATACCCCATCGCGGTCACCGGAGTGCCGGTGCGGTAGTACAGGGAGAGGCCGACCGAGAGGCCCCAGTCGAACTTGTAGATGCCGTCGAACTTGTACTGTTGGCGCCGGTCGTTGGACAGGTAGCCGTCGTTGTTGACCGAGAAGTCGTAGTAGTCGTACGCGGAGTTCAGGTTCGGGTCGAGCTGGCCGGTGGACGCCTGGAAGGTACCGTCGTAGTTACCGTACAGGCGGGACCACAGGGCCGAGGCGATGAACTGGAAGTTGTTGGAAAAGCGCTTGTTGACGTCGAGCTCGATGCCCGAGAAGGTCCGCTTCGGCGGGATGGTCGGGTGCATGTGGCAGCTGTTGGTGCCGTCCGGGCAGCCCAGGTAGTTGTACCAGATACCGATGTCGAACCCATACTTCTGCTGGCCCCTGCCGGGGTTGCCGATGAAGTAGTCCAGGTCCTGGGTCAGCGCGTCCTCGATCACCCGGCCGAGGTCGCGGTAGATGCCCTTGATGCCGATGGACAGGTTGGGCGCGACCTCGTACTCGGCGCCGAGCACGTACTCGCTGATGTACTGGCCCTTGGTGGCCGGATCGACGCGGGAGAAGCCGCCGCCCAGGGTCGACGACCGCCGTCCGATCGCACTGGTGTCGGTCGGGAAGGTCTGCAGGGGCAGACCCGCGACGTCGTTCGGGTTGTCCGAGTAGTTGTAGGCGAAGACCGTGATCTCACCGCCGAAGGAGCGGATCACGATGTCCATGGGGATCGTCTCGTAGAAGAAGCCCCAGTGCCCGTACAGCTTGGACTTGCCGTTGCCCATGAAGTCCCACACGAAGCCGATGCGCGGCGCCCATTCCTTCTGGATGTTGGCGTTGACCTCGCCGAGGGCGTTGAAGAGCTTCTGGCGGTCCCAGCGCAGGCCGATGTTCAGGGTCAGGGTCGGGCTCACCTGCCAGCGGTCCTGCAGGTAGGCCGCGTCGTTGTCGGCCTTGGTGTTGATGGACAGCGGGTTGAGCACGTCGGCCAGCGTGGCCTGGGTGGGATCGATCTTCGACTTCACGAAGTAGCGGTGGCGGTAGTAGTAGTCCTGCCCGGGGGGGCACCGGAACGCGCTGCAGGGGAAGCGGTAGATCCGCTGGCCGCCGGACTGGAAGTTGTCGTTCTTGACCGTGATGTGCTCGTACTCGTAGCCGGCCTTCACCTCGTGCTGGCCGTAGAAGTTGTTCACGAAGTAGGACACGTCGCCGTTCCACTGCTGGCGGGTGAAGTCCTGGTTCTGGAAGAAGCCGTAGCCGGAGCCCGTGCCGTCCCAGCCCCAGGTGATGGTGCCGTCACCGAGCGGATCGGTGAAGTCGATGTAGCCGACGATGTCGCGGCCGGCGCCGGCGAGACGGTACTTCTCTTTGTGCTGGGCGAAGCGGGCGCTGACCACCCAGTTCTCGCCGAAGACGCCGTTGTAGTCGATGGTGCCGTCGGTGCCGCCGGCCTCCTGCTTGCCCAGGTAGTGGGTCGGCGGGCCGGCGAAACCGCCGACGAGGCCGTCATCCGTGCTCGGGTCGCCGAAGATCGACGCCGACACCGAATGGTTGTCGGAGATCCGCCAGGTCAGCTTGGCCGCGAACAGGTCGCGGGTGGTCTCGTCGTCGAACTGCTTGCCCTTCGGGGGGCCACCGACCGAGCTGAAGTCCTTCAGGACCTGGAAGGTGTCGGTGTTGTTCACGTAGTCGTAGGCGGCGAAGAACCAGATCTTGTCCTTGATGATGTAGCCGCCGAGGTCGGCGCCGTAGTCCTCGCGGGTGAAGCCCGTGCGGGTGCGGGTGCCGGTCTGGGCGCCCTGCTTCGGCGCCGCGTGCAGGTCGGCCTGCAGCGAGTCGCTGTCGTAGTAGCCGAAGATGTCGCCGTGGAACTCGTTACCACCGGACTTGGTGATCACGTTGATGATACCGCCGGTGTTGCGGCCGTACTCGGCGTTGTAGCCGCCGGTCTTGACCTGCAGCTCCTTGATGAACTCGAAGTTCAGGACCTTGCCCTGCTGCCCGAGCTCGACCCCGGTGGTATTGGCACCGTCGATGTAATACGCGTTCTCGGCGCCGGTCGACCCGTAGAAGGTCTGGCCCGAGGCGTCGGCCTGGGCGCCCGGCGTGACCGAGGCGACCGAGGTGTAGTTCCGGCGGTTCGGCAGGTCAAGAATGTAGTTCTTGCCGAGGTTCACGCCGACGGTGGTCGACGTGGTGTCGACGAGGGGCGCCTGGCCGCTGACCACGACCTCCTCGGTGAATGCCGACTTCAGCGTGGTCTTGAAGACCACGTTGCCGCCGATGCTCAGCACGATGTTCTCCTGCTCCACCTTCTGGTACCCGGGCAGCGCGAACGTCACCTTGTAGGTACCGGCGGGCAGCAGCACGAAACGGTAGTGGCCCTGGGCGTCGGTGACCGCGGTCTTCTGGCCCTGCAGGGCCGGAGACGTGAGCACCACCGTCACGCCGGGAAGGGGCTGATTACCCTCGTCGACCACCGTGCCGGAGATGGTGCCCTTGGTGGTCTGAGCCATCAGGGTCCCGACCGCGAGCAGGCACACCAGCATGGCGATCAAAAACTTTCCACGCACTCTCATACTCTTCCCTCCTTGAATCTCTGTGAACGTACCGAAACGGAAAAACAACCACGCATCCTGCTGGTCCATCCCTCCTTTCCCACACGACATTTCATACGCGTCCTGCGGACGCTGCAGTTGGCCAAGCGATTGTAGGCCGGGGCCCGGGCTCGCTGTCAAGCAGGTTCGGGCCATCTTTTTGCCCCGGCGTCCGGTTCGCCGTGCACGGTATCCGAAAAGTCGTACGCATCATTCCAGCTCGACCAGGAGCGCGCCCGCCTCCACCAGGGCGCCCGCCTCGACGTGGACGGCGGCGACCACGCCCGGGCGCTCGGCGACGAGCTCGTTCTCCATCTTCATGGCCTCGAGGACGACCAGCGCCCGGCCGGCCTCCACCCGGTCCCCGGGGGCGACCTTGACCGCCACCACCCGGCCGGGGATGGGCGCCGTGATCCGCGACGGCCCGCCGGCGCCGGCGCCGGCCTCGGCCCCGATCGCCTCGATCGGCGCCAGGACCTCGAGCTCGATCTCCCGCTCGCCCACCGCCAGGCGCCAACCGGTTCTGCCCTCCCTCCGGTACGCGATCTCGTGGCTGGCCCCCGACGGCAGCAGGCGCAGCGACGCCAGCGCCCCGTCCAGCAGCACCAGGTCCACCGCGAAGGACCGGCCGTCGAGGACCACCGCGAACCCGTCCCGCGTGCGCTCGACCTCCACCTCGTGCTCCGCATCCCTGTGCCGGACCACCCACCTCATCGCGGAAACCTCCCCTGGAGCTGGCGCAGGCCGTCGCCCCACCACGCGCCGCCGGCGTGGGCGAAGGGATCGCCCGCGGAACGCCCGGCCTGCAACGTCGCCAGGCAGGCGGCCGCGACGACCGCGACCTCCTCGAGCCCGCCGTCGGCCCCGGCCGTGACGTCGCGTACTCCCTCCGCGCCCAGCAGCCGGTCGAGAAAGCCGGTGTCGCACGCGCCACGCTCGAACTCCGGAAGGCGCACCAGGAGACGGAAGAGCGGCAGCGTGGTGGCGATGCCGCTGATGCAGGATTCGGACAGGGCGCGGCGCAGGCGGGCCACGGCGGCGTCCCGGTCCGGCCCCCAGACCACCAGCTTGGCGAGCATCGGGTCGTACTCGAGCGGGACGACGCCGCCGGGCAGGATGCCCGCGTCGACGCGCACGCCCGGGCCCGAGGGCATCCGCAGGTAGGCGATCCTGCCCGGCGAGGGGGCGAAGTTGCGGAACGGGTCCTCGGCATAGATGCGGCACTCGATGGCGTGCCCGCGGGGAGCCAGGTCCTCCTGCGCGAAGGACAGGGGCTCGCCGAGGGCGATGCGGATCTGCTCCCGCACCAGGTCGACGCCGTACACCGCCTCGGTGACCGGGTGCTCCACCTGGAGGCGGGTGTTCATCTCCAGGAAGTAGAACCGGCCCCCGCGGTCCATCAGGAACTCCACCGTCCCCACCGAGCGGTAGCTGGCGGCCTCGACCACGGCCAGGGCCGCCGCGAAAAGACTGGCACGAATCTCCTGGGTCACCACCGGCGACGGGCACTCCTCGACCACCTTCTGGTGCCGGCGCTGGATCGAGCACTCGCGCTCGCCGATCGCGACGGCGGCGCCGAACCGGTCGGCGGCCACCTGGACCTCGATGTGCCGGGGCTCCTCCAGCAGCTTCTCGACGTAGACGCGGTCGTCGCCAAAGTAGGCCCGCCCCTCCGACCGCGCCCGCTCGAGGGCGGGTGCCAGGTCCTCCGCGCGGTCCACCCGGCGCATCCCCTTGCCGCCGCCGCCCGCCACCGCCTTGAGCAGCACCGGGAGACCGTGCTCGGCGACGAACGCCTCCAGCTCCCCCATGGCCTCGATCGGCTCGATGAGGCCGGGGATCAGCGGCGCCCCGGCCTCGGACGCCAGCCGCCGTGCGGCCGTCTTCGATCCCATCAGCCGGATGGCTTCCGGCGGCGGCCCGACCCAGACCAGCCCGGCGGCCTCCACCTTCTCGGCGAACTCGGCGTTCTCGGCCAGGAAGCCGTACCCGGGGTGGACCAGGCGGGCGCCGCTGGCCGCGGCCACCTCGAGAATCCGGTCCATGTCCAGGTAGCTCTGCGCCGCCGGCGCCGGCCCGACGGGGTGTGCCTCGTCCGCCATCAGCACGTGTGGGGCCAGGCGGTCCACGTCGGAGTACACCGCCACCGTCCCGATCCCCATTTCCCGGCAGGCGCGGATGATGCGCACGGCGATCTCGCCGCGGTTGGCGATCAGCAGCTTCATGGGCGCTCCTTCAGCCCCCGGCGCCCCGCACCTGCGCGGCGAATGTTTTCCGAACCGCGAAGACGCAAAGAACGCAAAGAAGAGAAATACCTCATGGCTGACCAACCTCGAAACTCTTCAGTGCCCCCCTCTCCCCCTCTCCCCCTCTCCCTCCCTCCCTCTCTCCCTCTCGACGACTTCACAGCGGGATATTCCCGTGCTTCTTCGCCGGCATGGTGTCGCGCTTTTCGGCGAGCACGGCGAAGGAGGCGATGAGCTTGCGGCGCAGGGTGCGCGGGCGGATCACCTCGTCGATGTAGCCCTTCTCGGCGGCGACGAAGGGGTTGGCGAACTTCTCCTGGTAGAGGGAGACCAGGCGCCGGCGTTCCGCCTCGGGGTCGTCGGCCTCCGCGATCTGCTTCCGGTACAGGATGTTGACCGCTCCCTGGGGACCCATGACCGCGATCTCGGCGGTCGGAAAGGCCAGGTTGATGTCGGTGCGGATGTGCTTGGATCCCATGACGCAGTAGGCGCCGCCGTAGGCCTTGCGGGTGATCACCGTGACCTTGGGCACGGTGGCCTCGGCGAGGGCGTAGAGGAGCTTCGCCCCCTGGCGGATGATGCCGCCCCACTCCTGGGCCGTGCCGGGCAGGAAGCCGGGGACGTCCTCGACGATCCACAGCGGGATGTTGAAGGCGTCGCAGAAGCGGACGAAACGCGCCCCCTTGACCGAGGCGTCGATGTCGAGGGTCCCGGCTAGGTGGTTCGGCTGGTTGGCGATCACGCCCACCGTGCGGCCCGCCAGCCGGATGAAGCCGACCACGAGGTTCCTGGCGTAGTGCTCGTGGACCTCGAGCAGCCCGCCGTCGTCGGCCACGGCGCGCACGATGCGCTTGATGTCGTAGGGCCGGTTGGGGTCCGTCGGGACCACGTCGTCGAGCTCGGGGATCTCGCGGTCCAGCGGATCGGAGGTGGCCACCACCGGCGGGCGCTCGGCGTTATTCGAGGGCAGGTAGGAGAGCAGGTCGCGGATGCGGGCCAGGCACTCCGCGTCCGAGCCGGCCAAGAAGTGGGCCACGCCGGAGACCGAGTTGTGGGTCATGGCGCCGCCCAGCTTCTCCTTGGTCACCTCCTCGTGGGTCACGGTGCGGATCACGTCCGGGCCGGTCACGAACATGTACGAGGTCTTCTCCACCATGAGCACGAAATCGGTGATGGCCGGCGAGTACACGGCGCCCCCGGCGCACGGGCCCATGATGGCTGAGATCTGGGGCACCACGCCGGAGGCCAGCGTGTTGCGGAGGAAGATGTCGGCGTACCCCGCCAGGGACGCCACGCCCTCCTGGATCCGGGCGCCGCCCGAGTCGTTGAGCCCAACGACCGGCGCCCCCACCTTCATGGCCAGGTCCATGATCTTGCAAATCTTGGCGGCGTTGGCTGCGGACAGCGAGCCGCCGAAGACCGTGAAGTCCTGGGCGAAGACGAAGACCGGGCGGCCGTCCACGCGGCCGAAGCCGCTGATGACGCCGTCGCCCGGGATCCGCTGCCTCTCCATGCCGAAGTCGGTGCAGGAGTGCTGTACCAGGGCGTCCATCTCCTCGAAGGTGCCCGCGTCCAGGAAGAGCTCGATGCGCTCGCGCGCGGTCAGCTTGCCCTGCTCGTGCTGACGCTTGACCCTGGCCTCCCCGCCGCCCCTGCGGTTGGCCGCCAGCCGCTCGGCCAGCCGGGCCTCGATGTCACGCGCCATACCGCCTCCTTCCGACCCGCGAATGCGAACCGCAGGGCATTGTACCGCGCGCCGCCGGCGCCGCGACCGGGTAGGATGACGGCGTGAACGACTCGAGCCCCCGGGCGCCGGTTTTCGACGGCGAGTGGCTGGACGAGCTCGCGGCCGCCACGGCCGGGGCGCGCCGCGGCGCGGCCCGGTTCCGGGAGCTCTACCTGGAACGCCGCCTGGAGAGCGTCGTCCGCACGGTGAACGGCGGGGACGCCGCCCTCGAGATCCGCACCGAGGGCGTGGTCGCCCGGTGGGAGTACCCGTCGCGCACGTTCCTGGCCGCCCGCGACGGCATCGCGGCCGGAACCGTCCGCGACGTCCTTTCCCTGCCCGGCCCCGCCCCCCGTCCCCGCGGCCGGGAGCTCGTGGCCGAGATCGATCCGCCGCGAGGCTTCACCGAGTGGTCCCGGCGGCTGGCGGCGTCCCGGCCCGACGCCGGGCTCGAGATCCGTCTCCTCCTCCGGCGCTCGGCGGTGGTGCGCCCGTCCGGCTGGACGCCGGTGGACCGCCCCGCGCTGGTCCGGATCCGCTCCCTGGAGCCGGGCGGCGCGGGGCTCCTCGCGGTGTGGGGTCACCCCCGACTGGCCGAGTGGGTGGGCCGCATCCTGGCGCCGCCGCCGGCACGGAGCTTCACGCCGCACCCGGGTGCCCGTCTTCCCGTCCTGCTCACCGACGGAACCGCCGGCGTCCTCGTGCACGAGCTGATCGGCCACCTGCTGGAGTCCGACCTCGCCGCGGCCGGCCTGTCGCCCCTGCGCACCCTGGGCGGCGCCGAGATCTGCCCGCCCTCGGTCGGCATCGTCGACGACCCCACCCGCTTCGACCTGCCCGGCGGCTTCACCGCCGACGACGAGGGGGTCCGGGCGCGGCCGCTCTCCCTCGTTCACCGGGGCATCCTGCGCGGCTTCATCTGCGATTCCCGGGGCAGCGTCGCCCTCCGCCAGCCCGCCGGACGGGGACGCCGGGCATCCTGGGAGCACCCGCCGCTGGCCCGGATGTCCAACCTGATCATGGAGCCGGGACGCGAGGACCCGGCCGCCATCGAGCATGGGCTGCGGCAGGGGCTCGTCGTCACCCGCCTGGGGGGGGCGACCGTCGATCCCGGCTCCGGCCGGGTCATCCTCAAGGTCGAGGACGGGTTCGAGGTCAGGAACGGCCGGCGGCGGCGCCGGCTGGCGCCGCTGCACCTGGTGGGGGCGGTGCTGCCCCTGCTCACCCACATGGATCCGGCCGTCGGCAACGATCCCCAGCCCGAATGGCGCCTCGGCTGGTGCGTCAAGAACGGGGTGCCCATCCCCACCGGGTCCGAGGCGCCGTCGGTGCTCCTGCACGGCCTGGAGGTGCTGTGATGACGGCGGACGCCGCCCGGCCGGACTTCATCGGGAGGGTGCACCGGGCCGCCGCCGCCGCCCGCGATCGCCTCGCCAGGTGCGGGGCGCCCCGGTGGGAGCTCTTCGTCAAGGCGTCGTCCACCCACCGGGTGGTCCGGTTGAGCTACCAGCCCCGCCAGGAGAGCCTCGCCGAGGAGACCGGCGTGGCGGTGCGCGTGACGACGGGCGGCGGCTCCGGATTCGCCGCCGCCTCCGGCATCGGGGCGGCCGCCTCGCGGCGGGCCATCGAGGGGGCCCTGGCCGCCGTCCGCCCCTCGCCCGTGGACCCGATCCCCCCGGCCCGCCTCCTCGGGACCGTGGCCGCCCGCGAGCCGGCCGCCGAGCCCCCCGTCGGGTGGGCCGGCTACACGGCCGACCGGCTGGCCGAGATCATCCTGGCCGAGTCCCGTTCCCGGCTGCAGGCACTCTCCGTCAGCGTGGACGAGGGCCGCTACGCCTGGATCCTGAGCACCGCCGAGGGATTCGTGGCCGCTCACCGGGGCGACGGCTGCTCGGTCACCGTGCAGCTCGCCGGCGGCGAAGGCGGGAGCTGGACGGAGTGGCTGTGGATCCCCGACCCCGCCGGGTTCGACGCCGCCGCCGCCGCCGGCCGCATCGTCAACCGCGCCCTGCTCACCGCCCGGACCGCGCCGCCGCGGCCGGGCATGCGCGACGTGCTGCTCCACGGCGAGGTCGCGGCCCACCTGGTGGCCGCCCTCGCCCCCCTCTTCCTGGCGGCGCCCGGCCGGGCCGACCCGGTTCCCCGTCTCGTCGACCGCGACGGCTGCCTCGCGGCGCCGTGCCTGAGCCTGGTCGACGACCGCGGCGGCCGGCGGGGGCCGCTGGCCGCGCCGTGCGACGGCGAGGGGTTCCCGGCGCGGCGGATCACCCTCCTCGAGCACGGGGTCCCGCGCCACCGGATCGGCTGTTATCGCGACGCCGTGCTCTGCGAGGAGACGCCCCACGGGGGCGCCCGGAGGATCTCCTACCGCGAGCCCCCGACGAGCGGCTTTCACAACCTAACGGTCGCCACCGAGGAAGGCGTGCCGCCGGGGGCGCTGCTGACGATGTCCCGGGACCCCATCTACCTGACGCGGTTGATCACGCCGGTGGAGATCGACGCCGAGCGCAACCTGTACCGGATCCTCGCCTCCGGCCTGTCCCTGGCGGACGGAAGACCGGAATCGTGGCATCCTGTGGTCGAGCTCCGCGGCGGCCTCGGCCCCATGCTGCGCAACATCGAGGCCGTCGGCACCGACCTCGGCTGGTACCAGACGGCGGCCGGCTACGTGGGGGCGCCGTCCGTGCTGGTCCGCCGCCAGGCCACGTTCGAAGGAGGATGAGGCGATGGAAATCGGCATTCTTGGCCGCGCCGCCAGCGGCAAGACGACCCTCTTCAACCTGCTCACCGGGAGCCGCGAGGTCACCGGCGCGGCCGGCGGGCGCGGAACCAGCCACACCGGCATCGCCCGCGTGCCCGACCCGAGGCTGGACCGCCTGGCCGAGCTTTATCACCCGAAGAAGAAGACTCCGGCGACCGTGCGTTACGTGGACGTCCCGCCCCTGCCCGACACCCACGGTCACGCGGGAGCGCTCAACCTCGGGGAGCTGCGCACCATGGACGCGCTCATGGTCGTCCTGCGGGCCTTCGAGAACCCCGGCGTGCCGCACCCGGGCGGCTCCATCGACCCGGTGCGGGACCTCGTGCACGTGGAGGAGGAGTTTCTCCTCCAGGACCAGATGGTCGTCGAACGCCGTCTCGAGCGCCTGGAGAAGGACCTCAGGAAGCGCAAGACGCCGGAGCTCCTGGCGGAGCAGCACGTGCTTTCCCGGTGCCTCGAGATCCTGGAGAGCGGCACGCCCCTGCGCGCCGGCGGGCTCGGGGAGGACGAGACGAAGCTGCTCCGGGGGTTCACCTTCCTCTCCCTCAAGCCGATGCTGGTGGTGGTCAACCTGGACGAGTCCGCGGTCGGGAGCGACCCCTTCTCCGAGCCGCGCTGGGGGGAGCTCCTCGGCCGCCCGCAGATGGCCTTCACCAGCGTCTGCGCCACGCTGGAGGGCGAGCTCGCCGAGATGACGCCCGAGGACGCGGCGGAGCTGATGGCGGACCTCGCGATCGCCGACCGCGCCCTCGACCGGATCATCCGCGAGTCCTACGGGCTCCTCGGCCTGATCTCGTTCTTCACGGTCGGCGAGGACGAGTGCCGGGCGTGGTCCATCCGCCGGGGCACGCCGGCCGTGGAGGCGGCGGGGGTCATCCACTCCGATATCCAGCGCGGCTTCATCCGCGCCGAGACGGTGCGCTGGGACGAGCTGCTCGACGCCGGCTCCATGGCCGCCTGCCGCGAGCGCGGCACCCTCCGTATCGAGGGCAAGGCCTACCAGGTCCAGGACGGGGACGTGGTCCATTTCCGCTTCAACGTGTAGCCGGCGCCGGCAGGTCCCGGCGGCGCGGATGTACACTACCGTTGCAGCCAGCCGCGGGGACCGGGACCGATCCGGCCCGCCGCCTGCCAATCCAGCCGGGAGGTCCGCACATGTCAGCCTTTCAACGTCACGGCTCGGCCATCCTGTGGTGTCTCTTCATCGGCCTCGCCGCACCGGCCGCCGCCGCGGCCGACCTCGCGGCCACCGCGCGCGCCATCGACGCCCCGGCCCTGGGCCGGGAGATCACCGTCGCCGGTCCGGTCCGCGTGGGTCACGGCACGATCACCTATCCCGCCGGCACCATGGGGCGCCTGCTCGTCGCCGGTAACCGGGTCTGCGGCCTGTACATCGGCTCGCCGGGCCGCCTCAGCTACGCGGTGGCCGACCGCTTCAGCATCCCGGTCGCGCGGCGCAACCTGGACGCGGACAGCCGCCTCTGGCACGGCCTGAAGAACGGTGCCCTGGTGGCGGGAGAGGACATCGAGGCGGCAGTGATCTGGCGCTGGCGGGACGGGAACCCGACACCCGCGGCCGGGACCGGTGTCCTCCCGGAAAAGGTCACCCGGATGTTCCGGCATCCCTTCTTCTCGCCCCCCTCGCACCTGCTCATCGAGGAAGCCCGCCTGGGCGGACACGGGGCCGTGTACGCCATCCTGCTCGGCACGAAGGACGACCTGCTGATCGTCGCCGACCCGGTGGAGGATCGCGCCGAGTACCTCTACCGCATCCGGCGGATCACGGATTCCGCCAGCCTGTATCGCGGGCGGTACTTCGTGGACGAGCTGGCGGCCCAGCCCCTGGGACGCGCCTGGGCGGACCGTTTTCCGGCGCCCCTCGTGGCCACCCGCGAGGCCATCGAGGTCGACAACGACCGCGGCTCCCACGTCACGGTGCGGACAGCCACCACCCTGGTGGCCACGCGGCCTCACGTGGCGCTGTGGAACGTGCCGCTGGTCGACGAGCACGCCGGCCCGACCCGCCTGCACCCGATCACGGTGTCATCGGTGACGGTGAACGGCCGGCCGGCCGGCTTTCTGCACCAGGGCTCGGAGCTCCTGGTCGCCCTCGATCCGCCGCTGCGCCGGGGCGAGAAGGTGACGGTGCACGTCGAGCACGGGGGCGATCTCGCCATCCCGCCGGGGAACGACAGCTACTGGTGGCTCGGCACCTGGCCGTGGTACCCGCAGCCGCCGCTCAACGGGGAGTTCGCCACCATCGAGATGTCGGTGCGGACGCCGAAGCCGTTCATCCCCTTTGCCTCCGGCGCGGTCGTCGCCCGGGGGACAAAGGACGGTCACGCCTTCATCCGGACGAGGCTGGACAGGCCGTCCCAGTTCCCGGTTGCCGCGGCCGGCAAGTACCACGTCTACTCGCGCACGCATGACGGCGTCACCTGCGACGTGGCCTCGTACGTGTTCGGCAAGAGGCGGGCCTGCATGCGGCTGATCAAGGACTTCTTCGCGGCGTCGTCGTACTACGCCAAGCTGTTCGACGCCCCCTGGCCGTACCCCAACGTCCAGGTGGTCGAGGTCAACACCTGGGGCTTCGGCCAGGCCCCCCCGGGGGTCATCTTCATCACCAAGGAGGCCTTCGAGCCGTTGCTCGACAGCTTCAACCAGTACTTTTCCGCCGGCGTGAACGAGCGCTTCGTGCACGAGGTCGCCCATGCCTGGTGGGGCCATCGCCTGATGATGGATTCCCTGGACGAGCAGTGGCTGACGGAGAGCTTCGCCGAGTACTCCGCGGCGCTGTTCCTCCAGGCCGCCCACGGCGGCGGCCGGGCCGGCGCCAAGGAGTTCCGCCACATCCTCGACGGCTGGCGGGCGCGGGCGAAACAGATCGGCCCCGGGGGCAGCATCTTTCTCGCCAACCACCTGGCGGGCTCGAGAACGCGCGACTTCGTCGACCGGACCTACCTCCTCTACGCCAGGGGTCCGCTCGTGATCCACGCCATCCGGCTCCGTCTCCGGAAGATCGCCGGCGGCAAGAAGAAGGGGGACGCCCTCTTCGTCACCCTGCTCCGCTCGTTCCTCAAGAACTGCGACTTCAGATGGGGAGCCACCACGACCCTGATGGGCATTCTCCGCCAGATGACCGGCCGGGACTGGCGTCCCTTCTTCGACCGCTACGTCTTCGGCACCGAGACGCCCAGGGTCTGACCGAACCGGCCGCGCGGCGCCTCCGGGGTCACTTTTTCGGAGGCTTCTGCTTCGGGTTCCAGCTCGAGCCCCAGGGGCTGTGCGCGTAGTCCGGGGTCGGCGTGGGCCGTGGCGTCGGGCCCTGGATCTGCACGACGGGACGGTGCGGCCGGCGCGCCGGTCGGCGCGGGGCGGCTTTCCGGGCCGCCGGTGCCGGGCGCGCGACGGCGCGGGGCGGCCGGCGCCGGGTGCCCGCCGACTCCGCGGCGTAGATCCGGTGGGGCTCGATGGAGACCGGGGGCATGTTCTGGGTGAAGCGATCGCGATTCAGGCGCCGCACCAGGGCGCCGAGCTGCAGCTTCGACTCCAGCACCTCGGGGTTGACCCCGGGGTCGGACAGCCCCGGCGAGAACCGGAAGGCGCGCTCGTAGTAGTGCATCGCCTTCGTCGGGTGGCCCAGCTGCTCCTCCACCAGGCCCATGTAGAAGTTGCACCAGCCGTTGCCGGTGCGCACCTTCAGGCAGCGGCGGTACTCCCGGCGGGCCGCCTTCAGACGGCCGCGCCCGTGCTCCACCAGGCCGGCGAGGAGCCAGGGCTCGGCGAGGTCGGGGTCCGCCCTGCCCGCCCGCTCGTACATGCGGACCGCATCGGTGGCGAATCCCCGCTCGAAGAGCAGCGTCCCCAGCTCCGTCATCTCCGCCCCCGACGCCTTCCCCGCCTTCACCCGCCGCCAGGAGCGCAGGATGGCGCGGTCCCGGGGGTCGTCGGGCTTGAGCCAGCGCACGAAGATCGGGTCTCCCTTGGCCCGCGGCTGCAGTACGTCCCGGCCGCCGGCAGCGCCCGGGGCGGCCGCCGCCACCGCCGTCAGTCCCAGAGCCGCCATGGCCACCCACCCGGCGAATGTCCGCTTCATTCCGTCAACCCCCGTTGTCCTTGCGCCGCCTGGCACGCGCGGCGAGCACCACCTTATCATCCTGGACCCGGACCTCGAGGCGCACGTTGGGCCCGAGCTCCTCTCGCAAGGCCTCGAGCCTCCGGTCGATGCCGGCCGCGAAGGCTTCCCGGCTCATCCGCACCGGCTGCCCGAGCCGGCGCTTGGCCGCCACGTAGCGTTCGTACAGGTCATCGTTCCCGGTCCCCTTTACGGAGGCCGGCGCGCCGGCGTTGGGTGCGGGCGCCGCCGCCGGACGCCCGGGCCTGCCGACGGAACGTCCCTCCTCGCGGGCCCGCAGCTGCCGCTCCCAGAGCTGGGAGTAGGTCATGAAGCGCTGCTGAAGCTGCTCGAGCCTGAACTGGTTGACGGCCGTGCGGCACTGGTGCTCGGAGAGTAGCCTCAGCCGCCGGGCGAGGAGATCGCGCTCGTTGTTGGGGGGCACGCGCCGGACGCCGGCGAAGAACTTCTCCCACTCGAGGATGAGGCTCTCCAGCTCGGCGGTGAGAATCTTGATCTTGGCTCCGACCTGCATCGAACCACCGACCTCCCGCACCCTGCAATCGCGGCCCTGTTTTGCCCCCGCGATTCCGGCCGCTACAATACGTCCATGACGTCATTGTACCGTCAGCTGCCGGCCGTCCACCGTCTCCTCGAGCGACCGGACCTCAAGGACGCCGTCCGCAGCTACGGGCGGCCGGCGGTGCTCGACGCCTGCCAGCGCGCCCTCGACGACCTGCGGCGGAGAATCCGCGACGGCCTGGTGACGGAGGCGACCATCGCCGCCGAGCGCGACGCCCTCCCCGGGGCGGTCCTTTCCGAGCTCGGCGACGTCACCCGCGAGCCCTACGTCGGCGTGATCAACGCCACCGGGGTCCTCATCCACACCAATCTGGGGCGCTCGCCGCTGCCCGGCCCCATGCCGGCCAACCTCGAGGGCTACCTGGCGCTGGAATACGACCTCGCCGCCGGAACCCGCGGCCAGCGCCTGGCCCCCATCGGCCGGCGCATGGCCGCCGCCCTCGGGGCGGACGCGGCGGTCATGGTCAACAACAACGCCGCCGCCGTGCTCCTCCTCCTCACCGCCCACGCGTCCGGCCGCGAGGTCATCGTCTCCCGCGGCCAGCTGATCGAGATCGGGGGCTCCTTCCGCCTGCCCGACGTGATGGCCGCCTCCGGCGCCCGCCTGGTGGAGGTCGGCTGCACCAACCGCACCCACGCCGAGGACTACCTGCGCGCCATCGGCGAGAACACGGCCGCCATCCTCGTCGCCCACCCGTCGAACTACCGCATCGTCGGTTTCACGGCCGAGCCCGGGCTCGATCGCCTGGCCGCCATCGCCCACGCGCACGGCCTTGCCCTCTTCGTCGACCAGGGCTCCGGCGCCCTGCACGATCTGCGGCGCTGGGGCCTGCCCCACGAGCCGACAGTGGGCGAGATTCTCGCCGCCGGCGCCGACGCCGTCTGCTTCTCCGGGGACAAGCTGCTCGGCGGGCCCCAGGCCGGCATCGTCGCCGGCCGCAGCGCGTGGGTCGAGCCCCTCGCCAGGCATCCCCTCTTCCGGGCGCTGCGCCCGGACAAGACCGCCCTCGCCTGGATGGACCGGGTGCTCGCCGCCCACCGGGCCGGGCGCCTCGACGACATTCCCCTCTATGCGCTGCTCTCGGTGCCGGCCGAGCGCCTCAGGAGGCGGGCGCGACGCCTCGCCCGCCGCCTCGCCGCGGCCGGCGTGGCGGCCGACGCCGTGCCCACCCGGGCCGCCCTCGGAGGT
>CAZXXL010000050.1:0-16143 GCA_964644635.1 uncultured Thermoanaerobaculia bacterium | reverse complement strand
CGGTCGGCGTGGAGCGGCAGGGGCCGTGTGGCGGGTGACGGGGTGGCTGATGGCGGAGGCGGTGGCGGCGGGGGGGTGGCGGGCGGCGGGGGCCAGGCGGGGGCCGTCCGGGGCCGGCTTGGGCCGGGCCACCATGTCGCTGCCGACCACCACGTCCACCGCGGCGGTCAGGTTCTCGCGGTCGAGCACCTCGGCGATGCGGTGGCTGCGCTTGGTGGTGACGATGCCGGTGCCGAGGCCGCGGGCGCCCAGCTCCCTCAGGAGGCGCGGGGTCCACCGGTAGAGCACGGTGTGCGCCGTCATGACCCGGTCGGCACAGGCGATGAAGCGGCGCCTGAACTCCGGCGCCGCGGTGCCGTCGATGCCGGTCAGCCGCCGCAGGATCTCCTCCAGCGAGAGACCGATGGTGGCCCGGATCGCCTCCGGCTCGGCCGGCTCGAGACCGAGGCCGGCGAGGGCGGCGTTGACGCACTCCACGATCCCGGTGGAAGAGTCGCCGAGGGTGAAGTCGAAATCGAAGAGGACGGCGGCCGGCTGCATCCCGGCCAGGATAACCCATCGCGCGCCGCGACCGGGGTCGGCCCGGTGTACACGGTCGTGTACCCTAGGAGACTCCCCGGGGTATGAGCGCCGCCATCCCGGAGCTCGCGGTGCCGGCCCCTGGGGGGATCGGGTCCGCATCGCCGCCGCGTATCATCGGCGGCGAGCCCTGTGGTCGCGTGATCGAAGGGAGGCGATCGTGGCCGGCTGGTTCTCGACGTGGGAGCGATACATTCTGGCGTTCATCGCCGGCGCGGCCGTGGCCCTGGTGATCCTGGCCGCATACAACGAGGCGCACCAGCTGCACCGGATCGGCGTGATGGAGCGGGCGGTCAGGGACCAGGCGGCGGGCCGGGAGCGGCGTGCGTTGCAGCGGGCGGTCGCCGCGGCCCGGGCGGCGATCGCGGACGGGAGGCCTCTCGCCGTGAGCCGGTTCCTCGCGACCGGGTTCATGGTGGACGTTTTCCGTCACCAGATGGACTACGCGGCGGCGCTCCTGCGTTCCGGCGACATTGCAGCCTTCAACGATCTGCGGCGCCGGGTTCCGTTCGTGGCGTTCTCCCTGCGGGGACGCGACCTTCGCGGGCTCAAGCTGGCCGGCGCGAACCTGGCCGGTGCGGACCTGACCGGGTGCCGCATGAGCGGGGTGGACCTCCACGGGGCCGACCTGAGCCGCGCCGATCTGACCGCGGCCGTGCTCGCCGGCGCGGACCTGACATCGGCTCGCTTCGAGGCGGCCAACCTCGGCGGCGCCGACCTCTCGAAGGTGCACGGCCGCGGGGCGGATTTCACCCGCGCGGCGCTGGACGGGGCGACCCTGGTCGATGTCTCCGATCTCACGAACGCCCGCTTCGACGACGCCGTCCTGAGCCGGGCGAACCTGTTTCGAAGCCGGTTCCCCGGCGCCCGCTTCGTGCGCACGAACATGCTGCTCGCCTCGCTGGTGGAGGCGGACCTCACCGCGGTGGCGAAGCTGGACCGGGTCGACCTGACCGGGGCGAACCTGGGCGGAGCCCGGCTCGACCCGGCCCGGTGTTCGGCGCTCTGGCTCACGGGTGCGACCGGTCTCGACAGCGCTGCCTCCGCCGCCCTGAAGGCGCGCGGGTCCGTGTTCAAGGCGCGTCAGGTGCTCGCCCTCGTCGCGCCCGAGATCACCGCCGGCTTCCGGGCCCAGATCGCGGAGGATCCCGAGGTGCCCCGTGCCCGGCGCCGGACGGCCCTCCTCTCCATGCTCAAGGATTACTACCTCCAGTAGCGTCGCGGGGCTGTGGAGCCGGCCGACCGAGGGACCCGTTCGTTCGCCATCCCACGGATGCCATGGTCTTCCCGCCCTGGTGTACACGGTCGTGCGCCGTGGGAGACTCCTTGGGGTATGAGCGCCACCATCCAGGAGCTCGCGGTGCTGGCATGCGGCGGGGACGCGGCCGCCTACGGCGAGCTGGTGGAGCGGACCTGGGAGCGCCTGGTGCGCGCGGCGCGGTCCGTCGTCGGCGACGGCGACGCCGAGGACGCCGTCCAGGACGCGCTCATCGGGGGCTGGCGGCGGCTTTCCTCCCTGCGCGATCCGGGCGCCGTCGAGGCCTGGCTGCTACGCATCACGCTCCGCCGCTGCCTGGCGCGGGCGCGCAGGCGCCGGCTGCAACCGCTGGACGAAGCGCCCGAGCCGGCGGTGTGGACCGACCCGGCGGCGGGGGTCGACGTCGAACGTCTGCTGGCGAGCCTCGCCCCGCGGCAGCGGGCGGTGATGTACCTGACCGTCATCGAGGGTCTGAGCGACGGCGAGATCGGCGCCTTGCTCGGGCTGCGCGCCGGCTCGGTGCGGGCCCACAGGCGGCGGGCGCGGGCACGGCTCCGGCGATTGCTGGGGGAGGCCGACGATGGCTGAGTGGAAGGACTTCGAACGGACCTGGCGGGCCTGGCTGGACCGCCCGCCCCGGCGGAGCGCGGCGGAGGCGGCGCGGCGCGTGGTGGACGGCATCGGCCCGCGGCGGGCCCGGTGGGGGCCCTGGCGGCCGGCGCTGGCCGCGGCGGCGGCGGTCCTCGTGGGGGCCGCGCTCCTGGTCTTGAGCCTGCGGTCGCGGCCGGCGCCGTCCCCGGCGCCGGTGCGGCCCGGCGGCGAGGTGGCGGTGATGATGCTCGACGCCTCCACCCCGCTCTACATGAACCTGAAACCGCTCGAGCTCGGACAGGGAGGTGGATCGTGAAACGTTGGACGCTGGCAATGATCGTGACGATGACGGCAGCCGTGGCGGCGGCCGCGCCCAAGGCTCCGGTGATGACGCAGATTTGGGTTCTCGTCGGCAGGCCGGTGCAGGAGTCGGGGCCGTCCGTGGAGCTCGCCAACGGGACGGTGATCGCGCTCGCCGGCCGGGAGCGGCCACGCGGGCTGACGGGCAGGAGTGCGCGCACCCTGGAGCGTATCGAGCTCGCCCGCAAGCTCGAGGACACCTTCCGCATCCGGCTCGACACGAAGCTCGGCGCGAGCGACGTGGCCGAGCTGAAGCCGGGCATGACCAGGCGCCTCGAGGCCGCCGCCGGCGCCGTTGGGATCGACGTGAGGCTGACCGGCATGGCCGGTGATGCGGCCTCCTACGAGGTCGCCTTCCGCAAGGGGAACAGGGTGCTCTCGACGACGCCGCTCACGGTGGCGGTGGGCGGCCGGGCGGTGGTGGGCGCCCGCGACGGCGAGGCGGCGCCGTTCGTCTTCGTCCTCGTTGCGCCGGTGCGCCCCGGCGAGGGGACACCGCTGCTGTTCGCGAAGGGCACGGACGTGGTGGAGCCGAGACTGGTCCACAGTGTGCAGCCGGTCTACCCGGAATCGGCGCGAAAGGAGAAGATCGGCGGCGTGGTCGTCCTGGAGACGGTGATCGACAGAAAGGGCGCCGTCACCTCGGTGACGCCGCTGAAGAGCCCCGACGAGCGACTCACGGCGGCGGCCGTGAACGCGGTCCGCCAGTGGCGCTTCGAGCCGGCGCGTGACAAGGGGGGACGGCCGGTGGCGGTGGTCTACGCGCTGGCGGTGAGGTTCGTGCTGCAGTGAGCTCTTCCGGCTCCCGCCGGCAGCGCCCCGGACGCAGGTCCGGGACGCCTTTCTTTCGGCCCTTGAGCCGGGACAGGCGCCGCAGTAAGGTAAGGATCCGCGCCGGGCGCGGGAGAATCGGATGTGGGAGCGGGCTTCATGGTGGAACGGACACGGGTTTTCATCGACTACTGGAATTTTCAGCTCAACTGGAACGAGCGGGCGGGGGACGCGCGCTGCGACTGGCTCGCGCTGCCCGAGGTGTTGACACGGGCGGCGACGCGATTGGTGCGGACGGAGCGTCTCGAGCTGGACGGGGCCCACATCTACGCCTCGGTGGACCAGCACAACGAGAACCTGCTCAACTGGCTCGAGTCCTTCCTGGAGCGGCAGCCGGGCTTCATGGTCAAGACGGCCCGCCTGGTGCGCCGCCAGCGGGGCATCCGCTGCTCGAGCTGCGGTACCCAGGTCGACAGCTGCCCGGAGTGCGGGGAGCCGTACATGATCAGCTCGACCAAGGGGCTGACGACGAGCCTGGTCTGCGACCTGATGTCGCTGGCCTACGAGCGCGTGTGCGAGGTGCCGATCATCGTCAGCTCGGACACCGAGCTGCTGCCCCTGATGCGCCGCTTGGTGGAGCGCGGCCTCAAGGTGATCCATGCCGGCTGGCGCGACTCGGGGTCCGACCTCGACCGGGAGGCGTGGGCGAGCATCGATCTCGACGCCCTCATCCCCGACCTGGTCCGCGAGTGAGGACAGCGTGAACGACGACGTCGTCGAGGTGTCCTACCGCGGCGCGGTGCACCGGGTGGCCGCCGGCACCCGGGTCGACGAGTTCCTGCGCGAGGTGGACGGCGACATCCCGGACACCGTGCTCTCGGCGCTGGTGAACCGGCGTCAGGTGATGCTCGACTTCCCGCTCCGCGGCAGGGTGGAGCTCGAGCTCGTGCGCTACGGGAGCCGGGCCGGGGAGCTCGTCTACAAGCGCTCGGTGAGCCTGATGCTCTACGAGGCCTGCCTGGAGCTCTACCCGGGGGTGCGGCTGGTCATCGGCCAGTCGCTGGGCAACAGCTACCACTACCAGGTGGAGAACGACGGGCACGACCTCGGCGAGATGGCGCGGCGGCTGGAGCGGCGGATGCGCGAGATCCACCGTGAGCGCCGGCCTTTCATCCGCGAGACGGTCACCATCGAGGAGATCGAGGACTTCTTCCGGCGCCGCGGCTGCGAGGACAAGCTGGCGCTGCTCTCCACGCGCCGCAGCTCCACCGTGCACACGATTCGCTGCGGGAAGTTCGTGGACATCGCGCACAGCCCCTACGCCCCCCACACCGGGTGCCTGCCGACCTTCGGCGTGATGGTGTACGGGGATGGGCTCCTGCTGCGTTTTCCGCGCCGCGGCAACCGGGACCGCCTGACGGCGTGGACGCCGAAGCCGAAGCTGTTCGCGACCTACGTGGAGACCCGGAACTGGCAGGAGCTGCTGAACATCCACCACGTGGGCCAGCTCAACCGCCTCTGCCTTTGCGACGGGATCACCAACATGATCCGGATCGCCGAGTCGCTGCACGAGAAGAAGATCGCCCGCATCGCCGACGAGATCACCGGGCGCTCGAACAAGGTGCGGCTGGTCACCATCGCGGGGCCGTCCTCGTCGGGTAAGACCACCTTCGCCAAGCGGCTCGACATCGCGCTCAGGGTCAACGGCATCGAGCCGGTCTCCCTGTCCCTGGACAACTACTACGTGCCCCGGGACGAGACGCCCCTCGACGACGAGGGCAAGCCGGACTTCGAGGCGCTCGAGGCCATCGACCTCGAGATCTTCCACCGCCAGCTCCGGGACCTCCTCAACGGGCGCGAGGTGCTGACGCCGCGTTACGACTTCGTCTCCGGCCAGCGCAAGCCCAAGGAGAAGTGGGAGCCCATGCGGCTGGAGGAGAACCAGGTGGTGGTGATCGAGGGCATCCACGGGTTGAACCACCGGCTGACGGAGAGCGTGCCCCCGGACGAGAAGTACCGGATTTACATCTCCGCCCTGACTCAGCTCGCCATCGACGATCACAACCGGATCTTCACCGCCGACGCGCGGCTCATCCGGCGCATCGTGCGCGACCGGCTGTTCCGGGGTTTTTCGGCCGAGCGCACCCTGGAGCTGTGGGAGCGGGTGCGGCGGGGCGAGGCCAAGTGGATCTTCCCCTTCCAGGAGGAGGCCGACGTCATGTTCAACTCGGCGCTGGTGTACGAGCCCGCGGTGCTCAAGACCTTCGCCGAGCGGTTCCTCCTCCAGGTGCCGCGGACCAGCGCGAGCTACCCCGAGGCCTACCGCCTGCTCAAGTTCCTGTCGCTGTTCGTCCCCATCTTTCCGGACGAGGTCCCGCACACGTCGATCCTGCGCGAGTTCATCGGCGGGAGCGGGTTCGACTACTGACGCCGACGGCCGCCGGCCCGAGGCGGGGAGGCTCGTTGAGGGTTCCGCTGATCGCCCGCGTGGAGTGCCGCAGCGACAGCCGGGGCGAGGAGCGCCCGGTGGCGGTCTGGATCGGGGGCGAGCGGCTGCGCGTCGTGAAGTTGAAGAACCAGCGCATCCAGGGGCCGGCCGAGGCCGGGCGCCCGTCCTTCTACGTCGCGGAGGCGACGCTCAGGGACGGCCGCGAGGTCGAGCTCGAGCGGCGTCTCCCCGACGGAGAGTGGCGCGTCTTTCGGCGGACCTGATCGGCGCCCGGCCCGGATCGTGGGCGATTCGGGCTACCCCTCGTCCTCGGGCTGCGGCTGTGCCGGCCGGGGGGATTCGGGCTCGGCGCCGGAGGATGTATCGAGGCCGAGCACCGCGGCGTGGAACCGCTCCTCGGAGGCGGCGACCTGCCGCATCACCCGGCCGATGACGCCCGAGAACATGCGCGACATGAGCGGGATGTTCATCCCGGCCACCCACGCGCCGCCGTCGGCCAGCTCGTACACCGCCAACGTGCACGGGAGCATGCCGGCCATGCGGGCGTCGGTGCCGACGACCTGGCTCGCGAGCTTCGAGTTGCAGAGAAAGTAAATCTTCAGCTTGCGGATGTTCTCCGGCATGACCTGCTTTTCCAGGAAGCGGGCGCCGAGATCGAACGTGGGGACGGGCAGGCCCCAGCCCTTGGTCCCGGTCACCGTCTTCTCGAGGGTGGCGCAGGTTTCCTCGAACGTCCGCCGGCTGCGGTGGGTCACGATCATCCGCGTGCGCATCAGCCACAGGACCACGGCTGCGGTGAACAGCAGGCCGGCGACAAAACCCAGCGCGATACCCAGTGTCGTGCTCATGATGCCTCCCCGAGAAAAGGATGGGAACCTGTGGTCGCCGCGGCCGTTGGGATCCGGCCGTTCGGCGGCCGCGGGGAGTATAGCAAACGCGCCGGTAACGCCCGTAATATGAACAGATGTGCGAGCGTGGGGTCAGTTCCGGTCGCGGCCCAGGACCTCGACCGTGATCCGGTCGTACCAGTCCAGTGAGCCGGGCAGGCCGACCGTGAGGCTGACGCTCCGCCCGGCCCCGACCGTCTCGAACGGGTGCGCCGTCACCGTCTGCACGAGGCTTCCCCGCCGCCGGCCGGTGATGCGGAACCACAGGTCGAGCGGCCCGAAGTCACGGCCGCAGCCGTTGGTGGCGTCGATGTCCACCAGGATCTGGCCCAGCGGGACGGTTCCCTGGCGCGCCGACCAGGTGACGTCGACGCAGCCGGCGGGCGCCGGCGTCGGCGTGGGCGTGAGGCGGGGGCGGGGCGTCCACGTGGGGAGCGGTGTCGGCGTCGCCGAGGGCTCCCGAGCGGCCTCCTGCCACGGCGAGACGGCCTCGGACGCGGCTTCCTCGGGCTCCCGGACCGGTGTCGCCGGTACCAGGGTTGGCAACGGGACCCGGGTGGGGGCCGGCGGAACCGTGGCGGCCGGCGTCGGCACGGTCACCGACGTCCGCCGCGCCGGCTCCCGCCGGCGGGAGACGACGACGATCACCACCACCGCCACCACCACAACCCCCACCACCTTCTGTGCCAGGCTTAGCATCTTAGCATTGTTCGGTGCCGGCCGATGCCCCGCGGCCGCCTCCAGATGCGAACCTTCCCAAAAGATCCCGATCGAGGCGCTCGTAGGCCTCGCGGAAGGACGGGTCCGTCACCCGCAGGCGGATGCCGTCGCCGCTCCAGCGGCTGACGACCTCGACGATCCTCCCCAGCTCCCGGGCCATCTCGCCGCTCCTGATGCCCCACCGCTCGACGGCGAGGGCGGTCACGAGCCTTCTCGCCGCCACCGTCTCGCGGTCGCGCCGGCCGCTCGCCAGGCGCTCCCGATCGATCCCGAGGACGGCGCAGGCGGCGGCGAGGAAGTCCGCGGCGGCAGTGGCCGGACGTTCCGGGGCGGTGCTGCGGCCGAGGGCGTCCACGTACACGCCGTCCCGGGGCAGCCAGAGCTCCTCGTCGCGGACCCCGCGATCAATCGCCTCCCCCTCTCGCGTCCCCTCCGGCGCATCGAGGGCGGCTGCCACGGCGGCCCGGTAGCGGCGCAGGGCGGATCGTTTCTTTTCTCCGAAGCACAGCAACATCTGTTCGCGATCGAGCAGACCGAGGTCGGTCCTTCCGGCCAGCTCCCGATGCCCGGACCACGGGTACTCGCCGGGATCGCCGGTCAGTCCGGCGCGCACGGGGTTGAGGTGGACGTAGAGGATTACCTGATCGAGGTAGCGCTCCTGGGCCACCATCTTGGCCCTGTACCGGCCCTGCCACAGCGGCCCGGTGCGGCCCCGGCGGGGGTTGAACCAGCGGCTGAACCCGTTCTGAACCCGATGCAGGCCGCGCCACAGGGGGACCTCCGACGTGCGCAGCACCAGGTGGTAGTGGTTGGCCATCAGGCACCAGGCGAAGATCGTCCAGCCGCCCGTTTCCTTGGCCTCGCGCATGAGCTCGATGAGCTTCTCGGCGTTGGCCTTCTCCGAGAAGACGGCCTCGCCGCTCGAGATTCTGTTGTAGACGTGGTACAGGGCGCCGGGCACGAAGGTTCTCGGTGGTCTCGGCATCGTTCCTCCGACGCCAGGTGTACCACAACTTCGCTAAGATGCTAAGCCAGGCACCGGTGGGGTGGGGAGGGCGGCCTCGGCGGCGGCGCGGCCGCGGGCCTCGAGCTCGGGAACGTCCTTGAAGTCCCAGCCGAGGAAGTCGCTCACGTCCGGGGTGATGCAGCAGTCGATCTCGGAGGGATCGGGGTGGTTGGCCCGGCTCCAGAGGTAGCCGGCGACGATGATGACCTCGAGGACGTTCTTGGGCCGGCGGCGGCCGGAGGGGCGCGGGATGAGGTCGACGGCGATGACGTAGTCGGCCCCCATCTGACGGACGACATCCACCGGCAGGTTGTCGATCACGCAGCCGTCGACGAGCAGCCGGCCGTCCTGCTCCACCGGCGGAAAGACCCCCGGCACGGCCGAGCTCGCACGCAGGGCCGGCGCCAGCGGCCCGGACGAGAACACGACCTTCTCGCCGGTGAGGATGTCGCAGGCCACGGCCGCAAAGGGGAGTTTGAGCTCCTCGAAGGTTTCGACGCCGAGATGGTCGCGGACGATGCGTTCCATGGGACGCGTGTCGAAGAGGCTGTACCGACCGCGGATGGAGAGCCGGGCGAGGCTCGGCCATCGCGTGGTGCGGAAGATGGCGGCGATCTCCTCCGGGGAGAGCCCGGCCGCCACCGCCACCCCGACGATGGCGCCCACGGAGGTCCCCGCGATGACATGAGGCCGGATCCCCCGGCGCTCGAGAACCTGGAGCACGCCGACGTGGGCGGCCCCCCGCACCGCGCCCCCGCTGAGGGCCAGCCCGATCCGCCGCGGCCGGGGCGGCCCCGCGGCGGTAGGGTTCGAAGCGAACGGCGGGGGGGTGGACATCGGCATGGCGCCTCCGGGACCGATTGTATCCGCGCCGGGCCGCGAACCTCGCGCGGCGGGTGGTAGACTTGGTGCACGCTTTTTCTTGATGGCTTCG
This sequence comes from uncultured Thermoanaerobaculia bacterium, assembly GCA_964644635.1. Taxonomy (GTDB): domain Bacteria; phylum Acidobacteriota; class Thermoanaerobaculia; order Thermoanaerobaculales; family Sulfomarinibacteraceae; genus CAZXXL01. The sequence goes on along the minus strand of CAZXXL010000050.1, from coordinate 6,588 downwards.
GCCGGGTGAGGAGAGCTGGAGACCACGCGGAGGTCATGACGTGAAAATCCCATCGTTGGTTTTGAAACAACTGTACACGTTCGGGAGCCTCGAGAACACGGACCGGGGACCCCGGTTCACGCTCAAGAACCGGCTGAGTGACGCCAGCCTGGTCAAGATCGAGCGGATCGCCATCGACGGCTCCGAGGTCGATCCGTCCCGGGTCACGCTCGAGGCCGGCGGGAGCGCCCTCGGGGCCAGCGATATCGGCGTCTCCGGGCCGGTGCCCTTCCCGCTCCGCAGGTCCGTCGATCTCTGCTGCGAGGACGGGCGTGTTCTGGAGAAGGGCAAGCACGAGATCGAGATCGTGTTCGTGACCGAGCCCTTCGGCAAGCTGGCCCTGAAGGTGAAGGACTCCATCCGCGAGAAGAAGCCCGGCATGACCAAGGTGCCCATGGACAAGGAGCACAACTACGAGCCGGAGATCATTCGCAGCCGGCAGGAGTTCATCAAACAGATGACCGGCGTCGAGCTCGAGCACGTCGCCTCGTACTCGTTCGACCCGCACGTCACCCAGGGCAACATCGAGAACTTCACCGGCGTGGCCCAGGTGCCGATCGGTTTCGCCGGGCCCCTCAAGGTCAACGGCGAGTACGCCAGCGGTGAGTTCCTGATTCCGCTGGCGACCACCGAGGGCACGCTGGTGGCGTCGTACAACCGGGGCATCAAGGTGCTCAACCTCTCGGGCGGCGTGGTCACCACCGTCCAGGACGACAAGATGCAGCGGGCGCCAGTGTTCATCTTCGACTCGGCCCGGGAGGCGCGGGAGTTCAAGCGCTGGGTGGACGATCACATCGACGAGATCCGGCAGCGCGCCGAGGCCACCTCCAGAGTGGCCAAGCTGGAGTACATCGACACCTACCTGTCGAACAAGTTCGCCTACCTGCGGTTCAACTTTCTGACCGGCGACGCCGCCGGCCAGAACATGGTCGGCCGGGCCACCTTCGCCGCCTGCAGCTGGATCCTGGACAATGTCGATACCGTGCGCCGCTTTTACCTGGAGTCGAACCTGGCCACCGACAAGAAGTCTTCCCAGATCAACATGATGCGAACCCGGGGCAAGCGGGTGACGGCGGAAGCCGTGGTCCCCCGCGAGGTGCTGATCGAGCAGATGCGGGTGGAGCCCGAGAGCCTGACATACCACTCCGGCGTCGCCAACATCGGCGCCTTCCTCTCCGGCGCCAACAACAACGGCTGCCACTCGCCCAACGGCATCACGGCCATGTTCATCGCCACCGGCCAGGACGTGGCCAACGTGGCCGAGTCGTCGGCCGGCATCCTCTACACCGAGCTGACGCGGGACAACGACCTGTACATCTCGCTCACCATCCCCTCGCTGATCGTCGCGACCTACGGCGGCGGCACCGGCCTGCCGACCCAGAGCGAGTGCCTGGCCGTGCTCGGCTGCCGGGGCCGGGACAAGGTGAAGAAGCTGGCCGAGATCATGGCCGGCGTGGCGCTGGCGGGCGAGATCTCTCTCGGTGCGGCCATCTCCTCGCTGGACTGGGTGTCCAGCCACGAACGGTACGGCAGGAACCGGTAGGCAAGAAAAAAGGGACGCCGTCCGGCGTCCCGATGCCTGCCGTTCGAGGCGTGTTCAGCTCGCGGTCTTGGCCTTCGGCGCGGGGCGCTTGGCGGCCGCTTCCTTCTTCTGGAGCTTCTCGATGCTCTTGGTGAGCTGATCGACCTTCTTGGTCAGGGCCTCGATCTCCTGCTTGGTGGGGACGCCGACCCGATGAACCACGGCGGTGAGCTTCTCGTCGAGGGTCTTCTCGAACGTGTCCCAGTAGCTCTCGGCCACGGTCTTCACGCCGGTCACGGCGCCCTTGGCCTTCTCCACCTGCTGCTTGCCGCTCTTCTCGAAGGACTCGCCCTTCTCGACCAGGGTGGCGAACAGCTTACCGCCCTCCTCCTGGCCCATCGCGAGCGCCCCGAGCCCCGCCAGCCAGATCTTGTGGGCCGACTCGACCACGTTTTCCTGCAACTTCTTCGCCTTTTCCTTGACCATCGCGACCTCCTTCGCCGGTCTTCCCGGCGGTGTTGTTGCCGCCCTGCGGCATGTCTCGCCCACAATATAACGCGGTGCGGCAAAGATGTCAACCCCGCGATTCCGCAGTGCGGCAAGACGCAGGTTCAGTGTCCCCGGGAGTTGGTCGAAGATATCAGGCTGATCGCGGAAATCTCTTGCCGCGATGTGACAATGACCGGGGGGAGGGTTGGGCCCCGGATGCTGATATGATCGGATCACGACGGGAAGCTCGATGGTGGACCGGCAAGAAGGGGGTGTCTTGCACGTGCGTGGAGACGAGCGCGAACCGCTGGACAACGTGGACAGCGCCTGGTTGCGGATGGAGGATTCGACCAACCTGATGACCATCACCGGCCTGATGGTGCTGGAGGACCGCCTCGACTTTCCGCGCTTCAAGGAGCTCATCGAGGACCGGCTGCTCATCCACGACCGGTTCCGGCGCCGGGTGGTCGAGTCCCCGCTGCCGTTCGGCCGGCCGTCCTGGGTCGAGGACGAGCACCTGACGCTGCGCGCCCACCTGCGGAAGGTGGCCCTCGCCTCACCCCACGACCAGGCGGCGCTCCAGGATCTGGTGAGCGACCTCATGAGCACCCCTCTGGACCGCACGCGCCCCTTGTGGCAGATCCACGTGGTGGAGAGCTACGGCGAGGGGACCGCCCTCATCGTCCGCCTCCACCACTGCATCGCCGACGGCATCGCCCTGGTGCGGCTGCTGCTCTCCCTCACCGATCCCGGCCCGGGGTCGCCGCCGGCCCGGCCGGCCGCCGGGCCCCGGAGCGTGCGGCGGCCGGCGGGCGGGGTGCAGGCCATGGCCGGCGCGTTGCTGGACCAGGGCCGGGAGGTCATGGTCAACCCCGAGCGCGTGATGGAGGTGATCCAGGGCAGTGCGGGCGCGGTGAGCGTCCTCAAGCGGCTGATCGAGCGTCCGGCCGACCCGGTGACCGCGTTCAAGGGACGGGTCGGGATCATGAAGAAGGCCGCCTGGTCGCGGCCGATTCCCCTCGAGCGGGTCAAGGCCGTGGGCAGGCTCTTCGGGGCGACCGTCAACGACGTGCTGCTCGAGGTGGCCACCGGCGCCATGCGCCGCTACATGCTGGGGCGTGGCGACGACATCGAGGGGCGCGACGTCCACGCCGTCGTGCCGGTGAACATCCGGCCCGAGGAAGAGATGGACAGGCTCGGCAACCGCTTCGGGCTCGTGTTCGTGGCGCTTCCGGTCGGCATCCGGGACCCGGTCGAACGCCTGCGCACCGTGCACCGGCGCATGGCGGAGCTGAAGCGCTCACCGGAGACGGGGGTCGTCTTCAGCGTGTTGCAGCTGCTCGGCCTCGCCAAGCCGGAGCTGCTGGCGCTGGGGGTCGACTTCTTCGGCAGCAAGGCGACCCTGGTGATGACCAACGTGCCCGGCCCGCGGGAGAAGCTCTACATCGCGGGATCGCGGATCGGCAACATCATGTTCTGGGTTCCCCAATCCGCCCACCTCGGCCTGGGCATCAGCATCTTCAGCTACGCGGGCTCGGTGCACATCGGCATCGCGGTGGACGCCGCCCTGGTGCCCGACCCGGACACGCTGGTGCAGCACGTGCACGGCGAGATGGACCTCCTCGCCGAGGAGGCGGAGAAGCTCCGGGCCTGACGCCCGATCAACGCCAGCCGGGCGGGAAGGACGTGTCGACCTGAGTGGCGGAGACGACCATCTCCTTGGCGGCCTTGGCGTAGGGGAGGAGCGAGAAGAGCCCGCCCCGGGCGAGCTTGAGCTTGCCGCCCATCAGGGCGACGATGGGGTCGGCCTCGCCGTCGAGGATCTTTCTCCAGGCCGCCGGCGAGCCGCTGATGACGTAGGGCGCCGCGTCCCGCGCGGCCGCGTCGGCTGTGTGTCCCGACCGGCACTCGCCGTGCCAGAGGTCGGCGATGACCGCGCGCTCTTCGGGAATCCCGAAGTCGGGATCGGCGGTCATGACGAGCACGATGGCTCCCTCCCAGCGCTCGGCGGCCTTCCGGTAGCTCGCGTTCTCGTTGATCTTCTCGCACCAGGCGTTGGCCCACTCCTCGGTGAAAATCTCGGCTGCCATCGTTTGCCTCCCAGGCGCAATCGGTGGTTCGAGCATACCCCAGACGGCGGCCCAGGGCCAGGAACCCGCGGGCCGCCCCGGCGGGTTGCTGCGACCGCCGCCGCCTGCCTTGACATGGGCTTTGGACCTGTATTAGTGTATTAGTGTAATAGTACACTAGTGCATGACGCCGACTGGAGCGAACCGTGAATTTCGAGCTCGACATCGACGCGGCAGGAACGGTCCCGATCTGGAAGCAGATCGAGGATGGCCTCCGCCGGGGGATCGCGTCCGGGCGGCTCCGGCCGGGCGATCCGCTCCCGTCCGTCCGCGAGGCGGCGGTGCGTCTGCGCGCCAATCCGGCCACCGTCGCCCGCGCCTACCGCTCCCTGGTGGATCTCGGGCTGCTGGCCGTCCGCCGGGGAGAGGGCACCTTCGTGGCCGCCCTCGGGCGCGACGTCACGGACGCCCTCCGCCGGGACGAGCTGGCCCGGGCGGCGGACCGTTACCGCGCGGAGGCGGAGGCCCTCGGCGTCTCCCTCGACGGTGCGAAACGGGCGTTGGACGGGGCGTGGGAACGGGGGATGCGCCAAGAGCGGGAGCGGAGGGTGAAGCGCGATGAGTGAGGATCGTCGGAATGTCATCGTGGTCGACGGCGTGGCTTGCGCCTACGGACGAAAGAGGGTGCTCGACGCGGTCTCGCTGCGGGTTCGGCCGGGGACGGTGTTCGCGTTCCTGGGACCGAACGGCGCCGGCAAGACGACCCTCGTCCGCTGCCTGCTCGGCCAGCTTCGCCCCCGGGCGGGGACGCTCCGGGTCCTGGGCCGGGATCCGTGGCGCGAGCGCGAGCGGCTCATGGCGGAGGTGGGCGTGGTCCCCGAGTCTCCGGACGCCCCACCGGCCTGGCGGGTGAGGGACGTCCTCGCCTTCGGAAGACGCCTCCACCCGCGCTGGGACGGGGACGCGGCGAAGGCGAGGCTGGAGCGCTTCGGCATCCAGCCGGCCCGCCGGGTTGCCGAGCTTTCCCGCGGCCAGCGGGCCCAGCTTCAGCTCTGCCTCGCCCTGTCCTCGCAGCCCCGGCTGCTGATCCTCGACGACCCCACGCTCGGCCTCGACGCGGTGGCGCGCCGCGAGCTGTACGAGGAGCTGATCCGCGACCTCGCCGACCGGGGAACGACGGTCTTCATCACCAGTCACGACCTCGACGGGATCGAGAGACTGGCCCAGCGGGTGGCGATCGTCTCCGGCGGCAGGATCGCCGCCGAGGGCGAGCTCGGGGAGCTCAAGACACGGTGGGCGGCGAGGCTCGGAGGCCGGCCGGGCCTGGAGCGAATCTTCGTGGATGTCGTGCGCGACGGGGGTGCGGTATGAAGGGTGTCGGCGTCATCGCCTGGTACGAGATCAAGCGGGCATGGCTCGTCTTTCCCGGGGCGGTCCTGATGGGGCTCCTGGCGTGGAGCGCCCCGTTCCTGCCGGCCCTTCGCCGCTGGGACCCGGAGACGGTGCGGGGCGTGGCGGTCTGGGTGGTGGCCCTGGCGCTGATGGCCTTCTGCGCGCTGGCGCTGGGCTCGGCCGTCCTCGGCGGCGCCCTCGCCGACGGCCGCGAGGGGTTCTACCTCGCCCGTCCCATCGGGGTGATCGAGCTCTGGCTGGGACGGCTGGGTGCGGTGCTCGTTCTCAGCCTGGGTGCGCCCGCCCTGGTGCTGGCGCCGGCCGCGCTGACCGAGGGCGGGCGGGCCGTGATCCCGCCGGGGGCTCTCCCGGCACTGCTCCTCGCGCTGCTCCTGCTGCCCGGCGCGGCGGCGGCCGCGGCGCTGAGCAGGATCCTGCTGCGGGTGCGGTCGGTTTGGCTGGTGGTGCTCGCGGCCGCGGTGGCCGGCGCCTACCTGGCGCAGCTCCGCCTCGTCTGGTCGCCGCTGGTGGCGGTGGTCGTCACCACCGGGCCGGCCGTCACCACCGGCTGGTTCCTGGCGATACCCGTCTCGTGGTCCCTCGTCTTCCTGGCGGCCTCCGCGGCGGCGGCCGTGGCCGGGAGGTCCGACGCCGCGAGATCCGCGACCGCCGGCGGGGCGACGGCGGTGTTCCTGATCGTGATCTCGACGCTGGCGCTCGTTGCCGGCGCGGCCTGGGTCCGCGCCGCCACGCCGGCCGACATCACGAGGATCGCGGCGGTGGCTCCGGCCCCGGAGGGGAGCTGGACGTTGGTGGCCGGGCAGGTCCGCCGCGGCGGCGTGAGCTACCCGGTCGACTTCGTCCTCGACACCGCGAGCGGACGCTGGCTCCGGCGGCCGGGGTGGTGGTGGTGGCTCCGGCATGCGCGGCCCTTCGACGGCCGCGGGCGGCGCCTGGGCCTGTGGCGGGGGGCCGCTGGGGGTCGGGGGGCGCGGGAGGGGGCCGTCCGGGGCCTGGAGGTGGCAGGGGCGCGGGGGGGGGCGGCGGGGGGGGGGGCCGGCCCGGCCGGCGCCCGGG
>CAZXXL010000049.1:0-16350 GCA_964644635.1 uncultured Thermoanaerobaculia bacterium | reverse complement strand
GCGCAGGCGAAGCGAAGCTTCGCGCGCTTACGCCACCTCGCGATGACAGCGCAAAAGATGCTCCCAACGGTTCGGGCCGGTGCCCGCGCCGCGGCGCGTTGCGCCCGCCGCGGTCGGAGAGTAAACTCGACCCGTGCGCGAACGGCAAATCCTGACAGTCTCAAGACGGGAGGTGGCATGAGCGTCGGCATTCTCGGGTACGGCTCGTATATCCCGCGGCGAAGGATCAAGCTCGAGGAGATCGCCAAGGTATGGGGGGCCGATGCGCCGTCGTACAAGCGCGGCCTGCAGCTCTTCGAGAAATCCGTTCCCGGCCGGGACGAGGACACAATCACCATGGCCGTGGAGGCCGGCCGCCGGGCCCTGGCCCGCTCCGGCGGCGTGGACCCGGCCGCCATCGGCGCCGTCTACGTGGGCTCCGAGTCCCACCCGTACGCGGTCAAGCCCTCGGGGACCGTGGTCGCGGAGGCTCTCGGGATCACGCCGCAGGTCCATGTGGGCGACCTCGAGTTCGCCTGCAAGGCGGGCACGGAGAGCATGTACCTGGCCCAGTCCCTGGTCAGGGCGGGCGAGGTGCGGTACGCGCTGGGCATCGGCGCCGACACCTCCCAGGGGGCGCCCGGCAACGCCCTCGAGTACTCCACCGCGGCCGGCGCCGCCGCCTTCATCTTCGGCGCCGACGAAGAAAGGATGCTCGCCGAGGTCGTGGCCACCTACTCGTGGACCACGGACACCCCCGACTTCTGGCGCCGCGCCCACATGCACTACCCGCGCCACGGGAGCCGCTATACCGGCGAGCCGGCCTACTTCCGCCACATCGAAAGCTCGGCCCGCGGGATCATGGAACAGGCGGGGCTCGCACCCGAGGACCTCGCGTTCGCCGTCTTCCACCAGCCCAACGGTAAGTTCCCGCTTCGGGTGGGCAAGCGGCTCGGGTTCACCATGGAGCAGCTGGAGCCCGGGTGGCTCTCCCCGTGGCTCGGCAATACCTACTCCGGCGCCTCCCCCATCGGCCTCACGGCCGTGCTCGACGTGGCCAAGCCCGGAGACCTCGTCCTGCTGACCTCCTTCGGCTCCGGCGCCGGGTCGGATTCCTTCATCTTCCGCATGACCGACCGGCTGCCGTCGGTCCAGACCCTGGCCCCGCTGACCAGGATGCAGCTCGACAACGACAAGATCTACGTGGACTACGGGACCTACGCCAAGCTCCGCGGCAAGATCCGCATGGGGGAATAGGAGGAGATCATGCGTGAAGTAGCGATCATCGGTGTCGGCATGATCGACTGGGGCGAGCTGTGGGAGAAATCCCTGCGTGAGATCTGGGCCGAGGCCGCGCTGGCCGCGCTCGACGACGCCGGCGTCGACCGGGTCGACCTGATCACCGTCGGCTGCATGTCTCCCGGCCTCTTCGTGGGCCAGGAACACCTCGCATCGCTGCTCGCCGACGAGATCGGCATGGCCGGCGTCGCCGCCACGCGGACCGAGTCCGCGTGCGCGTCGGGGAGTCTCGCCTTCCGCGCGGGCTTCGCCGAGGTGGCGGCGGGTCTGGCCGACATCGTGCTCGTCAGCGGGGTGGAAAAGATGACGGACGTGGACGGGGCGGACGCGACCTTCGCCCTGGGTACCGCGGCGGATCAGGAGTACGAGGGGTTCCACGGCATCACCTTCCCCGGCCTTTACGCCATGATGGCTCGCGTGCACATGGCCCACCACGGCACCACGTCCCGCCAGCTCGCCGCGGTGGCGGTGAAGAACCACGCCAACGGGCTGCTCAACCCCCACGCCCAGTACCATCTCAAGCTCACCGTGGACGACGTGCTGGGCTCCACGCTGGTCGCCGATCCCCTCCACCTGCTCGATTGCTCGCCCATCACCGACGGCGCGGCCGCCCTCGTGCTCGCCCCCCTCGAGAAGGCGAAGGACATCGCCGGCCGGAGGCCGGTCGTGAAGGTCACCGGCTCCGGGCTCGCCACCGACACCATCGCGCTCGCGAACCGGGAGGACCTCGCCCGGCTGCGGGCGGTGGAGCTCGCCGCCGAGCGGGCCTACGCCATGTCCGGCCGGCAGCCCAGGGACATCCACGTGGCCGAGGTCCACGACTGCTTCACCATCGCCGAAATCATGACCACCGAGGCTCTCGGGTTCTTCCCGCCCGGGGAGGGCGGCCCGGCCGCCGAGCGCGGGCTCACCGCCCTCACCGGCAGGATCCCGGTCAACCCCTCGGGCGGCCTCAAGTCGAAGGGCCATCCCGTGGGCGCCACCGGCGTCGCCCAGATCGCCGAGATCGTCACCCAGCTCCGGGGCGAGGCCGGGCAGCGGCAGGTCGAGGGGGCCCGCGTCGGGCTGACCCAGAACATGGGCGGATCGGGCGGCAGCTCGACCGTCCACATCCTGGAGGTGGCGTGATGGAATCTCCGGCACGTTCCTGGCGAGAGTATCCCCGGCGGTACCGTCTCGAGGCGGCACGATGCACGGGCTGCGGCAAGGTGCTCTACCCGCCGCGACTGGTCTGCCCGGCCTGCAAGGGCCGCGAGTTCGAAACCGTCACCCTGCCCCGGGAGGGCCACGTGGTGGCGCCGACGGTGGTCCGCGTGCCGCCGGCCGGCTTCACCGAGGACGCCCCCCTGGCCATCGCCATCGTCGAGCTCTCCAACGGCGTGCGGGTAATGGTCCAGGTGGCGGACCTCACCGACCCGGCGGGGCTCTCGATCGGCGACCCGGTTCGGCTGGAGTTCCGCAGGATTCGCGAGGACGGCGAGGCCGGCCTCATCTTCTACGGCCACAAGGCCGTCCGCGGCTGAGCCCGCTGCTTCTCCGGGAGGCGATCGCCCGTCCTGTGAGGCCTTGCGGCCGCAGCCGCTGGGAGCATCCTCGGCCCTGTCATGGCGAGGAGAGCGCCGAAGGCGCGCGACGTGGCCATCCCTGAGAGCTTTGGAGCGCGCTGCCCAGTGCTCCGTTGGGGTGTCCGATCGTGAGGGGATTGCCGCGTCGGATTCCTGCGGAATCCTCCTCGCAATGACAGCGTGGGGGGTGCGAGGCGAAATACCCCCTTCTTGTCATCGCGAGGAGCCGGGCGGAGCCCGGCGACGTGGCGATCCCTGACAGCTCTGGAGCGCGCCGCCCAGTGCTCCGTTGGGATGTCCGATCGTGAGGGGGTCCCGTCGCTCCGGCCCTGGCGGGCCTTCGCTCGGGACGCCGTGACACCGCGGGAAGGGCACGGCACTTGCCGGCGCATGGCCGGTCGCAGTCGATCGCGGGTGATTGATAGGCTGAGGCGGATCACCCCGGCCGCGGGGGAAAAGGACGGGGAGCGGCGAGCAGGGGTTCTGGCGCCCATGGATGGATTGGTTACAAGGTGTTGCTTCACCACTCCCCGTCGAAACAGGATCGTCGTTCGTCGCGTCAGGCCTCGAGGGCGACGGCCCCCCGCGCCGGGCTCCGGACCCGCCCGATGCCCAGGAACCGGGCGAGGAGCGCGTCCAGGCTCACGGCCCCCGGGCCCTTGAAGATCAGCCACAGCAGAAAGAGCAGGAAGGTGAACGAGGTGACGTCGGTGGGCGAGATCTCGCTCGATGATTTCCACGACGACAGGAAGGCCCCGGTGTCGGCCGTCGCCAGGGCGACGATCATCGTGGTCGCCAGGCCGGACGCCATGAAGCGCGTCAGCAGGCCGGCCACCAGGAAGGCGCCGCCGACCAGCTCCATCGACGCCACCAGCGCCGCGTTGAAAGCCGGGAAAGGGATTCCGAGGGAGTCGAAGTAACCGATCGTCCGCTCGAAAAAGCGCCACTTGCCGAGGCCCGTGTGGATGAAGGCCAGCCCGATCACGATCCGGGTCGCCAGCGGTGCCAGGAACGAGAGCTGCTCCAGCAGCTGCCGGGTCTTCTCGGAAGCTGTCGTGATCCTCGTCTTCAAACCCATGCACTACCTCCTGACATTCGCCGCGAATGATTGCGACCGTACGCCCCTTCTATGCCGCACCGCTCGGATCGGTTGCAACGGGGAGCGTCGTCCGGCCTACCGGCGGGGGCGGCCGAACGACGCGGAGAGGCGGCGGGCCGCGGGACGCAGGCTCTTCCACCGCCGCCAGGCGAGCACCGCCAGGAGCGCCGACACCGCCGCCGCGGCCGCCCAGAGGGCGGCCAGCCGGCCGATCTCCGCCGACACCACCAGGCGCGAGGTCTCGTTGCCCAGCCACCACCCCAGGCCGCACCACAGGGCGACGTGGGCCACCAGCGCCGCCGCGTCCACGGCGGCGAACCGCGGCCACCTGATGCCCACCACGCCGCACGCGGCCAGCCAGACGCCCCGCCCCAGCGGAAACACCCGCGCGGGCACCAGCCCGGCGAGGGCCGACGGCGAGGCCTCGAGACGCGCCGCCACCCGCTCGATCGGGCGAGCGAAGGCCGGCCGCCCCATCAGCGCCGACCGCAGTTTCAGCCCGACCAGGTAGACCGTCTGGTCGGTCGCGAAGTGACCCAGCCACACGGCGGCGAGGATCCTGGCCGTCTCGGCCGGGGACCCCGCCCGGGCGGCCACGACCCCGATGCCCATCATGAAGAGCTCTTCGGGGAGCCAGTGGCCGACGAGGCGCACCAGCACCGGCCCCACCAGCGCGACCCAGACGGCGTTGGGTCCGAGCCAGGCGAGCAGCGAAGCCAGCTGGTGAGCCACGGTCCCGAGTATACCCCCCGGGCTCGGCCGGCCGCGCCTTCCCTTGTTAGAATGGAATGGTGCAGACAGCCTTCGACCAGATTCGCACGGCGCTGACGTCCGCCTACCCCATCACCTTCCTGGTCGGAACCGAGGAGGAACGGCTTGAGGCCCTGGTCACCAGGTTCGCCAGGGCCGCCCGGCCGGAGCCCCTGCCGGTCGTCGTGTGGAACTGTGCCGACGGCTTCGTCCAGGATCCCGGGGCGGGTGCGGACGGCGCCGAACACCCCCTCGACGCCCTCGGTTGGGTGGCCGACAAGGCGCCGCGGGGGCTTTACATCTTCAAGGACATGGAGAGCTTCTTCGGCGACAGCCGGGTCGTGCGACGGCTGCGCGACACCGCGGTCAAGGTGCGGAACACGGGCAAGTTCCTGTTCCTGATGACCTCCACGGCCGAGATGCCGGCAAGCCTGAAACCCCTGTCCTACGTCGTCCTCTCCCTCTTCCCCGACGAGAGCGAGCTGCGGGCGATGGTCACGTCCCGTCTCCAGGACCGCGGCGTGGACGCCGAGGTCATCGAGCGACTGGTGACCGTGCTCAAGGGCATGAGCCTGACCGAGGTCGAGCACCTGCTGATCCGCCTCCTGGCCCGGCACGAGACGCTCGACGCCGACTTTTTCACCGAGGTGCTGGCCGAGAAGGAGCAGGTGACCCGCAAGGAGGGCATCCTCGAGTTTGTGCCGCCCGGCGAGGGACTGAACGACATCGGCGGGCTCGACCAGCTCAAGGCCTGGGTGCAGGAGCGCCGGAGCCTGTTCACGCCCCAGGCGCGCGAGCACGGTCTGCCGGTGCCGAAGGGAATCCTCCTCATGGGCATGTCGGGCTGCGGCAAGAGCCTGGCCGTGAAGGTGATCGCCCAGGAGTGGAACCTCCCCCTCTTCCGCCTCGACATGAATCTCGTCTTCGCCGGGGTGCACGGCTCGCCGGAGTGGGTGTTTCACCGGGCGTTGCGCGCCGTCGAGGCGGTGGCCCCCGCTGTTCTCTGGATCGACGAGATCGAGATGGGGATCGCCGGCTACAACGAGGGTGAGACGGGCTCGCTGACGAGGATTTTCTCGTCCTTCCTGACCTGGATGCAGGAGCACAGCGCCGAGGTCTTCGTGGCCGCCACCGCCAACCGGATCAACCTCCTCCCGGCGGAGATCATCCGCAAGGGACGCTTCGACCAGGTCTTCTTCGTCGACCTCCCCAACCAGGAGGAGCGCAAGGCCATACTCGAGATCCACATGCGGCGCCAGGGGCTGGACCCGGCCAAGTACGACCTCATCCTGCTCTCCTCGGCCACCCGGGGGTGGAACGGCGCCGAGATCGAGCAGGCGGTCATCGCGGCCCGGATCACCGCCCACGCCACCGGCCGCGAGCCCAGCCAGAACGACCTCCTCCGGACCTTCGGCAAGATCATTCCCCTCTCGAAGACGATGGCCGAGCAGCTCAAGGCCATCCGCTCGTGGGCAAAGACCCGCGCCCTGCCCGCCACCACTCCGGAGAAGGTGGAGCTATGACCAAGGTCCCCCAGACAGCCGACCAGAATCCGTCGACCGGCGAAGAAGTCGCTCCCGACGCCGAGTGGCTGGTCAACCGGATCGCCCACGCCCTCCGCAACTCGGTCTTCGCCGCCTCCCTCCAGGCCGAGCTGGCCGTCGCAAAGTCGGGTGACCCGGCCATCGGCAAGGTCCTCACCCACCTCAAGAAGCTGGAAGAGACCATCGCCGAGATGCTGCTCTTCGGTCGGCCGGCCCAGGTCAACCCGCAAGACGTCGATCCGGGGGCCCTGCTGACCAACCTGGTGGCCGGCTTCGTCTCGAGCCGGGAGGAGGTACGGCCCGAGGTCAGCCTCGAGGTCACGGAGCCGCTCCCGGCCGCCCGCTGGGATCCGGCGGCGGTACGGATCGTCCTCGAACGGCTCCTGAAGAACGCGGTGGAGCACACGCCGCCGCCGCACGCCGTTCGCGTCTCGCTGAGCCGCCGGTCGAAGGGCGACGCCGAGATCACCGTGGCCGACGAGGGGGAGGGGATTCCGCCGGACATCCTCGACCGGGTCTTTCTCCCGTTCTTCCCCCAGACCAGAGGAAGGGCCGGTCTCGGCCTCGCCATCGCCGGCAAGTTCGCCCGGGCCATGGGCGGCGAGCTCACCGTCGAGCCGGGACCGGAGCGGGGGACCGTCGCCCGTCTCCGCCTCCCCGTGGCCATGCCGGACCCGGGAAATCACCTAAAATGAATTTTTTTTGATATACTTACGGGCGTGACCTGGGCGTTCGGCTACCTCATGATCTTTTTCATCGGATTCGTTCTGGCGATGGTGAGCGGCCTGGTCCGGCGCCTCCTCCATCCCAGCGAGTTGTGTGACGGCGTCGTCGTCCCCTCCCACGAGCACTGGCTGAGCTTTCACACCCCCAGGACCGACCTCGTGGTTTCCTTCCTGACCATCTTCGGTCTCACCACCCTGGTGCTGCAGGGGCTGACCACCCTGTCGCACCGGCGCGAGATCCTCATCGGGACCCTCGCCGGCCTCGCCGGAACCCTCGTCCTCAGGAGCTGGCTGTGCAAGACCTGCGATCCCAGCCGGGGCCTGAAGTGCTGCGGGTCGGACGCCAAGGTCGTCAAGCCGATCCCTCCCAACGGGTTCGGGCAGGTGGAGGTGAAGGTGGGCACCTGCTTCGTGAAGCTGGCCGCCAGGTCGCAGATCCCGGAACCCATCGACGAGGGAACGATCGTCACCATCCTGCAGCGCGACGAGTCGGTGGTGATCGTCGTGCCGGCGGACTGATCCCGGCGCGACGCGTGTTCATGGCCGTCTCCGCGAGCGGTTCGCCATCTCCGGGCATCATCCTCGCCAGCGCTTCCCCCCGCCGGCGCCGGCTCCTCGACCTCATCGGCCTTCCCCACCGGGTGATCCCGGCCGGGATCGACGAGGCGCCCCGTCCGGGCGAGGATCCCCGCTCCCTGGCCGAACGGTCGGCCCGGGAGAAGGCATCCGCGGTGGCGGCCCGCCATCCCCGCCTGCCCGTGCTCGGTGCCGACACCGTGGTCGAGGCTGGGGGCCGGATGCTCGGCAAGCCGCGTTCCCGGGACGAGGCCAGGGCCATGCTCGAGCTCCTTTCCGGTGCCTCCCACCGGGTCCACACCGGCCTGGCGCTGGCCCTCGACGGCCGTTGCGCGAGCCTGGTCGAGACGGCCACGGTCAGCTTCGTCCCGTTGACCACCGCCCAGATCGACTGGTACCTGGACACCGGCGAGCCCATGGACAAGGCCGGCGCCTACGCCATCCAGGGGTGCGGCGGTCTCTTCGTGCGCGGGATCGACGGCTCCCCGCACACCGTCGTCGGGCTGCCCGTGCACGCGCTCCCGGGGCTCTTCGCCCGTCTCGGCGTCCCCTTCTGGGACCTGCTCGCCACCGGGCGAGGTTGATCGCTCCCCCGGCCCAAGCGGCGCCGCCCGGAGCTCACAACAGCCAGGCGTAGCCGATCTTTAAGAAGAGGGTCCGGTTGGCAGTCGTGATGTCGATGCCCCGGTAGCCGAATCCCGAGTCCGAGTACCCCAAGAAGAAGACGGTCTGGGGGTTGACCTTGTACGAGAAGAGGAGCTGGTTGAAGAGCTGGCGGGAGGCCGGGTCGACCTCCGCCTCGTACAGGGACGGGTTGCGCACGATGTCCGTGTACTGGGTGATCAGGCGGACGAAAGTCCTCACGTTGAACTGGTAGACCAGGCGCAGGTCGGTGAGGCTGGCCCGGAACAGCCGGCCCCCGTCCACGTGCAGCCTCTGGTACGTCTGGCGGAGATCGGTCCTGAAATGAGCGCCCAGCTTGAAGGTCACCCGCGGGGAGAAGGTCAGGCCGTCGGCGCTCCGGGTGTTGGCGAAGTCGATGGTGTCGCCCAGGCGGGTGAAGGCGCCAAAGCTCCAGGTGGCGCTCGGCCGCAGGTTGACGAAGATGCCGACGTAGTCCTGGTCGAAGGTCTTCCCGTTGAAGTAGGTGTCCGAGGTGCCGATGTTGATGAAGCCGTGGGACTGCCACGGGCCGCTGGCCGACAGCCAGATCTCGGACGTCCGGTCGAGATCGAGCCCGTTGTGATCCCGGGTCTCGTCCCGGTTGGCTCCCAGCGCCAGGCGGCTGAAGAACGACCCGTCCCCGCCCCACCAGACGTGACTCGCCCGCGCCTTCAGGAAGCGGGTGTCCACCCGGGGCTCGAATCCCATGTCCGCCCTGAAGCCCCTGCCCAGGTCCTCGTACCGGACATCCCAGTTCCAGCTCCGGGAGTCGTGGCTGTACCTGGCCACGATCGCCGAGCCGTCGAAGCGGCCGCCCGGCTGATCGAAGTCGGCGGCAATGTCGCTCGGATACTCGGTCTGCGACCCCAGGACCTGGAAGGACAGGCTCTCCACGTCCGTGAAGCGGATCAGCCCGTCGATCCCGTATACCTGGTTCGAATAATCATCGCCCGCCGTCCGGCTGGTCACGATGGCGCCCAGGGTCGAGCTCCTGCCCACGTCGCGGCGGTAGCGGACGACGGCCGCGGTGTTGGACCGGTCCAGCGACGTGCTGTCCGATCCCTGGTTGCCCGGGAAGATGATGTTGGTGACGTCGTCCCGCGCCAGGAAGGCCCCGATGGCGTTCCTCCCGGCCTTGCCGGTCAGCTTCACGCCCCAGGACGGATCGGCGACGGTCCGCGTGTGCACCAGGTTGAGGGGGGTCTGGAAGTAGTCCGCCCCCTCCAGGAAGAAGGGCCTCTTCTCGGGAAAGAAGAGGGCGAAGGTGCGGTTGATGGCGAGCTGGGCCGCGTCGGCCTCCACCTGCGAGAAGTCGGGCTTGACGGTCCCGCTCAGGATCAGATTCGGCGTCACCCCCCAGCGGGCGGTGAGCCCGGCGGACCCCTGCGTCGAGGGGTCGCTCAGCGGCCCGTCCGGGAAATCGTCCCGGACCTGGCCCGCCGTGGCCGTGAACGTGGGGTCGAGCTCCAGCGCATGGCCCGGCCTGATCCCGGAAAGACCCGTGATCTCCGAGATCTGGCAGAGCGAGCAGCTGATGTTCCGGTCCTCGGGCTGGCTGGAGAACGTGTAGCGGCGGTCCCGCGGGTAGACCCTCATGGCGCTGAAACCCCACGACTCGGCGCCGCCGGCGCGCGGGAACCGCAGCGACGAGAAGGGGATCTTGATCTCGACGACGTAGCCCCGGGGGGTGATCCTCCCCGCCGAGTCCCAGATCGCGTCCCAGCTCGCGTCCTCCCCGCCGCCGACGTCGTTGTTGATGAGGTCCATCTGGACGCCGCGGGGATTGACGAAGAACTCGAAGGCCCGCCGGCCGTCGTGGAAGGTGTCCAGGATCACGCCCACGAAATCGTCCTCGAACGCCGCATCACGGTCGGTGAGATGGGCGCGGATGGCCTTCGGGTCGGGATCCTCGGCGCGGAAGGCGACGTAGAGATTGCTGTGGTCGTACGTGATCAGGCACACCGTCTTCACCGGCGCCGGGGTGTTGTCGCCGGGCCAGGTCTCGTAGTCCAGGCTCACCCTCGCGGCGTCCTTCCACGCCGGCTCGTCGAGGACCCCGTCCACCCTGATCGGTCCCGTCGTCCGGCCGACCCCTATGACCTTCGGGCTTCCGGGCGGCCGGGTGACCGTGCGCCGGGCCGCCGCCGGGCCGGCCGCCAGGAGCAGCACGACCCACATCGACACGAGCCGAAAAACACGCGCGCCGTCTTGCAACCGTGACCTCATGCGGACCTTCGACCTCCCCCTGCGCGCCGGGCCGGCGCGGCCTCCCAGCAGTACGACCCCACCTTCCCAAGGTTGCACGGAGCCGGGCGGAGCGGCGTTTATTTCCGGGTCTTCTCGAAGAGACCCTCGATGGCCACCCGGGAAAGCGTGTGGTACTTCGTTCTCATGGCGGCGAAGATCTCCTCGGCGAGCGGCCGGAGCTCCGGCCTCGCCAGGAGGGCCTGGTACAGCGGGCGCAGGTACTTCTGGCGTCCCACCGTCGTCAGGACCTGGCGAACCCGCTCCAGCACCGGACGGTAGCCCGAGCGCACGGCCAGCGTCAGCCAGGCGACCAGGATCTCGTAGTTGCCCGAAGCCGTGAGGCTGAAGCGCTCGTCCAGGAGGCGGCAGTCCTCCTCGGCGATCTCCCGGGGCAGCCACTTGAGGAAGAGCTGCCACTCCTCCGCCGCCCAGCCCGAGACATCCTCCGGCCCCGGCCGGCTCCCCTCCTGCCACGCCTTCACCAGCCAGCGGACCCGTTCCAGGCGCGGCGACGCGAACGCCGGCGCGTTCTCGGGCAGGCCGGGCTCGTACACCCACCGCCGGGCGTCCACGCTGTCCGCGAGGCCGGGCAGCTCCTCCTCGAGGAAGGCCAGCAGGTCCTCCGACGTGATCGACGTGAACCGGAAGCGATCCATGTAGCGCCGGATGACGGCGTCCCATCGCTCCCGGCCCACGGTGCGCTCCAGCAACGTGACGAAGAGGAAACCCTTCTCGTAGGGCACCTCGGAGTACACCTCGTCGGGGTCGACCCCGGCGAGGGGCGTCTTCAGGCGCGTGTAGGGGGAGTCCGCGCCGAAGCGCTCGAAGGCCTCGTCGAGGGCGATCCGCCCGATGGCGGCGTGCAGGGCCGCGTACTCCGATCCCTCCAGGGCCTCCAGGATCCGCCTTTCCGCCCACACCGTGAACCCCTCGTTGATCCAGAAGTCCTCCATGCTGGCGTTGGTGACGAGGTTGCCGGTCCAGGAATGGGCGAGCTCGTGGGCGACCACGTTGACCAGCGAGCGGTCCCCCGCCAGGAGGGTGGGCGTGAGGAACGTCAGCCGCGGGTTCTCCATCCCGCCGTAGGGAAAGGAGAACGGCATCACCAGCATGTCGTACCGCTCCCACTCGTAGGGACCGAAGAGTCCCTCGGCGACCCGGATCATCCGGTCGACCCCGGCGAACTCCCACACCGCCCGGTCGAGCACGGCGGGCTCGGCGTAGATGCGGACACGATCGGACACGTCCTTGCCGGCGATCTCGCCGATCGCGAACGCGGTCAGGTAGCTCGGCACCGGCTGCGGCATCTCGAAACGGAAGACCCGCCGGCCGCCCCCGGCGGGCTCGTCGCCCGCCGCGGCCGCCGCCATGACGGCCGTGAACCCCTCGGGAACCGTGATCCGCGCCGAGAAGGTGTAGCGCACGCGGGGGGTGTCCTGGCACGGGAAGACCGATCGCGCGTGGTGCGGCTGGCACTGGGTGTAGAGGTAGGGAAGCCGCCCGCCGGCCGTCTGCTCGGGAGCCAGCCAGTCCAGCGCCGTCGAGCCCTCGGTCGTCCGGAAGTCGATCTCGATCCGCCGCGTCCCCGGCGGCAGATCGAGGCGCAGGGTCGAGCCCAGGATCGGGTCGGGATCACCGAGCGCGAAGGGGATCTCGGCCCCGTTCTCCCCCCGGCAGTCCCCGATCCGCAGGTTGCGGGTGTCGAGATCGAGGGGGCCGCCGGCCGGCTCGCGCAGGCGCAGGCTCACCGACCCGGCCACCTCCCTGCGGTCGAAGCTCACGTCGAGGTCGAAATCGATGTGTTCGACCATGCCCTGGTCGAGGTCCGCGCAGCTGTGGGGGTCTGATCGTGCCATCGAGCGTCTCCTTCGGGTCGTGATTGGCGCCGTTCACCGGGCGCGGCCCGGCGCGGCGGGATCGGCTGGTGCCGGAGGAGGGATTCGAACCCTCACGGTGTCGCCACCGGCGGATTTTGAGTCCGCTGCGTCTTCCATTCCGCCACTCCGGCGTCGGCGCGGTCATTGTGTCGCGGGATTCCCCGCCGGGTCAACCCTGGGGCGGCTCGGGAATCCACAGCTCCCCCGCGGCGCGGCGGCGGGCCACCTCCTCCTCGACCCTGCGCACGGCCTCCTCGTCCATGCCGCTGTTGCGCGCCAGGTACAGCGTCTGCGAGGGAAACGCGAAGTCGGTCCCCGACTGCCTGACGATGCGGAGAATCTTGAAGCTCAGCTCCTCGGCCACCGCGGTGAACTCCACGTAACTCGCGGCATGGATCCACGTCAGCACGTCGATGTCGATGGACGAGGCACCGAACCGGGCCAGCCGCACCCGGACGTCGTCGGTAAAGACCTGCGGGTGGGCGTGCAGCATCTTCTTGGTCTCGTCGATGACGTAGGCCAGCTGGGCCTCGGTGGAATCGTAGAGCAGGCCGATGGTGGTCTGGAACCGGTAGCGGTCACGGACCGAGTAGTTCTCGACCACCTCCGAGATCACCGTCGCGTTGGGCACCGTCACCAGCGTCCGCTCCACCGTCCGCACCCGGGTCGAGCGCAGCCCCACCGCCTCGACCGTGCCGGTCACCCCGCCGATCTTCACGAAGTGCCCGATCTTGAACGGGCTGTCGGCGGCGATCGCCAGGGAGCCGAACACGTTCTCGATGGAGTCCTTGGCGGCGAAGGCGACGGCCATGCCGCCGATCCCCAGCCCGGCCACCAGCCCCATGACATGGATGCCGATGGAGTCGAGCCCGACCACGATGGCCAGGCCCCAGACGGTCACCTTGACGATCCGCGAGAAGATCGGGATGAAGCCCCGCGCCATTTCGTTGTGCTCGGCCAGCGCCGACACCTCGAGGAAACGCGCGGCGATGCTGACCCAGCGGCTGAGCAGCCAGCCCAGGAAGACGATGCCGAGGAGCTTCCAGACCACCGCGGCCGTCCTGGCGGCGGCCCCGCTCAGGCCCAGGAAGGGCACCGTGACGAAGAGGAACGCGGCCAGAAGCCCCAGCCGCACCGGCCCCTCCAGCGCCGCCGCCAGCTCGTCGTCCCAGCGGGTGGCCGTCTTGCGCGCGGCCCTGTGCACGCCGGCCAGCAGCGGCCGAGAGACGACGCGCTCGAACAGCCAGCCGGCCAGGAGCAACAGCACGATCCCGCACCACTGCCACAGCTGCACGTGGGCGATCTTGACCGTGAAGAAGAACGCCGGCAGGTGGTCGCCCAGCCAGCCGTACCCGAACGCCGCGTACAGGCGGTCGATGGCGGCCACCGTGGGACGGCTGAAGGTCCACGCCGTACTCCCGCCGGGCAGGAAGCTGCGGTGCAGTAGGATCGGGACCTTCTTGCCCTCGACCTCGATGACGCCGATCCGTTCCGCCTCGTCGGGCAGGCCCGCCTCCGGCGCGCCTCCCGGGTCGTTGGAGATTGCCTCCGGGTTGATCCAGAGCTTGCGGTCGAGCACGATCTTCAACCGCCGCGCCAGCCGGATCCCGATCGCGGGCTGCTGCGCAGCCGGGTAGCCGCCGAGATCCAGGTAGTGCGCGGCCTCGGCGAAGCGGCCCGCGTTGCACGCCTTCAGGAAGCCCTCGACCGCGGCCCGCGGGTTGTCCCGCCGCACCGACGCCGGCGGCGTCCCGAGGCCGGGGTTGAGCGCCGCCGTCGCCACCCGCACGCCGAGCACGATCCGGCGGTACCACTCGGCCACCGACGACACGGTCCGCCGGGTGGCCAGCCAGACCGGCTCCGGGCCCACCTTGTCGGCCGTGCGCCGCAGCCAGACCTCGCCCTTCACCCCCTTCGCCCGGAAGCGGTGCGCCACCACGACGTTGCTGGGCTCCCCCGCCTCCAGCGGCCCCACCGGCGTGTCCTCCCGGACCGCATCCGGCCGCGCGCCGGTGGCCTTGAGGACGGCGAAGAGCTGCCGCGCGGCGCGCACTCCAACCGCCTCCTGCTCGCTCCGGGGCACCTCCGTCAGATCCAGGCAGTGGGCGGCGGCCTCGAAGCGGCCGGCGGCCGCCGCGCGCCAGAAGCTCCTCCAGGTTCGCGCCGGCGTCGAGCGGTCGATGGACGCCGGCGCCGGGCCGAGGCCGGGGTTGATCCGCTCCCGCTGCGCGATCGCCAGGGGCGACGCGGCGAGGGACGCGGCCGCCAGCGCCAGGATCGCGCCCGCCGCGAGCCGCACCAGCGCCGGCCGCGGCCGCCAGCCCGCCGGTGTGGCCATGCTCATTCCGCCAGCCTGGCCGCGGTCTCGGCCAGCCTCGCCTGGGCCGCCCGGTCCGCCGGCGGGAAGGGGAAGTCGGCGAGGCTGTTGGTGGGGAGCAGGTGCACGTGGACGTGGGGCACGTCGTAGCCGATGACCAGGGTCATCACCTTGGCGCAGGCGGTCCTCTCCTTGAGCCTGAGCGCCACCGTGCGGACGGCGCCCCACAGGGCCCTGAAGTCCTCGTCCGGCATGGTGTAGAGGTCCTCGAAGGCGCGCTTCGGAATGACCAGCGTGTGCCCCTCGACCCGCGGATTGATGTCCAGGAAGGCGAGATGGCGCTCGTCCTCCCACACCTTGTGACACGGGATCTCCCCGGCCACGATTCGCTCGAAGATCGTCGGCATGCTCACCTCCTCCTTTGCCTCATCGTCACGAGACAAAGGGTACCATCCCGGACGCCCGGCACGTCCCAGCGGCCCGCCCGCCCCCGGGCCCACGCAACCCCGGCCTCAGGCCCGGCGGCTCCAGGCGACTCCCAGCCCGAGCACCAGCAGGACCATCAGGCCGGCGTTCGAAATCCGCTACCCGCTCTTCAGGTCAACCACGAGAACGTTCCGCGGGGGGCCTGTCAAACCCCATGCCGTCTCGGGATGTGCCCAACACGGAAGGCTTGGGACGCAATAGAAGATTCGCAGCGCTACGCGATCCGGCCAGTCCCAGGGTAGTCTGACCCTGAAGGACACAGACTTCCTTGCGCCGACATCTACCGCCCCGTCGGCCCAGTGCGAATGGATCAGACCGGTAGACCTCGCCGGGTCCGGCCCTGCAGGGCTCACCGCCAGGGAAATCCTGCCTGGGAAATCAAGCTCGCCAACATTGAAAAGAAGGATCTCGACTTGCAGGGTGCGGCCCGACCGAGGCCCCACACCCGCTGTCAGCCGGGCCCGGTGGAGGACCGCACGCACCCGCAGCCTGTTCGGGAAAAGATAAAGGCGCGGGGAATAGGCCGACGAATACCGAAGCGTGGGTCGGGCCCTATCCCGCACCGAGAGGTATACGGATGCGCTCCGCCGTGCCGACGCGAACCTGCGCAACGGAGACCTTATGGTCACTACACTGGGCCCACGGTCGGGTTTGAGACGCCGCCGCCACACGGGCCTCGCAAACGTTTGTTCGTAACGGGGGTCGAAATACATCTCCGCGACGCTGGTGCCGCCGGGGGCGTGATACTCGGGGATCAGCGCCCGGAACACCGCTTCGTCTCCCCGCTCGTTGGGCGTAGCTGGTACCACGAGCTCGGGCGAAGTCCACGCCTGCTTCGAGGTGCCGGGGACTGCTGGCGTGTCGCTCCCGCCGCCCCCATATCGGGAGATACGTTCGACGAGGTTGAACAACTTTGCAGCCTCCTTCCGCACCCCCCCAAGGGGACCACCACGCAATACCAGCCATGACGGGTAACACGTGGTCACCACAACGCGTCCGGCACCCACCCCGTACCACGCAACTGCCGGTCCCCCGGTTTCCTTCGCGCGCCACATGACTCGCGCGCCCGCGGGGAGAGACTCGATCACGCCATCGCAGCGCAGGGACGACCGCCACCCCGGCCTCGTGAACGTAACATCCTCGGAGGTACTCTCAAGCCAACCCCACACACGCAGAGCTTCGCTCGCCCTCGGCACGGGAACGACGAGAAAATCCTCCGCTAG
>CAZXXL010000048.1:0-16407 GCA_964644635.1 uncultured Thermoanaerobaculia bacterium | reverse complement strand
GCCGGAGTCGGCGTGGGGCGCGCGCGGCCGGTCCAGGAGGCGGGACGGCGCAGGGGCCGCACCACGATCGGGGTGCGGATGGCCCGGGGGCGCGGGGCGGCCGTGGGCGCCGCCGTGGGCGTGGGGGTTGGCGTTCGCGTCGGCGTCGGGACGGGCGTCGCCGTCGGGCTCGGGGTGGGTGACGGGGTCGCCGTCGGCGTGGCGGTCGGCGTCGGTGAGGGGGTCGCCGTGGGTGTGGGTGAGGGCACTGGGGTCGGTGTGGACGAGGGCGCCGGGGTCGGCGAGGGCGTCGGCGCCAGCGGCATGGCGACGGAAGCCCGGCCGAGGGGCGAGAGCGTGACCCGGGGCGGAGAGCCGGCCAGGCGGAGCCTCCGCGTGACCGCCCGGCCGCGCGCGTCGAGCACCACCACCAGCAGAGGGCGCGAGCCGGCGGCGACCAGCACCGACATCCCCGGGGGGCCGGAGACGACGATCCGCCAGCCGCGCCCATCGCGCTCGAGCCGGCCCTCCACGGCAACGGGGGTACGCACGGGGACGGCGCGCGGAGATACGGCCGGGGCGCCGCCGGATACCAGCACGATCCGGGCCACCAGGATCGCCATGGCGGCCATGAAGGCGAGGGCGGTCAACCCGAGGGCCGCAATCACCCACGGCAGGGACGGCCTGAGCCGGGCCGCCGCCGCCACCGCCCGCGCCGCCGACCGGGTGGTGCCGCGGACGCCGCACCACCGGCTGCAATAGACATGGTCCCCGACGCGGTGCTCGCACTTGCTGCAGATCCACCGGTCGCAGATCTCGCACCGGGTCTGGGTCTCGTGCGAGGGGTGGAAGGCGCAGGTGTGGCGCTTCATTGTCGTTTGCCGGGGGGAAGGCTAGAATCAGCTGTCCCTGCGGCCCATGACGGGCCCGGCGCCAGGAACGTGCCGGAGCACCGGAGCCATGAGCGTCCCGGTCCGGGCGGACAACAAACGGCGGATACTTGGAGAGCCCAGATGTGGAACCTGCCCAACACGTTGACGGTCGTGCGGATCTTCATGGTGCCGCTGCTCGTCGTGATCCTGCTGACCGAGTTCCCGGATAAGGAGTTCTGGGGGCTGGCAATCTTCCTCCTTGCGGCGCTCACGGACCTGATCGACGGGATTATAGCCCGGCGGACGAACCGCGTGACCGTGACCGGGACCTTGCTCGATCCCATCGCCGACAAGCTGCTGATGAGCGCGGCGTTCATCTCCCTGGTCGAGCTCGGGCTGGCGCCGGCGTGGATGGTGACCATCATCGTGGGCAGGGAGTTCGCCGTGACCGCGCTGCGGATGATCGCCATGGTGAGAAACGTGGCCATCGGCGCCAACCAGTGGGGCAAGGCCAAGACCGGCAGCCAGGTGGTGGCGGTGTCCCTCCTCATCCTGGGCAGGAAGCTGGGCTCCTGGATGGTGCTCGGACGGATCGCCCTCTGGATCGCCCTGATCCTCACGGTCGTCTCGATGGTGACCTACTTCTGGCAGAACCGCCAGATCCTGTCCGAGGGCGAGGCGTGAGGCGAGGCCTGCTTCCGCGGCGGTTGCCGCTCTTCCTCGTCCGCCAGGGGCTGCGCTTCCCGTGGACCGTCATCGTCCTGAGCCTGGCGGCCTGGATCGCGGCCGGCGTCGTGGTGACCCACGCCAGGGTCCAGACCGACATCCTGTCGCTGGTGCCGAGCCACAACCGCGTGGTGTCCGAGTTCAGGACCACGCTCGACCGGTTCGGGTCGGTGGACCTCCTCCTGGTGGTGGTGCGGCTGGACCCGAAGGCCGACCTGGAGGGCGAGCTGGCCTTCGAGGAGGAGCTGGGAGGGCGTCTCCGCTCCTGGAAGCAGATCGACTGGGTGGAGTACCGGATGGAGGATCCCGCCGCCCTGGTGCGCCCGCTCCTCGACCGGGCCACCCTCTTCCTCGGCCCGCGTCGGGTGGACGATCTCCTGGCCGGGCTGGACGCGGCGGGCCTGGAGCGGCGGGCCCGGTGGCTGCGGGCGCGGCTCACCGGTCCCCAGGGCCTGGTGGCCAAGAACCTCCTTCGCGAGGATCCGCTCGGCCTGCTGCCCGACCTTCTCGGCCGGATCAAGATCGGCGGCCTGGGGGCGCATTTCGACCCCGCCACCGGCTACATGATCGACCCCGGGCGTCACCTACTCCTCATGCTGGCCAGACCGGTGCGCCCGGCCCAGGATCTCGAGTTCGACCGGCAGCTGATGCGCGGCTTCCGGGATCGCGTCCGCCGGGCCGCCGCCGCCTGGCGGGCGGCGGGCTGGGAGGACGAGCCGCCGCGGGTCGAGGCGGCCGGAGGCTACGTGACCGCCCTCGAGGACGGCCGGCTGATCGTCACCGACCTGGCGGTGGGCGCCGCCACCTCGCTGATCGGCGTCCTGATCCTCTTTCTCTTCGCCTTCCGCAGGCCGGGCGCCCTCCTCTTCGCGTCCGCGCCCCTGGTCACCGGCCTCGCCCTGACCTTCATCTTCGCAGGCTTACTCCGCGACCGGCTCAACGCCGTGACCTCCGCCTTCGCCGCCCTGCTCATCGGACTGGGCATCGACTTTGTGATCGTGCTCTACGGCCGTTACGTGGAGGAAATTCGCGCCGGATCCTCGCACCGCGACGCGGCCGAGGTGATGGGGAGGAACACCGGCGTCGGCGTGCTCCTCGGCGCGGTGACCACGGCGGCGACCTTCTACGCCTTCACGGCCACCGATTTCCGGGGCCTTGCCGACCTCGGCCTGCTGACGGGAACCGGCATCCTTCTCGTCGCGGCGTCCGTCTTCCTGCTCCTGCCGGCGCTGCTGACGGTCTCGGGACGCGTGAGCCGGCGGGAGCGCACCCCGTACCTGCACTCGTTCGGCTCCGACGCCCTGTGCTGCGCCGCCCTCGCCCGCAGGAAGCTGACCACCGGTGTCGTCGTGGTCGTGACCGTGGCCCTGGGCGCGGCCGCCTTCACGCTGCACTTCGACGACGACATCCGCAACATGCGCTCGGCGAACAACCGCGGCGTCATCCTGCGTCAGGAGATCATGAAGCGCTTCGGGCTTCGCTTCTCGCCGATGATGGTGCGCGTGGACGGCAGGACCGAGGACGAGGCCTTCGCCAGGGCGCGGGTGCTCCTCGAGGCCATGGAGCCCCTGGATGACGGGCGGACCCTGGCCGGGATCGACTCCATCGCCGACCTGGTGCCCTCGACGGCCGACCAGGAGGCCGTCATCCGGCGTCTCGAGAAAGCCCGTATCGACGTCGACGCCGTCCTGCGGCGCCTGTCGGTCGCCCTTGAGCACGCCGGGCTCAACCCGGCCGCCTTCGAAAGCGGCATGCAACACCTGCGGGCGGCCCTCACGGTTCGGCGGCCGATCTCCCTGGGCGATCTTGAAGGCGCGAGGGGTAAGGGCGAGCTGGCGCGAATCGTCGGCCGCTACGTGGCGAAGTTTCCGGGCGGGGTGTCGACGGTGATCTACTGCTACGCGCCGGCCGGCCGCTGGCGGCGGGTACCGCCTCCGGCCCTGGAGCGGGTGGTGGCGGCCCATCCCTGGGCCGCGCTCTCCGGCGTCAACGTGATTTCGAGGGAGCTGCGGCGCATCGTCTGGGGAGACGCCGAGCGGGCGGCGATCATCGGGCTGGCGGCGGTGTTCTTGCTGCTGTGGCTCGACTTCGGCAGCCTGCGGGCGACGCTGCTCGCGCTGCTGCCGCTCGCCGTCGGCATGGTCTGGATGCTCGGCGCCATGGCCATCTTCAGGCTTGCGGTCAACCTCATGAACATCTTCGTCTTCACCATGGTGATCGGGATCGGCGTCGACTACGGGGTCCACCTGCTGCACCGGTGGCGGGAGTCGGGCGGGGACGGGACCGCCGTCGCGCAGACGGCGAAGGCCATCGCCGTGGCCGCCCTGACCACCGTGGTGGGCTTCGGCTCGCTGGTGCTGTCGCACTATCCCGGGCTGCGGTCGGTGGGGGCGGCGGCGATCCTTGGCGCCCTGACCACCGCGACCCTCGCCACGACTCTCCTGCCCGCGATCCTCGCCGGGAGGCGGCGATGAGAGCGTGGCTGACCCCGGCGCGGGCGTTCGTGATCTCCTTCGCCCTCCTGATCGCGATGGGTACGGCCGCCCTCCAGCTGCCCGGCGTGGCCCGGCCGGGCCGGGAGCTGGCCTGGCACGAGGCGCTGTTCACGGCCACCTCGGCGGTCTGCGTCACCGGCCTCGTGGTCCGCTCGCCGGAGGACTACACCTTCGCCGGCCAGGTGGTCCTGCTGTGCCTGTTCCAGCTCGGGGGGCTGGGCGTGCTCACGTTCGGGTTCTTCCTCGTTCTCCTCGTCGGGCGGAAGATGTCCTTCTTCGGGCGTGCGCTGGTCCAGAGCACGCTGGCCGAGGGACCCTGGGAGGACTTCTGGCCGTTACTGCGGATGGCGACGGCGGTCACGTTCCTCGTCGAGGGTGCCGGCGCCACCGTGCTCGCCGCCGCCTGGGCGCCGCAGATGGGGTGGACGAGGGGCTTTGGTTGGGGGATCTTCCACGCCGTCTCCGCGTTCTGCAACGCCGGTTTCGGGCTCCATCCGCAGTCGCTGATCCCCTGGCGCGGCAACGCCGTGATCGTGCTGACTGTGGCCGGCCTCATCATCGTCGGGGGCCTCGGCTTTCTGCCCCTGACCGACGTCTACGAGCGGTGGACGGGTGGGCGGCGCCGTCCGCTCACCCTGCACACCAAGCTGGTCTTCGCGACCACGGCCGGCCTGCTCATCGTCGGCAGCCTGGGGGTGGCCCTGTTCGAGTGGCACGGGGCGCTGCACGGCGTCGGCGGCGTGGAGCGCTGGACCTCGATCTTCTTCCAGGCGGTCACGCCGCGGACCGCCGGCTTCAACACCCTGGATTACGCGCGCTTCACCCCGGCCGGCCTGCTGTTCACCGTCATGCTCATGTTCATCGGCGCCTCGCCGGGCTCCACCGGGGGCGGGGTGAAGACGACGACCCTCGGCGTCCTCTTCGCGGCCGCCGTCTCGCGTGGCCGCGGGTACCGGCGGGTCCACCTGTGGAACCGTACGCTTCCGGCGGACGTCATCGGCTCGGCCGTCGCCCTCATGCTCTCGGCCACGACGCTGGTTCTCCTGGCGGCCCTCGTGGTGCTCCACATGGAGACCGAGCTGCGCGGGGGGCTGCCCGCGAACCTCAGCTTCATCCGCATCCTGTTCGAGGTCGTGTCGGCGTTCGGGACGGTGGGCCTTTCCACCGGGATCACCGCCCAGCTCCTGGTTCCCAGCCGCCTGGTCCTGGTCCTGCTCATGTTCCTGGGCCGGGTGGGGCCGTTGACGCTGGGCCTGGCCCTGGTCTCGAGGCCGCGTCCGGGCGACTGGCAACGCCCGGAGGAATCGGTCATGATTGGGTAGACGATGGAGGCCTGCCATGGCACGTAAGCTGAAGGCCCAGGACCTGGTCTGGAGATGCCCCGAGGACTGGCTGCCGTGGGAGAGCCTGACGGCGATCGAGCCGGCGGACTCCATCGTCGGCCAGGACCGCGCGGTGGAGGCCATCGACTTCGGCCTCGGCATCGGCGGGGTCGGCTACAACATCTTCGTCACCGGCCTTTCCGGGACCGGGCGCCTGACCACCATCAAGCGCTTCCTGGACCGCCAGAAGGGCGACCACGAGCCCCCCAACGACATCTGCTTCGTCTACAACTTCCACTGCCCGGAAAGGCCCGCCGTGATCTCGCTGGCGGCCTCGAAGGGCAGGCGGCTGCGGGAGGCGATGGACGCCCTTATCGACGAGCTCGCGGAGAGCCTGCGCGAGATCGTCAACGACAGGGAGTTCCGCCGCCGCGTCGGCCAGGCGGTGGAGGAGCTGAAGGCCCGGGAGACCGAGCTCGTCGGCGGGTTCGAGAACAGGGTCAAGGAGTTCGGCTTCCAGCTCGTGCAAATCCAGCTGGGCACGGTGACGCGGCCCGAGATCTATCCCCTGGTGGAGAACGAGCCGGTGCCCATGGAGCAACTCGACGCCCAGGTGGAGGCGGGCAAGCTGTCGGCGGCCATGGCCCGGGAGCTGGCCGCCCGTCACGACGAGCTGATGGCGGAGATGGAGAACGTGTTCGCCAGGGTGACCGAGCTGCGGCGGCAGATGCAGGAGCGGGTGATGGCGGTGCGCAAGGAGGTCATCTGCCCGCTCCTGGACGTGGTCGTCGCGCGGGCCCGGCATGCCGTGGGCGATCCGGCGGTGGACGCCTACCTGGACGCCGTGCGCCGCGACCTCGAGGACAATGTCGATCTCTTCATGGCCGAGGACGGCGGCGAGGCGCCCGGAGACCCCTACGAACGGTGGCGGGTGAACCTGGCCGTGGACAACTCGCAGGCCGAGGGCCGGCCGGTGGAGATCGAGACCGAGCCGACCTTCACGAACCTCTTCGGGACCATCGAGAGGCGCCTGTCGGCGAAGGGCGAGAAGGGCACCAGCTTCCTCGACATCAGGGCCGGGTCGCTGCTGCGCGCCAACGGCGGTTTCCTGGTGCTCAACGCGGACGACGTGCTGATGGAGCCGCGGGTGTGGCCGAGCCTGAAGCGGGCGCTGAAGTTCCGCCGGGTCCAGATCCAGTCGCCGGAATCGGCCCTCCTGGGTGCGACGACCCTCAAGCCGGAGGCCGTGCCCCTGGACGTCAAGGTCGTCGTCATAGGCGACCGCAACGTGTACGACCTCCTGTACCGCTTCGACAAGGACTTCCCGAAGATCTTCAAGGTGCTGGCCGATTTCGACTCCCTCATGGAGCCCGGGCCGGAGGAGGCGCGGGCCATCCTCTCCGTGCTCCGCAAGGTGGCGGACGACGAGGACCTCGTGCCCCTGGACCGCGCGGGTATGGCGGCGATCCTCGCGGTGGCGGTCCGGCAGGCGCATTTCCGGCGCCACTTCTCGAGCCGCTTTTCCGACCTCGCCGACGTCTACCGGGAGGCGTCGTTCCTGGCCCGGGGGGAGGGGGCGGACGCCGTGTCCGGGGCCCACGTCGAACGGGCTGTGGAGGCGCGCCGCCGGCGTCACGGCCTGAGCGAGGAGACCTCCCGGCACTGGATCGTCGAGGGGGTCATCGGGATCGCTACCGAGGGGTCGCGGGTCGGCCAGGTGAACGGTCTCGCCGTCTTCGACCTCGGTCACCACCGTTTCGGGAACCCGTCCCGGATCACCGCCCAGGTCGGCGTGGGTCGCGAGGGCGTGATCAACATCGAGCGGCGGGCCGGCCTGTCGGGGCCCACCCACGACAAGGGCGTGAGCATCCTCACGGGCTTCCTGCGCGGCACCTTCGCCCGCCGCGTGCCCCTCAGCATGGCCTGTTCGATCACGTTCGAGCAGTCCTACGGCGGCATCGACGGCGACTCGGCCTCCTCGACCGAGATCTACGCCATCCTGTCGGCGCTCTCCGGTGTGCCCCTGCGCCAGGACGTCGCCGTCACCGGCTCCGTGGACCAGCTGGGTGGCATTCAGCCCATCGGGGGCGTCAACGAGAAGGTCGAGGGCTTCTTCGAGGTCTGCCGGAGACGCGGCCTGACGGGTACCCAGGGCGTGATGATTCCGGAGGCCAACGTCAAGGACCTGCAGCTCGCCGACGCCGTGGTCGAAGCCGTCGACGAGGGCCGTTTTCACATCTGGGCGGTGAGCTCCATCGCCGAGGGCATCGAGCTGTTGACCGGCGTTCCGGCCGGCGAGTGGGACGGCTCCCGGTGGACGCCGGACAGCGTCTACGGCCGCTGCCAGGCCCGGATCGAGGAGATGACGGCCCTGCTCCGCGAGGCCGGTGTCTCCCCGGCGGGGGAGGAACCGGCCCCGGACGGCCCCGGGGCCTGACGCACGGGCGGCGGCCCGCCCCGGGAAGCCGGCACAGGTGAGCTTCAGAGCAACGCGTCGAGCTTGGCCTTGATCGTTCCCTTGTCCGCCGCACCGACGATGCGGTCGGCGAGCTCACCATCCTTGAAGAAGAGCAGGGTCGGGATCGCCTGGATCCCGAACTTCACCGCCGTATCCCGGTTGGAATCCACGTCCAGCTTGGCAACCACGGCGCGCCCGTCGTACTCCTCGGCCAGCTCCTCGACGATGGGGCCGACGATGCGGCAGGGCCCGCACCAGACCGCCCAGAAGTCGACGAGGGCCGGCTTGCCCGCGTTGATCACCTTCTCCTCGAACGTTTCATCGTCGACCACGATTGCCTTACCAGCCATGAAGAATCCTCCGGTCTCTTGGTTCGTTGCCGGCGCCCGGGCCGGCGGGCAAATACTACACCATCCCGGGCGCCCGCGGCGCCCACCCGGCCGGCACGGCCGGCCGACGTTGGTACTATTGTCGTTGGAGGCCACGATGGTACAGGCGGCACCCTACGGCAACTTTCTCGGCCACGACGATCCGCCCTCGCCGGAGGAGGCGCGGTTCCGGGTGCTGCCCGTCCCGTACGACCTCACCACATCCTATCGGCCCGGAGCCCGGCTGGGGCCGGCGGCGATCATCGAGGCCTCCCGCCACGTCGAGTGGTACGACGAGCGGCTCGGCGTGGAGCCCTCGGCGGCCGGCATCGCCACCCTGGCGCCGATCGAGCCGGAGACCTCGGCTCCGAGGGCGATGATGGAGCGCGTCGGCGCCGTCGCCCGGCGCTGGATCGACCCGGGACGTTTCCTGCTCACCCTGGGCGGCGAGCACTCGATCTCGGCGCCCCTGGCGGCGGCCCACCGGGAGCTGTGGCCCGGGCTCACGGTCCTCCAGATCGACGCCCACGCCGACCTGCGCGACCGCTTCGAGGGGAGCCGCTTCAACCACGCCTGCGTGGCCCGGCGGATCGTGGAGTCGGGCATCCGCGTCGTGCAGGTGGGGATCCGGTCGCTGTCGGCGGAGGAGGCGGGGTTCCTCGAGCTGGCGGCCGACGCCGAGGTGACGACCCTCTTCGCCGGCGAGATCCGCGATCGCCCGGAGAGGGAGTGGGGGAGCCGGGTCGTGGAGTCCCTCGGCAGCCACGTGTACGTGAGCGTCGACCTCGACGCCCTCGACCCGGGCGTCATGCCCGCCACGGGCACGCCCGAGCCGGGCGGCCTGTCCTGGTGGCAGCTCGTGGACCTCCTGGAACGGGTCGCCGCGAGCACGACCTGCGTCGGCGCCGACATCGTCGAGCTGTCCCCGATTCCCGGCCTCGTCGCACCGGACTTTCTCGCCGCCCGGCTTGCCTACCGGCTCATGGGCCTGGTGGGCGTGCACCGCGGCTGGCTGCCGGACGTCGGTCCGCCGCTTCCGCCCGCCGTTGAAGTCTGACTGAGACTCGGTCGAGAAATTGACCGGGGTCAAGGCGGGTATCGTGTGCATGCCCCATGATGGGGGAGAAAGGCTGGACGGTGTCATGAGTGAGCTTCTCGACAACACGCGCTTCAGGATCGAACGTCTCAAGCGGATGATCCGCAGGCTCCACGACGGGGAGGACCCCGAGTCGCTCAAGGAGGAGTTCGCCGAGATCCTCGCCGAGGTGGGCCCCGGGGAGATCTCCACCCTCGAGACCCAGCTGATGGACGAGGGGCTGCCCCAGTCCGAGGTGCAGCGGATGTGCGACGTTCACGCGGCCCTCTTCAGGGACATCAAGCGGCCGGCGTCCACCGGCGCCGAGGTCCCCGGCCACCCCCTGCACACGCTGACGCTGGAAAACGAGCGCATCCGCGGGCTCGTGGCGGAATACCGCCGCCTGCTCGACGAGCTGCCCGGCGCCGAGGGGGAGCGTCCCGCCGGGGAGCTGGTCACGCGCTGGCACAAGCTGCACGGGCGGCTCTCCCTGGTCACCTACCATTACCAGCGCAAAGAGCTCTTGATCTTCCCTTTCCTGGAGAAGGCCGGCCTCACCGGTCCGCCGAAGGTCATGTGGGGCGTGCACGACGAGATCCGCGAGCTGCTCGCGGCGGCGGCGGAGCTGGTCGACAACGCTGCCGAGCTCGACGGCGCCGCGCTGACCCTGGCCCGACGGACGGTGCTCGAGCCGATGCTGGACAAGATCGAGTCGATGACCGAAAAGGAGGACAGGATCCTCGTGCCCATGGTCTCCGAGCACGTTTCCGACACCGACTGGTCGCGGGCCGCCGCCGAGTGGCGGGACCTGGGACCGATGCTGGCCGAGCCGGCCGGTGTCTGGCTGCCGGTGCTGACCTCCGCCCCGCAGCGGCCAGCGGCGGCCTCGGCCCCGGACGAGGCGATCGAGCTGCCGTCGGGGCGGCTCACCGTCCGGCAGCTGGTGGCCCTCCTCGACACCCTGCCCGCCGACCTGACCTTCGTCGACGCCGACAACCGGGTGGCCTACTTCTCCGAGGGATCCGACCGCGTGTTCGCGCGCAGCCGGACCATCATCGGGCGCCGGGTGGAGGACTGCCACCCGCCCAAGAGCATCCACATCGTCGAACGCGTGGTGGACGACCTGCGATCGGGCCGGCGTGACGTCGCCGAGTTCTGGATCCAGGCCGAGGGGCGGTTCATCCACATCCGCTACTTCGCCGTCCGCTCCCCGGAAGGCGAGTACCTCGGCACCCTCGAGGTCACCCAGGACGTCACCGGCATCCGGGCCTTGGAGGGCGAGCGCCGTCTCCTGGACGAGGCGCCGCCGGTGGAGGCCGGGCCGTGAGCGCCCCCCTCGTGACGCCCGAAACCCGGATCGGCGACCTCATCGCCGCCCGTCCCGAGCTCGTGGACTTCCTCGCCCGCGTGGCGCCCGCCTTCGGCGCGCTGAAGAACCCCGTGCTCCGGCGGACCGTGGCCCGGGTGGCCACCGTCGCCCAGGCGGCCAGGGTGGCCGGCATGCCCGCGCCGGAGCTCGTCAGGCTGCTCCGCAAGGAGCTCGGTCAGGAGGGGGAATGCTCCCCGGCCGCGCCGGTCGAGGACGCACCGGGGCGCCGGCCCGCCTGGGCCGCCGACGCGGCCGTCGCCGTGCGCCTGGACGCCGACGCCCTCCTGGCCGCCGGCAAGACCCCCATCGCCGAGATCGGGAGGGCACGGGCCGGGCTGGAGCCGGGCTCGGTACTCCTCCTCAAGGTGAGCTTCTACCCGGCCCCGTTGATCGACGCCCTCCGCGGCCAGGGCCTCGACGTTCACGCCGAGCGGTCCGACGCCGGCGGCTGGCTCGTCTTCATCCACGGGTCGGCATGAGCCGCTGGTATTCGAAGAACCTCGGTGAGGCGATGTTCGCCCACGAGCCGCTGGCCGAGCTCCGGGAGCGGTTCGCGGCGGCCTGGGCGAGGGCGGGGGAGCCGGGAGACATGGCGGTCTTCGTCCGTCACGAGTCGGAGGGACGCCTCCACTGCGAGGTCCGGGCCTACTTCTCGCCCGCGGCGGCCGTCCTTGCCGAAGAGGTCGGCGCGGCGCCGTGCGGGAAACCTTCGCGGGACGGCCTGAGCCTGTTCGCCGGCTCCGAGGGCTCCTGGCAAATGCTCTTCTCACAGGGGGACCGCTAGAGAACGTCGGTGTCGGGTGGCGGCCGCTACCGCTTGGTAAAGTCTCGGCATGATCGTGCGTGGTCTTGGCTGCCGGCTTGTCTCTCCGGCTTCAGAGGTACTTGACAGAGATGGATGGGGCAGCACACTATACCGACGAGTAAAGTCTCCTTCCGGGGATACGACGGAGGTCGGCCATGGACTTTTCGGAGAGCGAGGAAACCCGGACCATGCTCGAGCTGATGGAGCGCTTCGTCCGGCGGGAGATCGTCCCGCTGGAGGCTGCCTTCCTGAGGAAGCGCTTCGCCGAGATCGAGCCCGGCATCGAGAAGCTGCGCACCAAGGTCAGGCAGATGGGCCTCTGGGCGCCGGCCCAGCCGAAGGAGTACGGCGGCATGGGCCTGCCGCTGACCGACTTCGCCCTCGTCTCGGAAGTCCTCGGGCAGAGCCCGCTCGGGCATTACGTCTTCGGTTGCCAGGCCCCCGATGCCGGGAACATCGAGATCCTGTACGAGCACGGGACGCCGGAGCAGAAGGAGCGCTGGCTGGGGCCCCTGGTGCGCGGCGAGATCCGGAGCTGCTTCTCCATGACCGAGGTGGAGCTCCCGGGATCGAACCCGGTGATGATGGATACGACGGCCGTCAGGGACGGCGACGACTACGTCATCAACGGCCAGAAGTGGTACACGACCGCCGCCGACGGTGCGGCCTTCGCCATCGTCATGGCGGTGACGAACCCGGACGCACCGCCCCACGAGCGCGCCAGCATGATCATCGTGCCCACCGACACGCCGGGCTTCGACGTCGTCCGCAACATCTCGGTCATGGGCCACACCAGCGACGGTCCGTTCAGCCATGCCGAGATTCTCTACCACTCGTGCCGGGTGCCGCGATCGAACCTCCTCGGGGCGGAGGGCGAGGGTTTCCGGATCGCCCAGGAGCGCCTCGGGCCGGGGAGGATCCACCACACCATGCGCTGGCTGGGCATCTGCCGGAGGGCGCTCGACCTGATGTGCAAGCGGGCGGTGACGCGCCCCATCGCCCCCGGCCGGGTGTTGGCCGACAAGGACATCGTCCAGGCGTGGATCGCAGAGAGCGCGGCCGAGATCGAGGCCGCCCGGGCGCTCACCCTGCAGACGGCGTGGAAGATCGAGCGCCTGGGGTGGAGAGAGGTCCGGCAGGAGATCTCCATGATCAAGTTCGTCGTCGCCAACGTGATGCAACGGGTGGTGGACCGGGCGTTGCAGGTGTACGGCGGCCTCGGTATGACCGACGACACGCTCATCGCCTACTTCTACCGCATGGAGCGGGCCGCCCGGATCTACGACGGAGCGGACGAGGTCCACAAGCTCTCCCTCGCCCGGCGGGTCCTCGAGCCGTACCGCGCGCGGGCGGCCGAGCTCAAGGGGGGAAGCGGTGTCTTTCGGTGACGAGACCCGGCCCCCCCGGCCGGGGGAAGAGATCGACACCCGCCGGCTGGCCGACTTCTTGAGGCAGGAACGCCCGGACCTGGCCGGGCCGCTGGAGATCTCGCAGTTTCCCTCCGGGCATTCGAACCTTACCTACCTGGTCCGGGCCGGGGACGAGGAGCTGGTGCTGCGGCGGCCGCCGGCCGGGAAGAAGCCCAAGAGCGGCCACGACATGCACCGGGAATGGGTGGTCCTGTCGGCCCTGGCGGGACGCTTCCCCTACGCTCCGGAGCCGATCGCCTTCTGCGCCGACCCGGAGGTTCTCGGCGCGCCGTTCTTCCTGATGCGGCGGATCCGCGGCCTGATCCCGCGCCGCGACCTGCCGCCGGAGCTCGACCTCGGGCCGGAGGCCATGCGCGCGTTGTGCGAGCGGCTGATCGACGTCCACCGCGAGCTGCACGCGCTCGACTACCGCGCCCTGGGCCTGGCCGACTTCGGCCGCCCGGAAGGCTACGTCGAGCGCCAGATCGCGGGCTGGAGCCGCCGCTACCGAGACGCCCGCACCCCCGACGTGCCGGATTTCGAGGAGGTCATGGCGTGGCTGGAAGAGCACCGCCCGCCGGAGCGTGGAGCCGCCGTCGTTCACAACGACTACCGCTTCGACAACGTGGTCCTCGACCCCGCCGATCCCCTCCGCATCGTCGCCGTCCTCGACTGGGAGATGGCCACCATCGGCGATCCCCTCATGGACCTCGGCGCCTCCTTGGCCTACTGGGTGGAGGCGGACGACCCGCCGGGGCTCCAGGCCATCCGCCTCGTGCCCACGACCCGGCCCGGCGCCCTCACCCGGCGCGAGGTCGTGGCGCGGTACCTGGCCGACGCCGGCCCCGCGGTCGGGGACTTCACGTTCTACTACGTCTACGGCCTCTTCCGCCTCGCCGGCATCGCCCAGCAGATCTACTACCGTTTCTACCACGGGCAGACCGGGGATCCCCGCTTCGGGCGCCTGGGCTTCGCGGTGCGGGTTCTGGAAGAGGCCGCCAGGGCGGCCATCGCCACCGGCCGCGTTTGACGTCGGATACCGGCTCGATACACGGCGCGCCGTCAGCTCCAGGGGAGCTGCAACCTGGCGGCGGGTTGCCACGATCAATGATCGGACGCCGGAGCTCGATCGTCCGGTATGCTCCAAGGAGGACACCATGCAGTTCGCCTTCGGCCCCTTCACCCTGATCGCTTCCCTGTTGATCCCGGTGGTCGCCCTGATCTTCGTGGCCGTGGTCATCTGGCTGGTCTTCAGGGCTGCGGCCCACCGGCGGGAACTACTGAGCAAGGAGAGGCTGGCCGCCCTCGAGCACGGTGTGCCGCTGCCGCCGGCGACCTTCCTGGAGGGCCTGCGCCACCGGCCGCGGAGCAGTCTCAAGACCACGGCCGGCGTGCTGGGCGCCGGCGCCGGAATGACGGTGGCGCTCCTGATCTGCTGTCCGGAAAGCCGCCTCTGGGGCTGGGGAGTGGGGCTGATCGTGGTGGGCCTCGTTCACCTGGCGTACTGGAGCATCCGCGGTCGCCGGGAGTGGGAGGAGGCGCGGGCGCGGGAGGCCGAGCTCGCGAGGACCCTGGCCACGGGGACGGGTGATGCCCGCGGGGAGGAGCTCGGCGAGCCCCGATGAACGGCGACCAGGCTGAGCGGTGGGGCAGGGACCGGGCTCTGGCCCTTCGCTGCCTGGCGGGCGACGGGTCGGCCTGGTCCGAGCTGGTCGCCCGTCACG
Organism: uncultured Thermoanaerobaculia bacterium; assembly: GCA_964644635.1. Classification (GTDB taxonomy): domain Bacteria; phylum Acidobacteriota; class Thermoanaerobaculia; order Thermoanaerobaculales; family Sulfomarinibacteraceae; genus CAZXXL01. Next base: position 1,805 of record CAZXXL010000048.1, on the reverse strand, counting down.
CCGGCAGGATCTTCTCCCACTGCCGGCTGGCCGGTCTCGGCCCGGAGGACGCGGAGGACGTGACCCAGAAAGTGTTCCCGTCGGCCCTGCGCTCCCTGGGCACCTACCGCGGATGTTCCCTGTCGACCTGGCTGTACCGGATTACCCGCCGGCGGATCGCCGATCACTTCCGCTCTCCGCAGCGCCGGCTGGTGCCGGTGGGCGATCGGGAGAAGGACCCCGCGTCCGCGGCGCACGGCCCGGTCCGGAGGACCGATCCCGAATCCGCCGCGAGCCGCGCCGAGGAGGCCGAGCGCACCCGGAGCGCCCTCGGCAGGCTGCCCGAGCCTACCCGGTCGATCATGACGGCCTACTATCTCTACGAGCTGCCGGTGCGCGAGATCGCCGAGGCGGCGGACATGCCGGTGAACACGGTCAAGTCGCATCTGCACCGGGGGCGCAGGGCCGTGCGCGAGAATCTGGAGGAATCCCGTGACCTGTAAAGACTTCGAGCTTCGTCTCTACGACGAGGACTGCCGGCGCGCATTGCTGGGGCACGCCCCGGTGCCCCGCGACGTGGCCGAACACGCGGCACATTGCTCCCGCTGCCGGGCGGCGTGGGCCGAGGCGGTCCACGACACGGGTCTCCTCGCCCGCGAGCTTCTCGTGGCGCCGCCCCCGTCGCTGGAGCGGCGGCTCGCGGCGGCGGCGCCCGGCCCCCCGCCGGTGCGGGTGCTCGGATGGAACGACCTCGCCGTCGCCCTGACCGCCGGATCCGCCTTCGTGGTTTTCGTCGGACTCCTTCCGGGAGCGAATCCGCTCTGGCAGTGGGCCGGTTTCTGGACCGGCGCCGCCTGCGGATTCGCTGTCTCCGTCGTCGAGCGTAACATCCCGCTGCCGTCCCTCCTCCCGCCCGGGTGAGTCACGGCCCCAGGAGTCACTCCCGAGGCGGGGGAACATGCGGCGTTCGCCGGACGTATTGTGGAGCGGAGGTTGCCATGATCGCCATCGAGGAACGTGCCGACACCCCGCCGGTCTGCCCCCACTGCAAGGAGCCGTTGACGCGCATCGTCCGGACGCGGCTCCAGGAGGCGCTGGGCAAGGCCTACCTGTGGTCCTGTCCCCACTGCCGAGGTGTCCTCGGTATCACCCACCGCAAGGGCTTCTGGATGGGCTGAGGCGGTCGGCGCGCGGCGCCGGTCAACCCGTCCGCCGGACCAGGCCGGCGGCCAGGAACCACAGCTCGGTCCCGGGCGTGACCGGAAGGCCGAGGGCCGCACGGACGGCCTCGGCGTAGCGGGCGACCTGGATCTCGTAGGCCCCGGCACGCTCGTCGACGTGCGCGGGATCGTCGGTCTTGTAATCGGCGACGACGAGCTCGCCGGAGCCGGGATCGCGGTAGAGGAGGTCGACGGCGCCGATCAGGGCGGCCACCGGGCCCTCAGGATCCCGGCCGGGCGGCGCCAGGAGGGGAAGCTCGCGGGCGATGACGTGGCCGCGGACGGCGAGCCAGCGGTCCCAGAGCGGACCCGAGCGGAAGGTCGCCACGAGCTCTCCCAGCCGTGCGCGGGCCGCGGCCAGCCGGTCCGTCGGAACCGCCGCGGCGAGCCACTCGTCCGCTTCGCGGCGGCGGGCCTCCAGCTCGGCCGCGGGATCGCCGGCGGCGAGATCGAAACGCTCGAGGATACGGTGCGCGGCGCTGCCCACGGCGGTGGCCACGTCGCGGCTCACCGGCTCCCGGCGGCGGGCGGCTTCTTCCTCGGGCGTCTCCGCGCCGGCGACGGATGCGGCGACGGCATCGGCCAGCTCGCGGTGCGCCTCGGCGG
>CAZXXL010000047.1:0-16837 GCA_964644635.1 uncultured Thermoanaerobaculia bacterium | reverse complement strand
GCCCCGCGCGCGGCTCTGGGGGGGCCGTCTGTCGTGCGCTGTGCGGCGGTGTGGGCCGGCCAGGCGTGGGTGGCTTGGGCGGGCTGGCGGGCCGGCTGGGCGGCTGTTGGTCGCGGGCCTGGACGGGCGCGCCGGCCGGCGCCCGCCTGGAAATCGACTTCGCCGCCCCCCGGCCGGGCACCGGCGGCGGGCGCGACGACGGGAGGCAGTGATGGAGCCCTTGGTTCTCGAGTCCGGCGACGGACCCGCCCTGATCCTCACCCTCAACGAGCCGGCGCGGGCCAACCCGCTCTCGGCGGCCATGGCGGAGGCACTCACCGGCGCCCTCGAGCGGGCGGCCACCGCGCCGGCGGTGCGCGCCGTGGTGCTCACCGGGGCCGGCCGCCACTTCTCCGCGGGGGCCGACCTCTCGGCGCTGGAGCGCATCGCCGCCGGCGGCGACGACGACGCCAACCTGGCCGACTCCCGCCTCCTGGAACGCCTCTTCGCCACCCTCCTCGACCACCCCAAGCTCACCCTCGCCGCCGTCAACGGGGCGGCCATCGGCGGCGGCTGCGGGCTGGCCACCGCCTGCGACCTGGTCATCGCCGAGCGCCGGGCCCGCTTCGCCTACACCGAGGTCATGCTCGGCTTCGTGCCGGCCCTGGTGTCGACCTTCCTGACCCGCCGTGTCCCCGGCCACGTCGCCCGCCGGCTGCTGTTGGACCCCGAGCGCCTGGACGGCGAGCGCGCCGCGGCCATCGGGCTGGCGGACGAGCTGGTGGAGGACGGGCGGGCCCTCGAGCGGGCGCTCGCCCTGGCCCGGGACATCGCCCGCAGGTGCTCACCGTCGGCCATCGCCGCCACCAAGCGGCTCCTCAACGCCACCACCGGCCTCGGCTGGCGCGAGGCCCTCGCCCTCGCCGCCGAGGCCAACGCCGCCCAGCGCCGGGACCCAGAGTGCCGGCGGGGCGTGCGCAGCTTCCTCGACGCCGGGAAGACCCCCGAATGGTGGCCCGAGGCCGGGCCGGAGAAGGACTGACCGCCGCGTTCGGGTACCATGGGCCCATGACCGCGCCGCACCTCGCCGCCGAGTCGCCGGCTCTCTCGCGCTGGGCCTTCCGCATCGCCACCACTTTCGGGCTCGCCGACCACGTGGTCGCCCCGGGTACCCTTGCGGGCTCCCTGCCCGCCGCCCTCCTCTGGATCCTGCTCGTGCTGCCCCTGCGATCGGCCCTCCCGGCGGCGGTCCTCACCGGCGCTCTGGCCGTCTTCGCCACCCTGGCCGGCGTCTGGGCGGCCGGGGAGGAAGCCGAGCGCCGGGGCGCCGAGGACCCGGGACCGGTGGTCATCGACGAGGTCGCCGGCCAGTGGCTCACCCTCCTCGTCGCCGTCCCCCGCCTCCACCTGGAAACTCCCGCCGGCGTGCTCGCCGCCGCCGCCGCCGGCTTCGTCGCCTTCCGCCTCTTCGACGTCCTCAAGCCCTGGCCCGTGCGCCGCTTCGAGCGCCTCCCCGGCGGCCTCGGCATCATGGCCGACGACCTCGTGGCCGCCGTCTACGCCGGCCTCCTGGTCATCGTCGCCGCCCCCTACATCTTCTGACGATCGCCCGAGGCGGACGCCTCGGCGGGCGCCCGCTTCATTCCGCGCCGAGGCGCTCCAGGAGGCGGCGGTGGAAGCCGCCGAGGTCGCCGGAGGAGCAGCCGAGGACGATGTCGCCGGGGGTAAGGAGGGCGAGGACGGCGTCGACGAGGTCGGCGCCGGGGGCGGGGGCGAGGGCTGTGACGCCGCGGGAGGCGAGGGCCGCGGCGAGGGCGTTTCGGTCCAGGCGGTCGCCGGGGACGAGCCGGTCGGCGTGGTAGACGGGGGCGACGACGGCGACGTCCGCGCCGGCCAGGGCGTCGGCGTAGGCGTCCTGGAAGAGGCGGCGGCCGGCGGTGAGGGAACGCGGCTCGTAGACGACCACCAGGCGCCGGCCCGGCCAGCGCTCGCGGGCGGCGGCCACGGTGGCGGCGAGGGCCGTCGGGTGGTGGGCGAAGTCGTCGACCACGGTGACGCCGCCCGCCTCGCCGACGATCTCCATCCGGCGCCTGACGCCGGGAAAGGCGGCCAGGGCCGCGAGGACGGCGTCCGGATCGAGACCGGCGGCCACGGCGCCGGCGAAGGCCAGGGCCGCGTTGTGCACGTTGTGGGCGCCGGACAGGGGCAGGCGGAGCGCGTAGGTTTTCTCCCCCCAGCCGAGGTCGGCGCGGCCGCCGTCCGGGCCGGAGGCGATCCCGGTGACGCGGACGGCGCACCCCGGGTCCGGCCCCACGGTGACGAGGTGGGCGGTGGCGTCGCGCACGGCCTCCAGGGCGCGCGGGCTCCAGGCGTTGACCACCACCGTGCCGCGGGGCGGCACCTGCGCCGTTCCGGCGCGGAAGGCGGTCAGAACGGCATCCGGCGAGGGGTAGATGTCGGCGTGGTCGTACTCCACCGGGCCGAGGAGGAAGATCTCGGGCCGGTAGTGGAGGAACTTCGGCCCGCGGTCGAAGAAGGCGGTGTTGTACTCGTCGCCCTCGATCACCATGAGGCGGCCGCGGCCGAGCCGGAAGGAGCGCCGGCTCCAGGCGAGGACGCCGCCGACGAGGAAGGTGGGGTCCTCGCCGGCCGCCTCCAGGATCCACGCCAGGAGCGCCGAGGTCGTGGTCTTGCCGTGGGTGCCGGCGACGACGAGTGCTTCCCGGCCCTCCGCCAGCAGGTAGTGCGCCACGGCCTCCGCCTGGGACAGGAAGGGGAGCCGGCGGCGGAGGACCTCGGCCACCTCGGGGTTGTCGCGCCCGACGGCGTTGCCGATGATCACCCGGTCGACGTCGCCGGGAATCGACGCCGGATCGAAGCCGAGCCGGACCGGGATCGCCAGCTCCTCGAGGAGGGTGCTCATGGGGGGATAGAGATTCACGTCCACCCCCTCCACCGCGTGGCCGGCCGCCTGCAGCAGCCCGGCCAGGGACGCCATGGCGGTCCCCCCGATGGGCAGGAAGTAGAGCCTTTCGCGACCGCGGTACGGATCTTGCAAACGTGTCTCCCGCCGGGGGTTGCCGGGAATGCCCCGACACCCTAAGATTGTCCGCGTTCGCGTGGAGCATACCACGAGGGAGGAATCGACATGCTGAAAAGAATCGGTCTCGCGCTGACCATCACCGCTGTTGCCCTGGCGCCGTCGGTCGTGCTCGCCCAGGCGGCCGCCGGGCACGGTCCCAAGATCGACGTGCCGACCAAGGTCAAGGACTTCGGAATCGTCCCCCAGGGCAAGACCATCGACGCCACGTTCCAGATCGTGAACGACGGCGACCAGACGCTCGAGATCCGGGCGGTCCGCCCCACCTGCGGGTGCACCGTCGCCTCCTACGACAAGAAGATCGCCCCCGGCCGCGCCGGGCTGGTGAAGGCCAAGGTGGACACCACCGACTTCAGGGGGCCGATCACCAAGTCCCTCCTGGTGCTCACGAACGATGCCCAGACCCCGACCACGACCCTGGTGGTCAAGGCGGTGGTCCAGCCCTACCTCGAGGTGCTGCCCCGCCCGCTGGTCCGCTTCAACGTCATCCAGGGCGAGACGGCGTCCCAGGACCTGACCGTGGTCACCGACCAGAAGCGGGACTTCAAGATCACCAAGGTCGAGGCCAGCGTGCCGTTCATCAAGGCGTCGGTGCGGCCGCTCGGGCCCAACGAGCTGGTGGCCGGCAAGTACAAGAAGCAGTACCGCGTGACGCTCACCGTCGGCAAGGACGCGCCGGTGGGACCGGTGAACGCCACCGTCCTGATCCACACCACCCATCCCAAGGCCAAGCAGCTCAAGGTCAGGGTGTACGGCGTGGTGCGCTCGCTGCTCTACGTCACGCCGTCCCAGATCCAGTTCGGGACCGTCGAGGCCAAGGTCAAGCCGGGCCGCAACGTCATCCTGGTGAACAACCGCTCGACGGCGGTCAAGGTCACCGCCGCCGCCATCGGCGATCCGGCGTTTGCGACCCAGGTCATCCCCATCGAGGAGGGCCGCCGGTACCAGATCGCCGTCACCGTGAAGGCCGACGCCAAGCCGGGCCTCCACTCGACGACGCTGACCATCCGCACCACGGACCCCAAGTTCCCCGAGCTCAAGGTCCCGGTGCGGGCGAACCTGAAGTAGCGTGAATCGGCCGGGCGTGGCGGCGGGGCCCACGGCGTGGGGACCCGCCGCCGTTTTATTGGAGGCACGGTGACCAGGATCAGGGCCCTCGACTGGGACGACGACGCGCTGCTGTTGATCGACCAGCGCCAGCTGCCGCTGCGCACCGCCTGGGTGCGGTGCACGACCGCCACCGAGGTCGCCCGCGCCATCGCCGCCCTGGTGGTGCGGGGCGCCCCGGCCATCGGCGTCGCCGCCGCCTACGGCATGGCCCTCGCCGCCCGCGAGGACCCCGGCGACGCCGGCCTCGCCGCCGCCGCGAAGATCCTGCGCTCGGCCCGGCCGACGGCCGTCAACCTGGCCTGGGCCGTGAACCGGGTGCTGGCCGCGGCCACGGAGGTCCCGCCCGCCGAGCGCGCGGCCCGCGCCATCGCCGAGGCCCGGGCCATCGAGGCCGAGGACGCCGCGGCCTGCCGCGCCATGGCCCGTCACGGCGCCGACCTGGTCGGCGGCGAGGGGCCGGTGGAGGTGCTCACCCACTGCAACACCGGAGCCCTGGCCACCGCCGGCATCGGCACCGCGCTGGGTGTGGTCCGGGAGCTGGCGGCGCGCGGACGGCTGGCCCGCCTGTGGGCGTGCGAGGCGCGGCCGGTGCTGCAGGGGGCGCGGCTGACCGCCTGGGAGGCCCTGCGCGACGGCCTCCCGGTGACCCTCCTCGCGGACACCGCGGCCGCCGGCGTGCTCCGCAGCCGGCCGCTGGCGGCGGTGCTGGTGGGGGCGGACCGCATCGCCGCCGACGGCGCCGTGGCCAACAAGGTCGGCACCTACCCGCTGGCCGTCCTCGCCCGCCGCCACGGCGTCCCCTTCCTGGTGGTCGCTCCCACCTCCACCGTGGACCTGTCGATTCCTGACGGCGCGGGCATCCCCATCGAGGAGCGGGACGGGGACGAGGTGCGCCGGGTCGGCGGCGTGGCCGTCGCCCCGCCGGAGGTCGCCGTCTACAACCCCGCCTTCGACGTGACGCCTCCGGAGCTCGTCACCGCCATCGTCACCGACCGCGGCGTGGCGAGGCCGCCGTATGCGGCCGCCCTGGCCGCGCTCTGCCGGGGGGAGGCCGGGTGAGCCTGCCCCGCGCCCTCGGGATCGAGAGCTCCTGCGACGAGACCTCGGTGGCCGTCGTCGACGGCGACGGGCGCGTGGCCGTCAACCTCCTGGCCAGCCAGATCGCCGCCCACGCGCCCTACGGGGGCGTCGTCCCCGAGATCGCCTCCCGCGAGCACCTCAAGGCGCTGCCGCTGCTGGTGCGGGAGGCCCTGGAGGAGGCGCCGGCGGCGCCCGGGCTGGTGGCCGTGACCGCCGGTCCCGGCCTGGTGGGCGCCCTGCTCGTGGGCGTCCGCTTCGCGGCGGCCTTCGCCTGGGCCCGCGGCCTGCCCCTGGTCGCCGTCGACCACCTGGAGGGGCACCTGCTGTCCCCGTTCCTCGACCTCGACGGCGGTCCCGCCCGCGCCGTGCCCGACCGGGTGCTGGCGCTGGTCGCCTCCGGCGGCCACTCCGGCTGGTACCTGATGCGCCGCGGCGCGGCGCCCCGACGGCTGGGCCGCACCCGGGACGACGCGGCCGGCGAGACCTTCGACAAGGTCGCCCAGGTGCTCGGCCTGCCCTACCCCGGCGGGCCGGTGATGGACGAGCTCGCCCGGCGGGGCGACGCCGGCGCCGTCCCCCTGCCCCGGCCGCGGCTGAAGGACGCGCCGCACGACTTCTCCTTCTCCGGCCTGAAGTCGGCGGCCATCCGCTGGATCCGGGAGCACGGGCTCGAGGGCGCCGGCGCCGGGAGTCCGCCGCAGGCGGTGTATGATCTTGCCGCGTCGCTCGAACGGGCGGTGGTGGACCAGTTGCTCGGCCCCCTGGAGGAGCTGGCGGCGATCCACCGGCCGGCGATCGTGACGGCGTCCGGCGGGGTGTCGGCGAACACGCTCCTGCGCAGCCGGCTCACCGCGGCCGGGCGCAGGCTCGGCATCGAGGTGCTCCTGCCGCCGCCCGCGCTGACGACCGACAACGCCGCCATGATCGCGCGGGCGGGCCAGATCGCCTTCGCCCGCGGCGAACGGCAGGATCCCCGGCGGTTCGACGCCCGGCCGAGCCGCAAGTGGCAGCCGCCGGGCATGCGGAAGCGTCCATGACGACCTCGAAGATTCGCAACTTCTCCATCATCGCCCACATCGACCACGGGAAGTCGACGCTGGCGGACCGCATCCTCGAGCTGACCGGGGCGGTCTCGGCGCGGGAGATGAAGGAGCAGCTGCTCGACGACATGGACCTCGAGCGCGAGCGGGGGATCACCATCAAGGCCCACGCCGTCAGCCTGGGCTACACCGCCGCGAACGGCGAGACCTACCGCCTCAACCTCATCGACACCCCGGGCCACGTGGACTTCTCCTACGAGGTCTCGCGGTCCCTGGCCGCCTGCGAGGGGGCGCTGCTGGTGGTGGACGCCACCCAGGGCGTGGAGGCCCAGACCCTGGCCAACGCCTATCTGGCGCTGGAGAACGACCTCGAGATCATCCCCGTCATCAACAAGATCGACCTGCCCTCGGCCGACCCCGACCGGGTCGCCGAGCAGATCGAGCAGGTGGTGGGGCTGCCGGCCGAGGAGGCGCTCCAGGTCTCCGCCAAGACCGGGGAGGGCGTGCGCGAGGTGCTCGAGGCCCTGGTGGCGCGGGTCCCGCCGCCGGCGGCCGACGCCGACGCGCCCCTGCGCGCCCTCCTCTTCGACGCCTGGTACGACGCCTACCGCGGCGTCTGCTGCCTGATCCGGGTGCGCGAGGGCGAGATCGCCGTCCGCCGGAAGATCCGCTTCATGTCGGCGGGCACGGCCTTCGAGGTGGAGGAGTTGGGCCGGTTCACTCCGAAGGCGGAACCGGTGGACCGGCTCGGGCCGGGCGAGGTGGGCTACCTCTTCGCCACCATCAAGGACCTCCACCAGACCCGCGTCGGCGACACCGTCACCGACGACCGCCATCCCGCCGCCGAGGCGCTGCCCGGCTTCCGGGAGGCCAAGCCGGTGGTCTTCGCCGGGCTCTACCCGGTGGACTCGGCGGACTACCAGGACCTGCGCGAGGGCCTCGACAAGCTGCGCCTCAACGACGCCTCGCTGAGCTACGAGCCCGACACCTCCCAGGCCCTCGGCTTCGGCTTCCGCTGCGGCTACCTCGGCCTGTTGCACATGGAGATCGTCCAGCAACGTCTGGAGCGGGAGTTCGGCCTCAACCTGATCACCACGGCGCCCAGCGTTCGCTACCGCGTCATCACCACCGCCGGCGAGGAGGTCTGGGTGGACAACCCCAAGGACCTGCCGGAGCCGGGCGCCATCGAGTCCATCGCCGAGCCCATGATCGACGCCACCATCCTCACCCGCGACGACTCGGTTGGACCCATCCTCAAGCTCTGCGAGGAGCGCCGGGGGGTCCAGAAGCGGCTCGAGTACGTGGGGCCCCAGCGGGTGCTGATCGAGTACCGCCTGCCCCTGGCCGACGTGGTGCTCGAGTTCTACGACCGGCTCAAGAGCTGCTCCCGGGGCTACGCCTCGTTCGATTACCAGCTCGCCGGCTACCAGGAGGCGGACCTTGTCAAGCTCGACGTGCTGGTCAACGGCGAGCCGGTGGACGCCCTGTCGGTGATCGTGCACCGGGACCAGGCCTACCACCGCGGCCAGGCCCTGGTCTCCCGCCTGAAGAAGGTCATCCCGCGCCAGCTCTACGAGGTGGTCATCCAGGCGGCGGTGGGGCGTCGGGTGATCTCGCGGGCGGTGGTCAAGGCGTTGCGCAAGAACGTCCTCGCCAAGTGTTACGGCGGCGACGTGACGCGCAAGAAAAAGCTGTTGGAGAAGCAGAAGGAGGGCAAGAAACGGCTCAAGAAGGTGGGGCGCGTCGAGGTGCCCCAGGAGGCGTTCCTGGCCGTCCTCAAGGTGGAGGATTCATGAAGAAGTCGGCGACGCGCGAGTACTACGAGGCGATCCTGGTCGCGGTGATCTTCGCCCTGTTCCTGCGCACCTTCGTGTTCGAGAACTTCAAGATCCCCTCGGGCTCGATGGAGAACAACCTCCTGGTGGGCGACCACCTGGTGGTCAACAAGTTCATCTACGGACCGCACTTCCACACCATCGTCGGTCGCCTCCTGCCCTTCCGCGAGCCCCGCCGCGGGGACGTCGTGGTCTTCAAGTTCCCCGAGGATCCCACCCGCGACTTCATCAAGCGGTGCATCGCCCTGCCCGGGGATACGGTGGAGATCCGAAAAAAGCAGCTCTACCTCAACGGCGTCCTGCAGAAGGAGCCCTACGTGGTGCACAAGGACCCCATGGTCTACCCGGACTCGCCCATCGTCCCGCCCAGCCTCCGGCTGCGCGACAACTTCGGCCCCTTCACCGTGCCCCCGAGCTCCATCTTCTGCCTCGGCGACAACCGCGACAACTCCCTCGACTCGCGCTTCTGGGGGCCGGTTCCCAGGTCCTACCTGCAGGGGCGGGCGGTGCTCATCTACTGGTCCTTCGAGGCCAAGCGCAACGACTGGCAGTGGCGCGGGCTGGGTCACCGCCTCAAGCAGCTCGGCGACGTCTTCATCCATTTCTTCACCAAGACCCGCTGGAATCGCACCTTCCGCTTCATCCGCTGAGCCCGGGGCGGCGCCGCCCCGTCCCGGGCCGGAAATGTCTTGCCGGTGGGTGTGTTTCGTGCATAATGCGGGGGGACTCCCGGCCCGGCCTCCCCAGCCGCGGCCCCAACCCCCTGCGGCAGCGACGAACAGGAGTACGTGATGGCGAACGAGCAACACACCAAGGTTCTGATCATCGGCTCGGGTCCGGCGGGCCTGACGGCGGCCATCTACGCGGCGCGCGCCGAGCTCGAGCCGGTCGTCATCGAGGGCATGCAGCCCGGCGGCCAGCTCACGATCACCACCGACGTCGAGAACTACCCCGGCTTCCCCGAGGGCATCATGGGCCCGGAGCTGATGCAGCGCACCAAGGCCCAGGCCGAGCGCTTCGGCACCCGTTTCGTCTTCGCCGAGGTGACCGGCGTGGACCTGGACTCCCGTCCCTTCGCCGTCCACACCGGCGAGGGCGCCACCTGGACCTGCGACGCCCTCATCATCGCCACCGGCGCCTCGGCCGGGCTGCTCGGGCTGGAGTCCGAGTCGCGGCTGATGGGCCACGGCGTCTCCGCCTGCGCCACCTGCGACGGCTTCTTCTTCAAGGACCGCCCGGTGGTGGTGGTGGGCGGCGGCGACACCGCCATGGAGGAGGCGATCTTTTTGACCAAGTTCGCCACCAAGGTCACCGTGGTCCACCGGCGGGACGAGCTGCGCGCCTCCAAGATCATGCAGCAGCGGGCGTTCGCCAACCCCAAGATCGACTTCGCCTGGAACTCCGTGGTCACCGAGATCCTGGGGACGCCGGAGTCCGGGGTCACCGGGGTGCGCCTCAAGGACACGCGCACGGGCGAGGAACGGGAGCTGCCCACCGAAGGCGTGTTCATCGCCATCGGCCACAAGCCCAACACCGAGCTCTTCCGGGGCAAGCTGGAGATGAACGACGTCGGCTACATCACCACGGTTCCCGGCACCACCAGGACCTCGGTCGAAGGGGTGTGGGCCTGCGGCGACGTGCAGGACGCGGTCTACCGCCAGGCCGTCACCGCGGCCGGTACCGGCTGCATGGCCGCCATCGAGGCCGAGCGCTGGCTGGCGGAGCGCGGCATCGCGTGAAATAACCGGGTCCGGTTGCGGTGTTGGACGGGACGTGACCGAAAGAGAGGAACGATACGCATGATCACATTGACCGAAAAGGCGATCGCCAAGGTTCACGAGTTCGCGACCTCGATGCCCGAGGCCGAGGGCAAGGATCTCCGCATCTTCATCCAGGGCGTGGGCTGCTCCGGCTTCCAGTACGGCTTCACCTTCGACGAGAAGCGCGACGGTGACACGGTGGTGGAGCGCGGCGACCTCCGGGTGCTGGTGGATCCGCAGAGCGCGCCGTACCTGACCGGGTCCACGGTGGACTTCGTAGACGACGAGCGCGGGTCCGGCTTCACCGTCGACAACCCCAACGCCGAGGGCCTGGGCGCCGGCTGCGGCGGCGGCTGCAGCTGCGGCTGAGGAGCGCGCCGTGGCCACCCCCGGGCCCCAGAAGCTGCGCGTCGTCCGCCTCGGCCACCCCGTCCTCCGGCAGGTCGCCGAGCCGGTGCCGGAGGACCTCTTCGGCAGCGGCCGCCTCCACAACATGGCGGAGGACCTCAAGTACACCATGCTCGAGCAGGAAGGCGTCGGGCTGGCCGCGCCCCAGGTGGCCGAGTCCCTGCGCCTCTTCGCCTACTGGGTGCCCGGCGAGGACGACCCCGAGGTGGCGCCGGTCGTTGTCGTCAACCCCCAGATCAAGCCGGTGGGCGACGAGACCGAGGAGGGCTGGGAAGGCTGTCTTTCCATCCCGGGTCTGCGCGGCCTGGTCCCGCGTTTCCGCAGGATCAAGGTCAAGGCGCGGACGGTCGAGGGGGAGCCGGTGTCCTTCACCGCCGACGGCTTCCACGCCCGGGTCGTCCAGCACGAGCTCGACCACCTGGACGGGGTCGTCTTTCTCGATCGGATGACCGAGATGCGCTCGCTGGCCTTCGAGCCGGAGTGGGAGCGCTACGTCCTCAAGGACGAGAACGCCGACTGAGCCCGGCTCTCCGGCGGGCGATCGCCCAGCCGCCGGCGCCGCCCGGGGTACAATGGGTGCTGGATGGGCGGTCCAGTGACGGAAAAGGCAGCAACTTCGACGAACGAGGATCTCGGGCTCAGCGCACGTGTCCGTGTGTTCGTGCTTCTCCGGCTGACCCTGGTGGTGGCGACGGCGTACCTCGTGCTCGCCCAGAACAACTTCGCCCGGCCGCCGCTGGTGCTCACGACGCTCATCGCCGTCGGCCTGCTGTCGAACCTCGGTTTTCCGCTCCTGCCCGCGGGCCTCGCCGGGTCTCCGCGGTTCCTGGCCGCCGTCATCGTCGGCGATACCCTGTGGATCACGGCCTCGCTGATCGCGACCGGGCGCTTCCATCCGGACTTTTTCTACCTCTACTTCTTCGTGCTCTTCATCGCCACGATCGGGGAGAACCTCGCCCTCATCGTGCTCGGCGCGCTGGTGATCGGCGTCGCCTACTTCCTGGCGCTGACGGCCACCGGGCGGGGCGCCGATCTCCTCACCCCCGGCACGCTCATCCGCCTTCCGTTCCTGCTCGCCGTCGCGTCCTTCTACGGCTACCTGGTGGACCGGGTCAGGAAGGAGGAAAACCGGGCGCGGGCGGAAGCCCTGGTCATCTCCAAGCTCCGGGACAGCCAGCGCATGCTGGCCGAGACCAACGCCCGGCTGGCGGCCGAGATCGAGGAGCGCAAGCGGATCGAGCAGGAGCTGAAGAGGATCTCCGAGACCAAGTCGGCCTTCGTGTCCACGGTCTCCCACGAGCTGCGCACGCCGCTCACCGCGATCCGCAACGCCGTCGATCTGCTGGCGGACACCCCGGCCGGCGACTCCTCGCGGGCCAGGCTCCTCGCCATCGCCCGCCGGAACGTGGACCGCCTCGCCTTCATCGTCAACGACCTCCTGGACATCTCCCGCATCGAGGCGGGGAGGATGTCCTTCGAGTTCCAGCGGGTAGAGCTGGGCGCGCTCCTCGCCGCCCTGGTCGAAACCTACCAGGCCCAGGCGCTGGAGAAGGGGCTCAGCATCGCCGTCCGGGTGCCGGGCGATCTTCCGCCGGTGTGGGCCGACCCGGGGCGGATCGAGCAGGTGCTGACCAACCTCCTCGGCAACGCCCTCAAGTTCACCCCCGCCGGCGGCAGCATCGAGCTCGCCGCCCGGCGTCGCGACGAGCGGGTCGAGGTGAGCGTCGCCGACACCGGCCCCGGGCTCGCCGCGGAGGAGCTCGCCCGGATCTTCGAGCCCTTCTACCAGGCCGGTGACCCGCTCACCGGCCGCGCCCGCGGCACCGGCCTCGGCCTCGCCATCGCCCGCGACCTGGTCCACGCCCACGGGAGCGAGCTCTTCGTGGCGAGCGAAGAGGGCCGCGGATGCCGCTTCTGGTTCGAGGTCCCGGTCGACGGGCAGGTGGGCAGGGAGATCGTGGCCTTGGAAGAGCGGATCCGCGAGTACCGCAAGTACCCCTTCTTCTCGCTGCTCGTGGCCACCGTGACGCGCCCGCCCGGCGGACCGGCGGGCGCCTCCTCCGTCTCCCGGGTGCTGGATCCGCTGGCGGAGGCGTTCCGGTCCCGCCTGCCCCGCTCGAGCGACATCATCATTCCCCAGCCGGCCCACGGCCGCCTCGTCATCGTGCTCCTCGGCACCGAGGCGTCCGGCGCCGAGGTGGTGCGCGGCAAGCTCGTATCATGGTTGCGCGAGAGGCGGAGCGGGGCCGGCGACGGCGGGCCGCACCCGGGGCTGAGCGGCGTCGCGGCCTACCCGGCGGACGGCCTGACCGGCTTCGCGCTCATCGAAACGGCCCTCGAACGTGGAAGGAGCGAAGGACAGTGAGCAAGAGAATCCTCGTTGTGGACGACGAGCCGGACGTGGTCGAGACCATCGAGCTGCGCCTGGCCCGCGAAGGGTACGAGGTCCTCACCGCCGGCGACGGCCTCGAGGCCCTCGACCTGGTGCGCGAGAACCGGCCGGACCTGCTGTTGCTCGATGTCATGCTCCCGGGAGAAAACGGGTACCGCGTGGCGCACAGGATCCGGGAGAAGGAGGCCGCGGGCGCAGCGTCCGGGAGGCTCCCGATCATCCTCCTCACGGCCCGCGACCTAAGCTCGGATCCAGAGCGGGAGAAGATCTTCATGGATTTTTCCGGGGCCGACCGCGCGATCTACAAGCCCTTCGATCTCGACGATCTCGTGCGCCAGATCCGCGAGCTCCTCGAGCGCTGACGACGTCCGGCCGATCCGGCCGTGCCGCAGCGGCGGCCCGCCGGGCGCAACCGCGGGAGGGCGGGGATCGCTCGTGTAAGATGACCCCCCGGGTCTCGCCGGAACCGGCCCGACGCCCGGGCGGGTGCCCGAACCATCCGTGAAAGGAGGCAATGCATGCGTGAGCTTCTGAGCAAGCAGAACCTGGACTACAAGGACCGGGCCCACGAGGTGGCGGAGAAGTACGTGCGGCCGGCCGCGGCCGAGCTCGACCGCACCGGTGAGTACGGTTGGGAGGTCCTCGAGGCCCTCAAGTCGTACGGCTTGACCGGCATCTGGATCCCGAAGGAGTACGGCGGCCAGGGCGCCGGCGTCCTCGACCTGTGCCTGGTGGTGGAAGAGCTGGCCCGGGCCTGCGGGGGCATCGGCGTCGCCTACGCGGTCAACGCCCTGGGATCGTTCCCGATCATCCTCAACGGCACCGAGGAGCAGAAGCAGAAGTACCTGCCTCCCATCGCCCGCGGAGAGAAGCTGGTCGCCTTCGGGCTGTCGGAGAAACCTTCCGGGTCCGACGCCGGGAGCCTCAGGACCACCGCCGTCCGCGACGGTGAGTTCTACGTCCTCAACGGCCACAAGAAGTGGAACACCAACGGCGCCGTGGCGTCCATCTACACCGTCTTCGCGCTGACCCAGCCCGACCGCGGCATGCGCGGGATCTCCGCCTTCATCGTCGAACGCGACACGCCGGGCTTCGAGATCGGCAAGCGCGAGGACACCATGGGGATCAGGACGGTTCCGGTCAACGAGCTGTACTTCAAGGACTGCCGGGTGCCGGCCGCAAACCTCCTCGGCGGCAAGGAGGGTGGCGGGTTCAAGAACGCCATGATGACCCTCGACCGGGCGCGGCCCGGCGTCGCCGCCCAGGCCCTCGGGCTCGCCCAGGGGGCGCTGGAGTGGGCGCTCCGCTACACCAGCGAGCGCCAGCAGTTCGGCCAGTCGGTGCTCTCCTTCCAGGCCATCCAGTTCATGCTCGCCGACATGGCCACCCAGGTGGAGGCGGCGCGGCACCTGGTCTACACCTCGGCCCGCGCCATCGACGCCGGCGCCAAGAACATCTCCAAGCTCGCCGCCATGGCCAAGGTCTTCGCCACCGACACCGCAATGAAGGTGACCACCGACGCGGTGCAGCTCTTCGGCGGCTACGGCTTCTGCAAGGACTACCCGATCGAGAAGTACATGCGGGACGCCAAGATCACCCAGATCTACGAGGGAACCAACCAGATCCAGCGCGTGGTCATCGCCCGGGCGCTGACCCGGGAGCTCAAGGAGCTCACCGGCCACCTGGACGTCAAGGTCGAGCACTTCCCCGAATACGGGGCGGCCGCCGACTGATCACCTTTCCGGGTCCGTTGCGACGACCGGCGCAGGCGGCTGCGCCGGTCTTTTTGTGACGGCGGTCGCAGCGCCGCCGGGCCTGGATCCGCCATTCGTGTCATAATGAAAGACCTGCGGAGGCATGGACATGGACGATGTGACCCCCCTCGACGTTCTCGGCGCGAAGTTTTCGAAACGCCTGCACGGCTACGAGCCCCAGGAGGTCCACGAGCTCCTGTCGCGGACCGCGGGCACCCTGGAGAAGCTCCTCCGGGAGCGCGGCGACCTGCGTCAGCAGGTTCACGCCCTCCAGCATGAGCTGGCCGAGTTCCGGGAGCGGGAGCACGCCCTCCAGGACGCCCTGGTGGCGGCCCAGCACTCCGCCGAGCGGACCATCGAGGCCGCCCGGGAGGAGGGGCAGAAGATCGTCGCCGAGGCCCAGGCCCTGGCCGACCGGCTGGTCCAGGAGGCCAACGACCGCACCCGGACCATCGAGACCGTCATCGCCGACCTGCGCGCCCGGCGGCGGGAGGTCCGGGCCGAGCTGATGCGCCTCGCCGAGCTCCTCAAGGGGCTGATCCACGACGACCAGATGCTGGAGAAGCAGGAACGGACGACACCGCGGCTGGCCCTGATGGAGCGGCCCAAGAGCGACGCCTCGGGGGCGTGATGAGCCTGCTCGTCACCGGCGCCGGCCGGGTCGAGACACCCCTCGGCTCCACGGCGCGGCGGGGGCGGGAGCTGGGTGCGGTGGCGGTGACGCCGGGGGCGGTCGTCCGCTGCGAGGGCGGGCGCATCACCTTCGTGGGGCCGCCGCAGGAGCACGACCGGCGCTTTCCCCCGGCCGACGCAACCCTGGACGCCGCCGGAGGGTGCATCATCCCCGGTTTCGTCGATCCCCACACGCACCCGGTGTGGGCCGGCTCCCGCGAGGACGAGTTCGACCGGCGCCTGCGCGGCGAGAGCTACATGGACATCGCGCGCTCGGGGGGCGGGATCAACGCCACCGTCGAGGCCACCCGCGCCGCCACCGCGGAAGCGCTCCTCGAGTCGACCCTCGCCAGGCTGGACACCTTCCTGCTCCACGGCACCACGACGATCGAGGCGAAATCCGGCTACGGCCTCGACCTCGACACCGAGATCCGCATGCTCGAGGTGATCGGCGAGGCCGGGCGCCGCCACCCGGTGGACCTCGCGCCCACCTGCCTCGCCGCCCACGAGGTGCCGCCCGAGCACCGCCGCGACCCCGAGGCCTACGTGCGCCTCATCACCGGCACCATTCACCCGGAGATCGCCCGCCGTGGCCTGGCGGAGGCCGTGGACGTCTTCTGCGAGCGGGGGGTCTTCGACATCGAGCAGACCCGCCGCATCCTGGCCGACGCCCCCCGGCTGGGGTGGCGCATCCACCTCCACGCCGACGAGCTGACGCCCCTCGGCGGCGCCGAGCTCGCCGTCGAGCTCGGGGCGCTTTCGGCCGATCACCTGGTGCACGTGACCGATGCCGGCATCGCCGCCCTGGCCGGGTCCGACACGGTGGCCACCCTGCTCCCCGGCACCTCGTTCTTCCTCCGCTCCGCGTACGCGCCGGCCCGCCGGCTGATCGACGCCGGCTGCGCCGTGGCGCTGGCCACCGACTGCAACCCGGGATCCTCGCCTACCGAGTCCATGCCCATGATCGTCGCCCTCGCCTGCCTGGAGATGGGGTTGACCGTCGCCGAGTCCCTCACGGCGGCGACCCTCAACGCCGCGGCCGCCCTGGGCCGGGCGGACCGCCTCGGTTCCATCGAGGTCGGCAAGCAGGCCGACCTGGTGGTGCTCGCGGGTCCCAGCGCGCACCGGCTGGTCTATCACTACGGCGTCAACCCGGTCCGCCACGTCGTCAAGAAGGGCCGCCCGGTGGTCGTGGATGGCCGCATCGTCTGAGCCTCCCGGCGGCCCCCGGCGGGGTCCGCGCGCCGCCCGGCCGGCGGCGTGGCTCCTCGCCGCGGCCGGCGTCTACGGCCTCTCCGCCGCGCCGGGCGTCATGTGGGCCGACAGCGCCAAGCTCACCCTCTACGCCCTGGCCGGCTACTTCCCCTCCCTCAACCCCGGCGACCACCCGGGCTGGAGCCTGCTCGCCCGCGCGTGGATGGCCGTGCTGCCCGGCGTCGATCCCGCGCGGGCCGCCAACCTGCTCTCGGCGGCGGCCGGGGCCGCCGCCGTCGCGCTGGTCTTCGCCCTGGTCCTGCGGCGGACCGGTTCCGCCGCCCGGGCGCACACGGCGGCCGCCGTCCTCCTGGCGGCGCACGCCCTCTGGTGGTCGTCGTCCCTGGCCGAGTCCTACCCCCTGGCGCTGGCGCTCGCCCTCGGCTCCCTCCTCGCCGAGGGCGGGGGGCCCGGGCGCGCGGCGCTGGCGGGCCTGCTGGCGGGGGCCGCGGC
>CAZXXL010000046.1:0-17212 GCA_964644635.1 uncultured Thermoanaerobaculia bacterium | reverse complement strand
CCACCCGCCGCTCACCGCCAGGAGCGCGGTCGCGCTCGCCAGGGCCAGGAAGGTTCGCGACGGCGCGTGAGCTCCCCGGATCCGCCAGGGGGCCTCGACGAGGCATGCGACGGCGGCGAGCACGGGGGCCGCCGCGGCCGCCCGGGCGGCGGCCCACGGCAGCACCGAGAGGCAGATCGCACCGATCCAGAGCGCCGCCTTCTTCCATCCGGTGTCCACGGTCAGATGGTACAGCCGCCGGCGCCTCCCACCAACCCCCACGGCCTCGCTGGCCGGGGAGTTTCCCGGCGTCGCCCGATGTTATATTTGCGCAGGCGCGGCCGAAGGAGGCACCATGACGTCGTTCGAAGATCTCGACCTGTATCACGCCGACTCCCTCCTGACCGAGGAGGAGCGGATGGTCCGCGACACGGTCCGTCGCTGGGTCGAGCGGCGGGTGCTGCCGGAGGTCGAGACCTGGGCCTGGGAGGAACGTTTCCCCGTCGAGCTGATCCCGGAGATCGCGGAGATGGGCCTGCTCGGGGCGAGCTACAGCGAGTACGGCCTGCCCGGCCTGGGGGGTGTGGCCTACGGCCTCATCAACCAGGAGCTCGAGCGCGGCGATTCCGGCCTGCGCTCGTTCGTGTCCGTGCAGTCGGCCCTGGTCATGTATCCGATTCTCCAGTGGGGATCGCCCGAGCAGAAGGACCGCTGGATCCCGCCTCTCGCCCGGGGTGAGGCCGTGGGCTGTTTCGGGCTCACGGAGCCCGACTTCGGCTCCAACCCCGGCGGCATGCGGACCCGCGCCACGCGCGACGGCAAGTCCTGGGTGCTCAACGGCGAAAAGGCGTGGATCACCAACGGCTCACTGGCCGACGTCGCCGTGGTCTGGGCGCGGACCGCGGACGGCATCCGGGGTTTCCTGGTCGAGCGGGGCACGCCGGGCTTCTCCACCGTGGATCACCGGGGCAAGTACTCGCTGCGCGCATCGGTGACCTCCCAGCTGGTCTTCGAGGACTGCCGGATCCCGGCGGACGCCGTCCTGCCCGGCACCTCGGGCCTGAAGAACCCCCTCATGTGCCTCAACCAGGCGCGCTACGGCATCGCCTGGGGGGCCCTGGGCTCGGCCATGGCGACCTTCGAGGCCGCCCTCGACTACGCCAAGACCCGGATCCAGTTCGGCGGCCGGCCGATCGCGTCCCACCAGATCCAGCAGGAGAAGCTGGTCTTCATGTACAACGAGATCGTCAAGGGGCAGCTGCTCGCCATTCAGCTCGGGCGGATGAAGGACGCCGGGACCATGACCCACCAGGCGGTCTCGCTGGCCAAGCGGAACAACGTGTGGGTGGCGCGGGAGTGCGCACGGATCGCCCGCGAGATCCACGGCGCCAACGGCATCGTCAACGAGTACCCCGTCATGCGCCACCTCATGAACATCGAGACCGTGTACACCTACGAGGGCACCCACGACATCCACACCCTGGTGCTTGGCCAGTACCTGACGGGCATTCCCGCGTTCGAGCCGCCGCCCGCCGAGCCCGAAAGAGCCTGAGACGAACGGCGGACTGATCAGGATCGGCCCTGCTTCTTGCGGCGGAGAATGTCCTTGAGGCGCTCGCGGATCTTCACCTCCCAGCCCTCGCTGCCGGGCCGGTAGAACGAGCGTCCGCGGAGCTCGGCGGGAAGGCATTCCATGTCCGCCACCCGGCCGGGCTCGTCGTGGGCGTAGCGGTAACCGCGGCCGTAGTCGAGCTCCTTCATGAGCCCGGTGGGCGCGTTGCGGAGCTCCAGCGGCACCGGCAGGCCCGGGCGCGCCGCGATCTCCTTCTTCACCGCCTCAAACGCCGTGTACAGGGCGTTCGACTTCGGAGCGAGGCACAGGTAGACCGCACACTGGGCGAGGGCGAGGTCGCATTCCGGCATACCCACGTGCTCCACGGCGTGGGCCGCCGCGGCCGCCTGCTCGAGGGCCCGGGGGTCGGCCATGCCGATGTCCTCCGAGGCGATACGCAGGAGCCGCCGCGCCACGAACCTCGGGTCGGCGCCGCCCTCCAGCATCCTCCCCAGCCAGTAGAGCGCGGCATCCACGTCCGAGTTCCGGATCGACTTGTGGAGGGCCGAGATCAGGTTGTAGTGCTCCTCGCGCCCCTTGTCGTAGATCGCCAGCATGCGCTGGGCCACGTGCTCCACGAGGGCCCGGTCGACGGAGTCCCGTCCCTCGGACGCGGCCACGGTGACCGCCATCTCCAGGTGGTTGAGCGCCTGCCGGGCGTCACCGGCGCCGAGACGGGCGATCAGGCGCACGATGTCCTCCCCGACCCTGACGCCGTGGCCCGCCAGGCCGCGCTCCTCGTCCTCGAGGGCGCGCTCGAGGATGGTCACCAGGTCCTCCTCGCCGAGCGGGTCGAGGACGTAGACCTTCAGCCTGGAGAGCAGCGCCCGGTTGAGCTCGAAGGAGGGGTTCTCGGTGGTGGCGCCCACGAGGACGATGTCGCCGGACTCGACGTAGGGCAGAAAGGCGTCCTGCTGGGCGCGGTTGAAGCGGTGGATCTCGTCCACGAAGAGCACCGTCCGCGACCCGTACATCTCGCGCCGGGTCTTGGCCTCGGCCATCACCGCCCGCGCCTCCTTGACGCCCGAGAGCACCGCCGAGAAGGTGACGACCTCGGCCCCGACGGCCGCCGCGAGCAGCCTCGCGATGGTGGTCTTGCCCGAGCCCGGCGGGCCCCACAGGACCATGGACGGCAGCTCCCCCCGCGCCACGAGCTCTCGGAGAATTCCGCCCGGGCCCACGAGCTTCTGCTGGCCCACCACCTCGTCCAGGTTCCGCGGCCGCATCCGGTCGGCGAGGGGTGAGCCGTCCGTCCCGGGTGGGACCGCAGCGTTCACCGCCCGCCTCCCTCCGGGGTCAGGGCGGCCAGCCGCTCGAGCAGCAGCATCCTCCGTAGCGCCGTCTCCACGGAAGGGCCGACCGTGACCGCGCCGTGCTGGTCGAGGACGCAGGCCGGCGCATGCACCAGGGCGGCGGCCACGGCCTCGGCGAGGCGGTCCGACCCCGGCGGCTCGAAGCCCACCCAGGAGACGGTCCCGAGCTCGGCCCGGCCGATGGCCGTCAGCCGGACGTCGGGCGAGCGATTCATCGACGAAAGAAGCAGGACCTCGGGCGGGTGCGCGTGCACCACGGCGCCGACGGACGGGAACCGCCGGTAGATCGCGGCGTGGAGCCGGGCCTCCGAGGAGACGCCGCCGGGCATTCCCCGACCCTCGAGGTCGACGAACAGCAGGCCGGCGGGCGCCAGGCGGCCCTTGTCGGCGCCGGCCGGAGTCACCAGGAAGCCGCCGGCGCACCTGGCGGAGAGGTTTCCTTCCCCGGGGAGGATGATCCCGGACGCCGCGGCGAGAGCACCCGCGGCTACCAGCTCAAGGCGCAGCCGACGTTCCCCGCCCGGCAACTTTCGTCTCCCGTCGCGAAGCCGTGTTCCGGCACCGCTCGCTGCAGAAGAACCGGCCCTCCGCATCGCCGAGCGCCCGGCTTTCCGGAACCATCGTGCCGCAACCGGCGCAGGGCACCAGACGCTCGCCCCGCCCCGCCCCGGGTTTCTCCCGCTCCCGTCCGCTTCCGAACCCCTCCTGGAACGGCCGGCGCGCACCGCCCTTCCCCTGGATCCGGCGCCCGACGATGATGAGCACCCGCCAGACGACGTAGAGGACGATGATGAAGACGAGAAGCCTGCGCACGCGTCAACGCCTCACTTCCCGGTGACCTCCCGCTTCAGCTTCTCGAGGTCCGGGATCTTCGGGTTCTTCTTCTTCAGCGCCTCGAGGCGGGCCAGGGCGGCCCGCGCTTCCTGGTGCTCGTGGAGATCGAAGTTGAGGACGACGACCTTGTTGTACAGGGCCTGCCAGTGCGCGGGGTCGATGGACAGGGCGCGATCGAGGAGCTCGAGCGCTTTCTTCGGCTGGCCGAGATTCCGGTAGGTGACCGCGGTGTCGGTCAGCAGGTCGGGGTCGTCTCCCTTGACCGCCAGGGCGCGGTCGTACCAGTCCTTGGCCTCCGCCCAGCGGGAGTGGTCGTAGTAGAGATTGCCCAGCGCCCGCAGCACGCTGTAATCGCCGGTGTCGTTGCGAAGCATGGACTTCAGCGACTCGGCCTGCTGCTCGAAATCATCCGCGCCGGCGGCGGGCGCCGCCGGTCCGCCGCCCACCGGGGAGGACCCGCCGCTCGCGCCGGTCTGTGCCATCCCTTTCATGAGCGCCCGGGCGGGGGGGACCGGTTGCAGCTCGGCCAGCGCATAGCCGACGACGAGCCCGACCAGCAAACCGACGACGAGAGTAAACCACCAGCTCTTGAACATCGCTTCGAGATCCCCCCTGCTCGTGACGTCGCGGCCGGCTCCCGGGGACGCCGGGATCACGGTCCGGGCTCAGGATACCCCGGTTCTTCCTTTTCCGGTACCTTGGTGGCGACCCAGGTTCCGGTACCCGCCATTCCGGACGCCAGGTGGGTCCCCTCCCACGTACCTTCCAGCCGAAGCGTCTTCTTGCCGACGAGGCGGCCGTGGTAGACGGCGGCGAACCCGAGCTGGGAGTCGATCCTCTCCAGACGCACCTTCCCGGCCACGAAGGTGCCACGCAGGGAGCCGCTCCAGTCCCCTTCCAGCTGGTACGTCCCCCGCACGAGCGTGCCGTCGAGCTCCAGGTGCATCACGCCCTCCTGGCCGCCGGGATCGATGATCACACGCCACGTCCCGGTGACGGGGTCGGCCAGGCGTCCCTCGCGGCCTTCCAGCCGCTTCAGCTCGGCCTCGATCTCCTCGATCCGCGCCTGGGCGGTGGCGATCTCGCTCCGGATCTGCTGGCAGTTGAGGATCTCCATCACCAGCGCCCCCTCGGCCTGACGCAGGTCCTGGTCCCTCAGGCGCAGGCTCTCGCGGCTCTCGCCCTCCTGCTCGGCCCGCAGCAGGTCCGAGCTCAGCCGGTCGACCCGCGACCATGCCTCCTGGAGATCCGACTGGTGGGCCTGGAGGCTCTTGACCTTGGCCGCCTGGAGATTCTTCTGGACCTTGATCTCGAGGCGGAGCATCTCGCGGAGGGACCCCGTGGAGGCCGCCGCCGCCACGGTGGCCAGCGCCACCGCCAGGGCGGCCGCGCCGCGCGCCACGTTCACGGTTCTGCTCCCGGATCCGCGCACCTCGTCAGGCCTCCTCTTCGGCCATCGCCTTGATGCGCTCGTCGATGACCTGCTCGATCTCGTGATCGACCTCCTCGACGTCCCGGTTCTCTACCTCCGCGACCTCGTACGCCAGGAGCGACCGGGCGTGGTCGAACATCTTGCGCTCCCGGAAGGACAGGGTCTTGCGGGAGGAGACGTCCGCCAGGCAGAGCAGCACGTCGACGATCTCGACCAGGTCACCGGTCTTGATCCGGTCCAGGTTCGCCTTGTAGCGGTCCTTCCAGTCGTGCTCGCCGCCGACCTCCTCGCCGCGCAGCCGCCGGATCGCCCGCGAGACTTCCTCGCGATCGGCGAGCGGCCGCAACCCCACGCGCTCGGAGTTGACCACCGGCACCACCACCTTCGAGCTGGTGCTCAGCAGCCGGAGGTAGTAGCAGCGCATCGACTGTCCCGCCAGAACCTCGTCGTCGATCCTCTCGACGACGGAAACACCCTGGCTCGGGTACACGACCTTGTCACCGACCTGGAACTCCACGCGCCCTCCCCAACGATCTCCCCTCATTCTACCCCGGCACGCCCGGCCGCGTCCGGCAAGATCTTGCCGGGATTCAGAATACCCCGGGGATCGAGCGCCTCTTTCACCCGGCGGAGCAGAGCCAGCTCCGGACCGCCGAGCTGGATGGGGAGGTAACGCCGCTGGCTCCAGCCCACGCCGTGCTCGCCGGTGATGCTGCCGCCGAGCCGCACCGTGAGCGAGAAGATTTCTTCGATCACTGCCGGCAGCCGCTCCCGCCAGCTGCGCTCGTCGAGCCCCCTCCTGAGGACGTTGACGTGGATGTTCCCATCCCCGGCGTGCCCGTAGCAGATCGTCCGCACGCCGTGTGCGGCGGCGATCTCCTTCACCCCGGTGACGAGGTCAACGATCCGCGACCGGGGCACCGAGCAGTCCTCCTCCTTGTACGTGGACAGGGCCTTCACGGCCTCCCCCGCGGCCCGCCGCAGGTTCCAGAGGTCGTCCTGTTCCCGGGGCGTCATGGCCACCAGCACGTCGCCGGCGCCCGCCCCCTCCAGGTGCTCGCCCGCGGTCACCATCTGCCGCTCCACCTCGTCCGCCGACAACCCGTCGACCTCCATGAGCACGAACGCCGCCGCCTCCGCCGGCGGGTCCGGGCGCCCGAGATGCCGGGCCGCCGCCTCGACGGCCGCGCGCTCGAGGAACTCGCACGCCGACGGGGTGATGTGGCGGCAGACGGCGAGGACGCCCTCGAGACCGGCCTCGAGCGACGGAAACGAGGCCAGCATCAGGGCCCGCTCCGGCGGGCGCGGGACCAGACGCAGGGTGGCCTCGGTGACGATGCCGAGAGTGCCCTCGGAACCCACGAAGAGGTGGACCAAGTCGTACCCGGCGACGTCCTTGCGCCGCGCCCCGCCGCACCGCACGACGGTGCCGTCCGCGAGCACGGCCTCGAGACCGAGCACGTAGTCGGCCGTCACGCCGTACTTCACCGCGTGGGGGCCCCCGGCGTTCTCGGCCAGGTTGCCGCCGATGGTGCACGAGCCGCGCGAGGCCGGGTCGGGGGGGTAGTAAAGCCCTACCTCTTCCACGGCCTCCTGGAGGACCTGGGTCACGACGCCGGGCTCCACCACGGCCACCATGTCGTCGGGATCGATGCGCAGGATCCTGTTCATCCGGTCCGTGGAGAGGACGACGCCGCCCGCCACGGGAAGCGCGCCTCCCGACAGGCCGGTGCCGCCGCCGCGGGGGGTCACCGGGACGCGGGCGGCGTGGGCCAGCTGCATCACGGCGACCACGGAGGCCCGGCTCCGGGGCCGGGCCACGACGTCGGGAAGAAAACGCAGGTCCTCGGTCTCGTCCCGGGAACAAAGCTCCAGGACCTCGGGATCGACGGTCCACTCGTCGGCCTGGAGCCGGCGCCCGAGCTCGTCGAGGAAACCGGGAGGGACGCTCATCCTCGCATTGTACCGGGGCCCGCCGTTTGCCCGGGGGGCGGGTTCGGGGTAGCATCGCCGCGCCGCAGCTGCGGCAGGAGGCAAGCATGAGCATCCCCCATCACGTCAAGGACCCCGGCCTCGCCGCCGAGGGCGTTCGCCGCATCCAGTGGGCCGACCGTCACATGCCGGTCCTCCGGGCGATCCGCCGCCGCTTCGAGGAAGAAAAGCCCCTCGCCGGAGAGCGCATCGCCGCGTGCCTGCACGTCACCACCGAGACCGCGAACCTGGTGCGCACGCTGGCCGCCGGAGGGGCCGAGGTACGGCTGTGCGCCTCCAACCCGCTCTCCACCCAGGACGACGTGGCTGCGGCCCTCGCCACCGAGTACGGCCTCCCGGTCTTCGCCATCAAGGGCGAGGACACCCGGAGCTACTACGCCCACGTCCGTTCCTGCCTGGAGATGGAGCCCACCCTGACCATGGACGACGGCGCCGACCTGGTCTCCTCGCTGATCTTCGTCGGCCTCGGCCGCCTCGACCAGGTTCACGAGGAGGTTCGCCGCCTCGCCGAGGAGCTCGGCTCCGACGGCCGCGCACGGCTCATCGCCGGGGTCAAGGGCTCCACCGAGGAGACCACCACCGGCGTCATCCGCCTGCGGGCGATGGAGCGCGACGGCGTCCTCGCCTTTCCGGTCATCGCCGTCAACGACGCCGACACGAAGCACCTCTTTGACAACCGCTACGGCACTGGCCAGTCGACGCTCGACGGCATCCTGCGTGCCACCAACCTGCTGCTCGCCGGTCAGACCGTGGTCGTGGCGGGGTACGGCTGGTGCGGCCGCGGCGTGGCCATGCGCGCCAAGGGACACGGCGCCCACGTCATCGTCACCGAGGTGGACCCGGTGCGGGCCCTGGAGGCGGTCATGGACGGCTACGCGGTGATGCCCATGGCGGAGGCGGCCGCCGTCGGCGACATCTTCATCACCGTCACCGGCGACAAGCACGTCATCGCCGTCGAGCACATGCTGAAGATGAAGGACGGGGCCGTGGTCTGCAACTCCGGCCACTTCGACATCGAGATCGACGTCGCCGGCCTCAAGGAGGCGGCCACCGAGCACTGGACCGCCCGGCCCTTCGTCGAGGCGTACCGGCTGCCCGGCGGCAACGTGATCCATCTCCTCGCCGAGGGCAGGCTGGTCAACCTCTCGGCGGCGGAGGGACACCCGGCCGCCGTCATGGACATGTCCTTCGCCAACCAGGCGCTCGCCGCCGAATACCTCGCCGGCCACGCCGCCGGCCTCGAGCGCCGCGTCCACTCGGTGCCGCGGGAGATCGACCGCCGGATCGCCGCCCTCAAGCTCGAGACCATGGGCGTTCGCATGGACACCCTGACCGGGGAGCAGCGGACCTACCTCTCCTCCTGGGAGGAAGGCACCTGAGGCGGCCGCCCGCGGAACGGGCGGACCGGCGCCGGCGGTTTTCGCGAGCGGCCGGGAGGCGGAACTTTTTTGCCACCGCTGCGTAAAACCGGGAGGACAGGTCGAAACGAGGAGGGCCCCGTGATTCGCAAGGCCATGATCACGATGATCGCCGCATTCGCATGTACCCTGCCGGCCATCGCACAGGAGGCGCACACCGGCCGGATCGAGACGCCGGCCATGCCGCTGGAGACGGTTCCCTCGCCGATTCCGGTCAAGGGGAAGACGCTCTCGCTGACGTTGAGCCGCGCCTACGAGCTGGCGTTGAAGAACAACCTCGATCTCCAGGTGGGCCGCTTCGACGTGGCCCGGGCCAACGCCCAGATCCTCGCCCAGACGGGCATCTTCGACCCGCAGCTCTCCGCCGGGGTCAACGGTGACTGGGCGCGCTCACCGGCGGCCACCCAGCTGGCCGGCGCCGAGATCACCGAGAGCCGGAACACCCGTTTCAACCTCGGCCTGAGCGCCCTGCTGCCGACGGGAACCTCGCTCAGCGTGACCACCAACGCCAACCGCGGCGAGACCAACTCCCAGTTCTTCTTCCTCAACCCGCGCTGGAATGCCAACCTGACCTTCTCCCTGAAACAACCCCTGCTCCAGGGCTTCGGGACCCTCGTGAACCGGGCCGGGATCATCGTTGCGCGGAACAACCGGGATTCCTCGGCCGCCGCCTTTGCGGCGATCGTCATCGACACCCTGAGCAAGGTCGAGAACGCGTACTGGGACCTCATTGCGGCCAGGCGGGCGGTCTCCGTCAAGGAGGAATCGCTCCGCCTCGCCGAGCAGCTCCTGGACGAGACGAAGCAACGGATCAAGGTGGGTACCTCGGCACCCATCGACCTCGCCCAGTCGCAGGCCACGGTCGCCGCCCGCCGCCAGGAGCTCATCGCCGCCAGGAACGCCGCCGCGGACGCCGAGGACGCCCTCAAGGCCCTGCTCGGCTTCGACGATCCCGCCCAGTGGAACCTTCACATCGCCACCACCGACACCCTGGAGACGCCGCCCATCCATCCCGCCCTCGCGCCCTCGATCGCCGAGGCCCTCCGCAAGCGCCCGGAGGTCCACCAGGAGCTCCTGACCATCGAGACCATCCGCCTCAACGTGAAGGTCGCCAGGAACCGGACCCTGCCCAAGCTCGACCTCGCCCTCTCCTACGGCTGGAACGGCCTGGGCGGCGACCTCACGGTGATCGACAGGGCCACCGGCCAGGTCATCGAGAAGATCCCGGGCGGCCTCCACGACGCCTTCAGCCAGCTGGGCAACCGGGACTTCCCGAACTGGAGCATGGGCGTCACGCTGGGCATCCCCCTCGGCAACCACGAGGCCAAGGCGCGGCTCGCCCAGCAGCGGTTTCAGCTCCACCAGGAGAAGGTGCGGCTGGAGGCCCTGAAACAACGGATCATCAAGCAGGTGCGGGTGGCGGTCCGGGCGTTGGAGGACGGGGCCGCCAACATCGACGCGGCGGCGGCCGCACGCGTCGCCGCCGAGCAGAACCTCGAGGCCGAGGAAACCAAGTTCAAGAACGGGCTTTCCACCAACTACCAGATCCTGCAGATCCAAGACGACCTGGCCCGTGCCGAGCTCACGGAGCTGCAGTCCCGGGTCGCCTACCGAAAGGCCATCGTCGGTTACCGCGTGGCCACCGGGACCCTGCTCGACGAGGAGCACGTCTCCATCCTCGACCCCGGCCAGCCGGAGATTCCCCACGACTACTGGAAGCACGTGCGCTGGTTGCAGTTCGTCGATTTCCACGGCTCCACGGACGGAAAACCCGACAGGAAGGCCGGAAAGGAGGACGCCTCATGAGTGACGACCGGCCGGCCTTCGAGCCGGAGCTACCTGAGGAATCGGCGGGCGGCGGGCTCACCGCGCCACCGGAGCAAAGGATCGGCGCGTGGAAGAGGCTGGTCCTCGTTTTCACCAGCCCGACCGAGGTCTTCGCGGACATCGGCCGGAAGCCGACGTGGGCGGCCTGCCTGATTCTGACCACGCTGTTGGGGGTCGGCGCCAGCCTGGTGGCCATCCCCCACCTCGACATGGAGGCCACCATCCGCTCGCGGATGGAGCGCCGGGGCCGAACCGTCGAGCTTTCGGACCAGCAGATGGACCGTATCCTCAAGCGTGCGCACAAGTTCGCCTACGTCCAGCCGGTCGCGGCCGCCGTGGCGATACCGCTGGCCAGCCTCGTCGTGGCCGGCTTCTACCTGCTGCTCCTCAAGCTGGCGGGCTCCGAGGCCGACTTCCTCCACGTCCTCTCGGCCTACCTGCACGCCATGTGGCCGGCCGGTTTCACGAAAACGGTCCTGTCGACTCTGCTCATCGCCCGTTCCGGACGGCTGCCCGCCCAGGAGCTCGGAAACATCCTCCGCTCGAACGTGGCCGCCTTCCTCCCCTCCGGGGCGCCCGTGTGGCTGCACAGCCTGGGACGGACCCTGGACGTCTTCAACGTCTGGGCGTTCGTCCTGCTCGTCATCGGCATGTCCGCGGCCTGCGGGATCGGTCGCAAGAAGTCCGCCGTGGCCGTCTCGCTGGCCTGGGTGCTTTTCATTCTCGTCAAGGTCGGGCTGAGGGTCGTCCTGCCCCACTAGGAGGAGCTCTCCATGAAGAAGATCATCGTCGGTGTGGGTCTCGCCGTGGTCATCGCGCTCGTCGTCTTTTTCAGCCTCAAGGGCGAGGGAGACAAGGGCACGTCGGTCACCACCACGAAGGCCGCCCGCAAGACCATCTCCGCCATCGTCAAGGCCTCCGGCGAGATCACGCCGGAGAAGAAGGTCGAGATCTCGGCCAAGGTGGTCGGGGAGATCACCGAGCTCCCCGTCAAGGAGGGCGAGACCGTCCGCAAGGGCCAGAAGCTGGTGCAGATCGAACGGGACATCTACGAGGCCGCGCTCGACCAGGCCATGGCCTCGTACCAGCAGGCCGCGGCGGCCATCGAACGGGACGAGATCCAGCTCGCCGACGCGGAGCGCAACCTCAAGCGCACCAAGGCGCTCTTCGCCCAGGGCCTGGCGAGCCAGGAGAAGCTGGACGCCGCCACCGTCGCCTACCGGTCGGCCAAGGTCGCCCTCAAGGTGCAGAAGCACACCGTCGAGCAGTTCCGTTCGGCCCTCAAGCGGGCCCGCGACGATCTCGCGAGGACGACCATCCTCGCACCCATGGACGGCGTCATCATCCAGCTCAACGCGGAGAAGGGCGAGACCGTGGTTCCGGGACGTGCCAACCTGCCGGGCTCGGTCATCATGACCGTGGCCGACATGTCGCGGATCCTGGCCGAGGTGGACGTCGGCGAGGTCGACGTCGTCCACGTCAAGCTCGGCCAGCACGCCGATGTCCACGTCGACGCCCTCGGCGACAGGGTCGAGAAGGGCACCGTCGTGGAGATCGCCACCTCCGGCACGGAGGACAAGACCGAGGGCACGGTCAAGTTCAAGGTCAAGATCGCCCTCGACGACCCGAGCCCCGATCTCCGGCCCTCCATGACGGCCAAGGCGGACATCCTTACCGCTACCCACGAGAACGCCCTCGTGGTGCCGATCCAGGCGGTGGTTAAGCGCCGCCTCGACGCCAAGGGCCGGGAGATCCGCGGGAAAGGTCCGGCGGCGGGCAAGCGCCGCGACGTCGTTTACGTGGTCGACCACGGTAAGGCCTCGGTGCGGCCGGTCAAGACCGGCATCTCCAACGAGCTCTCGGTGGAGATCGCAAGCGGCCTCGAGCCCGGCGACACCGTCATCACCGGGCCCTACCGGGCGCTCAAGGGTCTCCACGACGGCGACCCGGTGCACGTCGAGGCGTCCTCGCGCACCCGCGCCGGTGGCAAGCGAGGCGGCGCACGGGTGCGGGTCAGGGTCCGCTGATGCTCATCTCGATCCGGCAGCTCCGCAAGATCTACCAGATGGGCTCGGAGCAGGTCCACGCCCTCGACGGGATCGACCTCGCGGTGGACCGCGGCGAGTACGTGGCGATCATGGGACCTTCCGGATCCGGCAAGTCGACGCTCATGAACCTGATCGGCTGCCTGGACACGCCCACGTCGGGCGAGTACATCCTCAACGGGCAGCGGGTGTCCGGCCTCGACGACACCGCCCTCGCCCACATCCGGAACGCCGAGATCGGCTTCGTGTTCCAGACCTTCAACCTCCTGCCGAGGACGACCGCCCTCGAGAACGTCGAGGTGCCCCTGATCTACGGCGGCGTACCCCGGCGCGAGCGACACCGGAGGGCGCGCGAGGCCCTGGAGGAGGTGGGCCTCGGCGACCGGATCGGGCACACGCCGAGCGAGCTCTCCGGGGGCCAGCGACAGCGGGTGGCCATCGCCCGCGCGCTGGTGAACGAGCCGTCGATCCTGCTCGCCGATGAGCCCACGGGCAATCTCGACTCTCACTCATCGGCCGAGATCATCAACCTCTTTTCCGAGCTCAACGCCGCCGGGAACACGATCGTGCTGGTGACCCACGAGGAGGACATCGCCGCCCAGGCGAGACGCATCGTGCGCATCCTCGACGGCCGGATCGTCGAGGACCGGCGCCTCGAAGCGGGGGGGAGACGATCATGATCTGGGAGAACTTCCGGATCGCCATCAAGGCCATCTGGGCACGGAAGATGCGCTCCGTCCTGACCACGTTGGGCATCATCATCGGCGTGGCGGCGGTGATCGCGGTCGTGTCCATCGTGCAGGGTCTCAACTTCGTCATCGCCAACGCGCTGGAGGGCGTTGGCGCCACCTACATCCGGGTGGTCCCCCAGCGCCACCGGAACAACCCCGAGCTCGCCGGCCGCGAGATCCGCCTCACCTACGAGGACGGGGAGGCGATCATGGATCGGGCCTCGGCCCTTTCCCTCTTCACGCCGATCTACTTCCGCGCCGTGCAGACCTACTTCGGCGACAACCAGCACGACTCGACGCTGCTCGGCGTGGGCAGCGCGTACCAGGAGGTCAACAACCACTGGGTGGACCGCGGCCGCTTCTTCTCCCCCCTCGACCTGGAACGGCACGCCCGTGTCTGCATCATCGGCCGGACCGTGGTCGACGAGCTCGAGCTCGGCGACGATCCGGTCGGCAAGGACATCCTCGTCGGCAAGGCCAGCATGACCGTCATCGGGATCATGGAGAAGAAGGGCGAGATGTTCGGCCGGGACCAGGACGACGTCGTGCTGATCCCCATCACCACCGCCCGCGACCTCTACGGTGAGACACCCCTGCGGCGCATCTCGCTGGCCTTCCAGGCCCGGAGCCCGGAGCTCGTCGGCCTGGCCAAGGACCAGATCACCCGCATCCTCCGCAAGCGCCACAACCTGGCCAAGGACATGCCGGACGACTTCCGGGTCGTGCTCCAGGAGGAGATCCTGAAGACCACGGGCTCGGTCCTCGGCAAGATCACCTCCGTGGTGGCCGCGGTGGTCGGCATCTCCCTCCTCGTCGGCGGCATCGGGATCATGAACATCATGCTCGTGTCGGTCACCGAGCGAACCCGCGAGATCGGCATCCGGAAGGCTCTCGGCGCCCGCCGCGCCGACATCCTCGTCCAGTTCCTCATCGAGGCCGTGACGCTCTCGCTGCTCGGGGGGATGATCGGCATCCTGCTCGGCTGGGGCCTCGGGATCGTCGGCGCCAAGGCCATACCCGGCTTCCCGCCGGCGCACGTGCCGGTCTGGGCCGTGGGCCTCGGCTTCGGCTTTGCCGCCCTGGTCGGCGTCGTCTTCGGGACCTACCCGGCGGCCAAGGCGTCGGCCCTCGATCCCATCGAGGCGCTGCGCTACGAGTGACCCGCGCCGCCGGGCCGGATCAGTAGTCGCTCGTCATGATGAACACCGGCGCCCCGGTGAAGCGGCTGTACACCGGGCGCAGGCGGTCGGTCTTGTAGAACTTGACCACGTCGACGACCTTCTTGCGGCTGGTGACGACGTCGATGGGCACACTGTCGTAGGTGCCGTTGCGCACGCAGACCAGGCGCCCGGAGACGCCGTCGAGCACGAGGTCCATGGCCAGGTTGCCGAATGCCATGGGGACGATGGAATCGACGGCATCCGGGTCGCCGCACCGCACCAGGTAACCCAGGCGCTGGCTGATGGTGTTCACCCGCCGCCCGCCGTTGAAGCGGGGCGAAAGCTCCTTCAGCTTCCTGGCGACGAGATCGCCGACGCCGCCGAGCTTCTTGTGGCCGTACGGATCCGTCGTCCTGTCCTCGTAGACCATGTCGTCCATTCCGGAGAACTTCGCCCCCTCGGAGACGAGGACCACGCTGTACCGGCTCGGGTTTCTCCGCCGGTCCTCGCTGAGGAGCTCGGCGAGGAGCTCGATGTCGAAGGTGTGCTCGGGAATCACGCACCGGTTGGCCGCTCCGGCCATCGTCGGCAGGAGCGCCGTGAACCCGGCGTAGCGTCCGAAGACCTCGATCACCAGGAACCGCTCGTGGCTGCCGGCGCTGGTCCTCAGGGCGTGCGTCATCTCGATGGTCCGGGTGACGCAGGTGGAAAACCCGATGCAGTAATCCGTGCCGGGAACGTCGTTGTCCATGGTCTTCGGAATGGCCACCACGGGAACGCCCTTCTCGTGCAGGTGAACCGCGTAGGACAGGGTGTCGTCGCCCCCGATGGGGATCAGGGTGTCGATGCCGAGCCACTCCAGGTTGGCCAGGACCTCCGGGGTGAGATCGGAAACCTCGTCCCTCGCGCTGTCGCGCAGGTGGTCGGGGAGGTTCTCCCGCGGCACCGCGCTCGGCCTGGTGCGCGAGGTGTGGAGAAAGGTCCCCCCGGTCCTGCCCACCTTGTTCACCACCTGCTCGGTGAGCTGGATGACCTGCTCGGGCGACGGCTTCTTCGCATCGCGGTTGATCTCGATGAGCCCCGCCCAGCCGCGCCGGATACCGAGTACCCGGTACCCCTCGCCGATGGCTCGGATGGTGATCGCCCGGATCACCGGGTTCAGTCCCGGAACGTCGCCGCCGCCGGTGAGAATGCCGATGGTGCCCTTGGTGCGTCTCACGTGTGCCATGGTTCCGTCCTTGCCTCACCTTCCGCAACGGTAAACACGCCGCCCCCGCCGCCGATTCTCGCCCGCCCGGCGGCGGGCCGACCCGGCACCCGCCTCAGAGGGTCTTTGCGAGCTGCTTGAGGGCGCGGGATATCACCAGCTTCTGCACCTCGGAGGTTCCTTCGTAGATGGTGGTGACCCGCGCGTCCCGGTAGAACCGTTCGATGGCGTACTCCTTGGAGAAGCCGTACCCGCCGTGGATCTGGATCGCCCACGCGACCACCCGGTTGCACATCTCGGAGGCGTAGAGCTTGGCCCTGGCGGACTCCCGCGAGTGGCGGCCGGGGCCGCCCGCGGCCTCCGTGGCGTCGCGGAGCAGCGCCCGGGCCGCGGCGATCTCGGTGTCCATCTCGGCCAGCCGGAACGCGATGGCCTCGTGCTCGATGATCGGCGATCCGAACTGGCGGCGGTCCCTGGCGTAACGCAGGGCCTCCTCGAAGGCGCCCCGGGCGATGCCGACGGCCTGCGCGGCGATCCCGAGCCGGGAGTGGTCCAGCGTCGCCAGGGCGATCCGGAAGCCCTGCCCTTCCTCGCCCAGCAGGGCGTCCCGCGGCACCCTGGCGCCCTCCAGGCTGACCATGGCCGTCCTCGACGACCGCAGACCCATCTTGTCCTCGGGGCGGTTCACGACCACGCCCTCCTGCTCGGCGTCGAGGATGAAGGCGGAGATCCCGCGCGGGCCGAGGCCGGGGTCCCTGGTGGCGAAGCAGACGAAGTAGCGGGCCACGCCGGCATTGGTGATCCACGCCTTGGTGCCTTCGAGGACGTACCCGTCGCCGCTCTCGCGGTAACGGGTGCGCAGGCTGCCGGCGTCCGAGCCGGCCTCGGGCTCGGTGAGCATGAAGCCGCCGAGCACCTTCCCCGAGGCGAGGTCCTTGAGGTACCGTCGCTTCTGCTCCTCGGACCCGAAGCGGAGGATCGGCCAGCAGCAGACCGAGTTGGTGACCGACATGGTGACCGCGATGGAGGCGTCCACCCGGGCCACCTCCTCCACGGCCATCAGGTACGTCGGCACGTCCATCCCCGCACCCCCGTACTCCTCGGGGACGAACATACCCAAAAGCCCCAGCTCGCCCATCTCGCGCAGGATCTTGGCGGGAAACTCCCCCAGCCGATCCCGTTCCGCGGCCCCGGGCCGGATCCGGTCCTCGCAGAAGGACCGCACCATGTCCCGGACCATCTCCCGCTGCTCGTTCAACGTCGGATCCACACGCTCCTCCCGAGGCCGGCCGGCACCGGCCGGTCGGCGACGGGGCACAGTGTACCGCGAAAGCTGCAGCGTCGGCCCGCCGCCCGGGCCTCAGCGCGAAAAGACCGGGCCCCGCCGCTCGAGGAAGGCTCTCGCCCCCTCGCCGGGATCGCCCACGGCGAAGAGGAACCGAAACACGGCCAGCTCGAGCGCCGTCGGAACACCGCCGCCCCGGGACGCGCGCAGGAGATCACGCGCCGCGGTCAACGCCGCGGGTGAGAAGCCGCCGAAGTCCGGGAGCGGCTCGCCCGTGGCGACGACCCGGTGCACGAGCCCGAGCTCCGCCGCCTCGCTGACGTCGAGACGCTCGTCGGGCCCGAGAAGGACCACGCGCAGGGCGCGCGGCCCGGCCC
>CAZXXL010000045.1:0-17356 GCA_964644635.1 uncultured Thermoanaerobaculia bacterium | reverse complement strand
GGTGTCCAATCGTGAGGGGATTGCCGCGTCGCCGGGCTGCGCCCGGCTCCTCGCAATGACAGAGTAAGGCCGGAGCGCTCCGGGCCGTGCTCTGTCGCGGTGTCCGATCGTGGGGGGGTCCCTTCGCTTCGGCCCTGGCGGGCCTTCGCTCGGGACGCCGTTCGACAGCGGGAAGCAGAGCTTCCCTGTCTCACGGCGCTTCGTCGGGCTCCTGCGGAGCCCTTCCTCGCAATGACAGAGGGAGCGGAGCGCGCCGCCCACTGCTCCGGGGAGCGCCGTGGTGGCTCCCGGTGGCGGGGTGTGCGTTGAACCGCTGCCCCGGGAATGTTGGGGAAGCTCCAATTAGGACGTCAGTTGACGTCGTCGTCCTCGCCGGAGTCGGGGGAGAGGAAGTCGGGCAGGCGGTAGCGGCCGCCGTGTTCGAGAGCGGGAAGGTCGACGGTGTCCTCCTCGGCGTG
The DNA here is from genome assembly GCA_964644635.1 of uncultured Thermoanaerobaculia bacterium. Lineage (GTDB taxonomy): Bacteria > Acidobacteriota > Thermoanaerobaculia > Thermoanaerobaculales > Sulfomarinibacteraceae > CAZXXL01. The sequence continues at coordinate 16,898 of CAZXXL010000045.1, read as the reverse complement.
GATGGTCAGGTGGTCGAGGAGCTCGGCGGGCAGCTCGAGCAGGAAGGTCGAGGGGTCGAGGACGACGTCCACCCGGTAGCGGTCGCGCGCGATCTCGGGATGGACGAGGTAGAGCGACTCCTTGGCCCGGGTGACGGCGACGTAGAAGAGCCGGCGCTCCTCCTCGAGATCCTCGGCGCGGGCGCTGGGGAAGCGGCCCTCGGAGAGCCAGATGAGGAAGACGGCCCGCCACTCGAGCCCCTTGGCCTGGTGGATGGTGGAGAGCGTGAGCTGCTCGTCGGGCGGCCCGCCGGCCACGTCCTCGCCGGAGAGCTCGTTGAGCAGGGTGACCTCGGCGAGGAAATCGTGCACGGTCGGGTACCCGTCGGCGAACAGGGCGAGCTGCTCGAGATCGTCGAGCCGGGAGCCGGCGTTCTCCAGGTTGTCCCGGGCCCACTCGCGGTAGAAGGACTCCACCACCGTGCGGATCGCCTCGCCGGGCTGGCCGGCCAGCGCCGGGGCGCCGAGGGCGTCCATGAGCGCCTTGAGCTCCTCCAGGGAGCGCCGGGCGCCCCGCGGCAGGTCGAGGGCGGCCGGGTCGAGCTTGGCCAGGGCGGCGAGGGCGTCGCCGGGGCCCAGTGTCCGCCACAGGCGGGCCGCCAGCCGGTCGCCGAAGCCCCGGCGGAGCTTCACCAGCCGCACGAAGGCGACCTCGTCGCGGGGGTTGTCGACGAAGCGGAGGTGGGCCAGAACGTCCTTGATGTGGCGCTGCTCGAAGAAGCGGAGGCCGGAACGGACCCGGAAGGGAATGTTGCGCCGGGTGAGCTCCACCTGCAGCTCCAGCGAGTGGTGATGGTTGCGGTAGAGCACCGCGATGTCCTCGAGGTCCGTGCCGGCCTCGCGCAGCTCGAGCACCCGGTCGGCCACGAAGGCGGCCTGGTGCTCCGGGGAGGGTACGGCCACGTCCACCGGGAGCTCCTCGCCCCGGCGCACCGGGCGCAGCCGCTTGGGGAACTGGCGCTCGTTGTGGACGATGGAGGCGTTGGCGAGGTCGAGGATGGGCGGCGTGGAACGGTAGTTGATCTCGAGCCGGAAGACTGTGCAGCCGGGGAAACGGTCCGGAAAGGTGAGGATGTTGGCGAAGTCGGCGCCCCGGAAGGCGTAGATGGACTGGGCGTCGTCGCCGACCACCATGACGTTCTTCCCGGGCCCGAGCATGGCGTCGACGATGTCGGCCTGGAGGCGGTTGGTGTCCTGGTATTCGTCCACCAGGATATGGCGGTAGCGGGAGGCGAGCTCCCGGCGCACGTCCGGGTGCCGCTTGAGGATCAGCAGCCAGTTCAGGAGCAGGTCGTCGAAGTCCATCAGGTCGGCGGCGCGCTTGCGCTCCAGGTAGCGCCGGAAGACGCCCGCGATGAGGTCCTCCTGGTCGAGGTACTGCGGGGCGCGCTCGGCGAGGACCTCGTCGAGGGGACGGCCGGTGTTGATGACGAAGCTGTACAGCTCGACCAGCAGCTTGGCCCGGGGGAGGCGCCGCTTCGGGAGCTCGGGGCTGAGATCGGCGAGGGCGGCCCCCATTAGGTCGACCGCGTCCTCCCGGTCGAGGATGGAGAAGCGCGGGCTGTACCCGAGCCGCTCGGCGTACCGGCGCAGGATGCGGTGGCCGGCGGCGTGGAAGGTGCCGCCGGTCACCCGGCCGGCGCCGCGCTCGATGAGCTGGGAGACCCGGTCGAGCATGGCGCGGGCGGCCTTGTTGGTGAAGGTGAGGAGGAGGATGGCGGCCGGGGGCACGCCGTCCTCGATGAGCCTGGCCACGCGGTAGACCACGGTGCGCGTCTTCCCGGTGCCGGCGCCGGCGAGCACCAGCATCGGCCCGCCGGGATGCATCACCGCCGCCAGCTGCTGGGGGTTGAGCTCGCTCTCGTAGTCGATGCGGCGGCGCCGCGGCCTTTTCTCGCCGCGCGGGGAGATCTCGTTGGTCACGGCAGGTTGACGCTTCCCGGGATGTAGGCCTGCAGGCCCGGCAGGTGGCCCCGGCCGAGCACGTTCGAGACGCGTTGGAGACGGGCACCGGCCTCGAGGAGGGCCTCGACGGCCTGCTCGAAGGGGGCCGGCACGAGGACCTGGAGGTGCTTCTTCCCGGTCTGCTCCAGGGCGGCGAGCATGGCCCGGCCGAGGGCGGCCAGGGCCGCCTCCTGGCTCGTGCCCGCCACCGGCCCCACCTGGCCGCGGCCGCCGTAGGCGTAGGCCGCGATGCGGTCGTGGTGGCGGACGAAGCTGGCGTTGAGGCCGGCTTCCTTGAGCCAGAACACGTGGTCGGCCTCGCGGCTGATGCGCCGGGTCAGGCGGTCGATGCGGCCGAGATCCGCCTGGCCCCGCTGCTCGAGCAGGTCTTGGGTGACGTCCCGGCCGGGCAGCAGGCGGGCCAGGGCCCCGGCCAGGCGTTCCGCCTCCGGGCGGCCGATCCGGAGCTCGTACAGGGGCGTGAGGGGCCTGAAATCGTGGCGGAGCAGGAGGGCGGTGATGGATCCGTCCGCCGGCACGCAGGCCAGGTAGTCCCGCGCCCCGGAGCGCTCCCCGTAAGCGAGGAGGCGGGTCAGGAGGGCCTCCCCGGCCCCGCGTCCGCGGTGCTGGGGCAGCACCCACAGCTCGGAGAGGATCCACTGCTTGGAGCGCACGTGGGCGGCCGCGAAGCCGACCGTCTCGTCCCGGTGCAGGGCGGACAGGAAGCCGTCCGGGTCGTGGGTCATGAGGTGGTTGAGGGTCGGGTCGAGCTCCATGTCGAGGTCGAGGGCGGGGGCCGCCGGGCCCACGCCGCTCCCGGGCGCCATCGAGTCCCGCAGCAGGACGATGCCCGGCAGCTCCTCCCGGTTCGTCCGTCGCACCTTGATCCGCGCCATGAAAACTCCTCCGGGCCGGGATCCGGCCCACCGCGCGCCCGGTCTCCGGGCCGCGCGTTCCGGGTTCGATCAGCCCTCGCGCCTCTTCATCTTCTCCAGCGCCGCCAGCTGGTGGTCGCTCCCCTCGCGGAGCATGGCCTTGCCGCACGTGGGACAGCGCGTCTTGCGGCACGGCACCCCGGGCTGGTGGGCGACCCTCGTCCCGCAGCCCAGGCAGATGCAGAAGCCCCCGGCTCCCATTCCCCGATGAGCTCCCGTACCCGGCATGACGACCTCCCTTCCCGACGGGGGCGATTGTACCGGCACCGGCGCCCGCCGGCCAGCGACGGCCTTCCCCGTGTCACCCCGAGGAGCGAAGCGACGAAGGGGTCTGCCGGAGGACCGTGCCGTTGGGAGAATCCTTTGCGCTGTCATCGCGAGGAGCCGGGCAAAGCCCGGCGACGTGGCGACCCCTGGCAGCGTTGGAGCGCGGTGCATCCTGCTCCGTTGCGGTGTCCAATCGTGAGGGGATTGCCGCGTCGCCGGGCTGCGCCCGGCTCCTCGCAATGACAGAGTAAGGCCGGAGCGCTCCGGGCCGTGCTCTGTCGCGGTGTCCGATCGTGGGGGGGTCCCTTCGCTTCGGCCCCTGCGGGCCTTCGCTCGGGACGCCGTTCCACCATGGGCGGCGAAGCCGCCCGGTGTCACGGCGCTTCGTCGGGTTCCTGCGGAACCCTCCTCGCAACAGGCTCCTCCACGGGGCGGAGGAGCCGCCCTGTCTCACGGCGTCAGAAACCGAAGCCGAGGCCCCAGGTGACGAGCCAGTCGCCGGCGTGGCGGCCGTCGAGACGGCGGAGGGCGCCCAGGGAGAGGTTGATCTTGGCCATCGAGAGCTCGATCTCGGGGCCGGCGAGGGTGGCGCCGGCTTCGGTGCCGCCGAGGGGGTCGTTCCAGGTCCTGACCAGGCTCGCCCGGACGCCCATCCCCATGAAGGCATTGGCGACGAAACGCCCGCGGCCGGTGAGGTCGGCCCAGAGGCGGCCGTAACCCAGGGAGAGCCGCATGCCGTTGGCGCCGGCCGCGGCCTGGGCGTAGGGCCCGCGGAAGCTGCACAACAGGCGGCACGGGTTGGCGGCGGGCAGGCGGGCCCGCATGACCCCGGCCGCCAGGGTGGCGCCGGAGGGGATGGAGAAGCCAACCCGCCACAGGCCGATGGAGCGCTTGCGGACGCGGGCCGCATCCTCGCGGACGGCCCGTTCCAGGCGGCGCAGCCGGGCTGCCGACGGGGGATGGGCGGCCGGCGTCCCGCCGCCGTCGAGCGGCCGCACGGGCCGCCCGCACACGGCCTCCAGGGAGAATCGCCGCGGGTCCGGCAGGCGTTTCTGGGCCACCATCTCGAGCACGAGGGACTCGACGGGGGTGATGCCGTCATGGGCGCGGTAGCGCGTGCGTTCGCGCTCTAGCCACGGGCTGCCCAGCCAGGAGCAGTAGCCGCGAAGCACCGGCTTCACCTTCCGCCAGCGGCCGGGGCGGTAGATCTGGGGCTCGTAGGACTCGTCCCACTCCGGGGTGACGTAACGGCCGATGTCGATGGGCCGGCGGATGGACCAGCCGCGGGCCGTGCGGACCAGGACCGGGTCCGCGCCGCCGCACAGGTCGCGGTAGAAGAGCATGCCCTCGAAGTCCGCCTCCATGTCCGAAAGGGAGAGGATGCCGGAGGTGCGGTAGCCGAGCAGGAAGTACCGCTCGCCGTCGAAGCCGGCGCGCAGGGCGGCGAGCTCGGCCTCCCGCTCGGAGGCACCGCGCCGCCGCAGGCGCCGGTACCTGGCGTACAGCTGCCAGCCCAGGGAGACGAAGTGGGAGAGCTTGTCGGTGCCGATGCGGACGCCGTTGACGACGACGGTGGGTGCGATGGGCATCCAGAGGCCGATGTCGAGGGGCCCGTGGTCGTGGTAGATGCTGTGGGACTTGAAGAAGACTTCCTCCCGGGCCGTGTCCGGGAAGCGCTCCACCAGACCGGAGGAGGACACCCAGAGCTCGGGGGGGTGGACGATAAACAGGAACCGGATGCGGCGGGAGAACCGCCGTTCGATCTCCCGGCGGGAGGGGATGCGGCCCCCCCGGGACGCCTCGGCCAGGACCGTCTCGAGCTGGAGGTTGAACCAGGCGTCGAGGGCCGCGGTGGAATCGGCGATGGGCCGGCCCCAGGTGATGTACTGGTCGGACTCCAGGGCGCGGGCGGGCGTCGCCGCAGCCAGGACCGCGGCCGCCAGCGCCAGGAGCGCCAGCCGGCCGGGCCGGTGGCCCGACGGACGTGCCCGGGCCGGGATCGCCGGCCCCACCTCAGAACCGGTAGCCGAGGCTGACCATCGCCGAGTCACGGTCGCCGAATCCCGCTTCCAGGGTCACGTTCCAGTGCTTGTTGAAGCCGGCGGTGGCCCCGATGAGATAGTTCAGCGGCTCGTGGGCGTTGAACTCGACGTCGAACGGAATCGTCCCCAGAAAGGGCATGACGTAGCTTCCCCGGTCGCGTTCGTCCGTGTGCTGGTACATGGTGCCGACCCAGACCGCGCCCCCCTTGACCTGGTAGCCGATCTTGAGGCTGGCCACCCAGGCCGTGATGTCGGAGGTGCTGACGTCCAGGCTCGTGCTCGTGTACTCGTAGGTCAGGGCGCTGAAGACGCTCTTCCACCCGCCGGCCAGGGTCAGGCCGCCGCCGTAAACCGTCCCGCTGTAGTTGATCCTGATGTCGTTGAGGCGGATGGGCAGATCGAGGTTCAGATCGCCCAGGTTGACGGTGGTGGTGCCGTCGACGTGGCCGCCGAGCACGAAGACGTCGAGGAAGGGGAACAACCAGTAGTCGATCATCACGTGCGTGGTGTCCGTGCGGTTGTCGATGACCAGGTTCTGCACCATCGCCGGATCGACGCCCGGAAACTCGAACGACAGGTGCTGGATGTCGTAGGGCTGCGTCTGGCTGTACTGGGTGACGGTGATGCCCAGGCGGGGCGGGAGGTCGACGCCGGCCTCGCGGAGGTCCGAGAAGGACTGGGCCGAGGTGGTGGCGGCGAACGCCAGGGCGAGCAGGCAGGCGACGGCGCCGGCCGCCCGGTTGACGACACGTGATGACCGAGAGTCGAAGATTGCCATGTTTTCCCCCTTTGCGCGAACGTCGTTGACCTGCCGGGATTGTACCGTACGCGCGTTTCCGGCCCGGAAAGCGCACCCCCAACGCGGGGCCGCCCGCCTCCGTACAAGGCATGACGAGGCAAGAACGCGTCACTCCTCCTTCCTTCCCCCCCGCCGATGCCGGCGGGGGCCCTTTTTTGGACCACGGTATGCTTGGCGGGGAGGATGCCATGCGGCTCGGGATCGCCCAGCTCGACTTCACCATCGGCGCCTTCGAGGCCAACCTCGCGAAGATCGAGACCTCCGTGCGCGAGGCGGCCGGCCGCGGGGTGGAGCTGCTCCTGCTCTCGGAGCTCGCCACCGTCGGCTACCCGCCCCGGGACCTGCTCGACCGGGAGGACTTCGTGGCCGAGAACCTCCGCCAGCTCGACCGCATCGCCGCCCTCTCCACGGACCATCTCGCCATCGTGACCGGCTACGTGGAGCCGAACCCGGGCCGGGAGGGCAAGCCGCTGTTCAACGGGGCCGCCCTGTGTCGCGGCGGCCGGGTCGTGGACCGCTACCGCAAGTGCCTGTTGCCCACCTACGACGTCTTCGACGAGGCGCGGTACTTCGAGCCGGGGGGCGAGGTCCATCCCTGGGAGCTCGACGGCGTCCGCCTCGGCATCACCATCTGCGAGGACGTCTGGAACAACCCGGAGTTCGTGCCCCGGCAGCTCTACGACCGGGACCCCCTGGCGGAGCAGGTGGCGGCCGGGGCGGACATCCTCGTCAATATCTCGGCCAGCCCGTTCGTGGTCGGCAAGGGCGAGCTCCGGCGGGCCATGCTCTCGGCCGAGGCGGCCAAACACGGCAGGTTCCTGTTCACCGCCAATCAGGTGGGCGCCAACGACGAGCTCGTCTTCGACGGCCATTCCCTGGGTTTCGACCCCACCGGCGCGGTGGTCGTCCGGGGACGGGATTTCGCCGAGGACCTCCTGGTCTACGACGTGCCCGAGGGCCGGTTCCGGGAGCCGGCGGTCCCCGGCGAGCTCCACCCGGTGGCCTCGGGGCGGATCGAGGAGGCTTACCGCGCGCTGGTCCTGGGCCTCGCCGACTACACCCGCAAGTGCGGTTTCGAGGAGGTGGTGCTCGGCCTCTCGGGAGGGATCGACTCGGCCCTGACGGCGGCCGTGGCGGCCGACGCCGTGGGGCCGGAGCACGTGCTCGGGGTGGCCATGCCCACCCGCTACTCGTCAGCGTCCAGCCTGACCGATGCCGAGACCCTCGCCGCCAACCTGGGGATCGAGCTCCGCGTGGTGCCCATCGACGACATCTTCCAGACCTACCTCGACACCCTGGAGCCGGCCTTCGCCGGCCTCAAGCCCGATGTCACCGAGGAGAACATCCAGGCCCGCATCCGTGGCGACGTCCTGATGGCCTTCTCGAACAAGTTCGGCCGGCTCCTGCTATCCACGGGCAACAAGTCGGAACTGGCCGTGGGCTACTGCACGCTGTACGGCGACATGTCCGGCGGGCTGGCCGTGATCAGCGACGTGCCCAAGACCATGGTGTACGAGATCTGCCGCTGGCTGAACCGCGAGCGCGAGGTGATCCCGGAGTCGATCCTCGTCAAGCCGCCCTCGGCCGAGCTGCGCTTCGGCCAGACCGACCAGGACGCCTTACCGCCGTACGAGATCCTTGATCGGATCCTGGAGGCGTACGTGGAGCGCAACCTGTCGGTGGCGGCGATGGTGGCCGAAGGGCTGCCGGCGGACACCGTCCGCGAGGTGGTCCGCCTCATCGACCGCAACGAGTACAAGCGGCGCCAGGCCGCGCCCGGCCTCAAGATCACCTCCAAGGCCTTCGGCGTCGGCCGGCGTTTTCCCATCGCCGCCGACTACCGCATCCTGCACGGCTGACCGGCGCCGTCAGCTCACCGGCCCGCCCGCAGGTGCTCCTCGAAGAAGCGCCCGATGGCCGAGAAGACCTGGAGATGGGATCCCTTGGCCCGGATGCCGTGGCGGAGGTTGGGGAAGAGCTTGAGGTCGAAGCTCTTCCCCGCGCGCCACGCCTTCTCCGCGAACTGGAGCGTGTTCTGGAAGTGGACGTTGTCGTCGCCGGTGCCGTGGATGATGAGCAGTGGGTCCTTCAGATCGGCGACCTTGGCGAGCACCGACCCGGCCTCGTACCCCTTCGGGTTGTCCGCCGGCCTGCCCATGTACCGCTCGGTGTAGATGGAGTCGTAGAGCTTCCAGTCGGTCACCGGGGCGACCGCCACGCCGGCGGCGAAGACGCCCGGGGCGTGGGTGAGGGCGTAGGTGGTGAAGTAACCGCCGTAGGACCAGCCCCAGATGCCGATGCGGTGCGGGTCGACGTATGGCTGCTTCTTCAGCCAGCGGACCCCGGCGAGCTGGTCCGGCAGCTGGCTGGAGCCGAGACGGTGCTTGATGAAGCCCTCGAACTCCCGGCCCCGGGCGATGGAGCCGCGGTTGTCCAGGGAGAAGACGAGGAAGCCCTCCTGGGCGAGCCAGAGGTGGAAGAGCTCGCCGGAACGGCCCCAGGCGTCGCGCACGACCTGGGCGCCGGGACCGCCGTAGACGGAGATCACCACCGGGTACCGGCGCGCGGGGTCGAAGTCCGGCGGCGTGATGAGCTCGGCCTCGAGCGGCGTGCCGTCGTCGGCCGGCACGGTGAGGAAGCGGACGGAGCCGAGCCTGACGGCGTCGAGCTCCTTCGTCTCGTTGGCGAACACGGTCCGCAGGTGCTTGCCGCGGGCGGCGTACAGCTCCACGTGCGGCGGCCGGGTGACGGAGGAGGTGACCACGAGCAGGTGCTTCCGCGAGGGGGAGAGCTCGCCGGAGGAGGTCCCGGCCCCGGTCGTCAGCTCGCGCACCGGCCCGCTGGCGATGTCGACCGTGAACAGGCGCCGCTCGCGGGGGTTCGGCCGCGCCGCCTGGAACCAGACCGTGCCCGTCTTCTCGTCGACGCCGATGAGCGCGGTCACGTCCCACGATCCGGGCGTGAGGTCGCGTACCGCGCCGCCGGCCGCGTGCAGCTCGAGGTGCATGAAGCCGGAGCGGCGGGAGGCCCAGAGGAGGTCGCCGCCGGGGAAGAAGTGGAGCATGTCCACGGGCTCGATCCAGTAGGGATCGGTCTCGACCAGAAGCGGCGAGGCGGCGCCGGTGGCGAAGTCGAGACGCATCAGGGTCAGGCGGTCCTCGGCCCGGTTGAGCACCTGGTACCACAGGCCACGGTCACCGGGGAGGAAGCCGAAGCGCGGCACGTAGGGGATGGGATCGGCGAAGGTCACCACGCGCCGGGAGGCCACGGCGTCGTGCGCGTCCAGGCGCACCACGTGCAGCGAGGGCACCGGCGACGGGTCGCCCGCCTTGGGGTAGTACTGGGTCTTGGCCCGGGAATGGGTGTGGAGGTAGTCGACGATGGTGAAGGGGGGGATGGGGCCGTCGTCGAGCCGCAGCCAGGCGATTGAGCGGCCGTCCGCCGACCACTCGAAGGCGCGGGCCGTACGATGGGCGAGCTCCTCCTCGTACACCCAGTCGAGGATGCCGTTGAAGACCTTGGGCGAGCCGTCGCTGGTCAGCCGGGTCTCCCTGCCGGCGGCGAGGTCGTAGACATAAAGGTCGTGATCGCGCACGTAGGCCAGGCGGCGGCCGTCCGGCGAGAAAGTCGCGAGCTCCTCGGACCCGGCCCTCGTGGCCAGCTTCTCGAGCTTGCGGCCCTCGAGGGTGAACAGGTAAAGGTCGCCGCCGTCGGTGAGCAGCAGCCGGTTGCCGTCCGGGGCGAAGGTGAAGGAGCGTAGGCCCAGGCTGCGGGTTCCGCCCTTCTCGGCCGGGATCCTGACGTCGTCCGGGCGCACCAGCACCCGGAGCCGGCCGTCGGCGGGATCCATCTCGACGATCTCGAAGACGGGCGGCTTCTTCTCGGATCCTGTCTTGGCGGAGGTCTTCTCGAGGGGGCGCGAGTAGACGATGGTCTCGTGCTTCGGCCGCCACCTGGCCCGGGGAATCCGGCCGTCCAGCGGGTGCATCGGGTCGCCGAAGATCCGCTCCAGCGTGAGCCTGGCCGCCGGCTTCGCCGGGGCCGGCCGGGACGGTCCGGCCAGGGCTGTGAGGGCCGGGAAGACGGCCGCCAGCAGGAAGGCCAGGGTACGGGTCGGCACGCGCCTGATCTCGATCATGATGTCCTCCGGCGCCCGGGAGCGGGCCGGCGGGAATTGTATACCCGCCGGCGGCGGGCGGATAATGGCGGGCATGGGACGGGGATGGTTGCGGACGCGGGGATGGTGGCTGTGGCCGGGGCTGGCGGCGATCGCCGCCGGCGTCGTCCTGGCGCTGGCCGGCACCCGCTTCGGCCGCGTCTACCTGACGCCGCTCGCCTGGACCGGCATCGTCCTCGTGGCCGACGCCCTGCTCGACCGCGGCGGGCGCTCGTGGTTGCGCAACCGCCCGGGGCGCCTGGCCGTGATGGCGGCGGTCTCCATTCCCTCGTGGTGCCTGTTCGAGCTTTACGACCGGCCGCGCTTCTGGCGGGGCGGTCCCGAGCTCTGGTGGCACTACCACGGTCTGCCGCCCTGGCCGGAGCGTGGGATCGGCTACGCCTGGGCCTTCGCCACCATCACCCCCGCGCTCCTGCTGACGGCGGAGCTCCTGCGGCCGGCGGCCGGGCGCCTGCTCGGCCGGGGAGAGGGCGGGCGGGTTCCCCGGGCGCTGCTGTGGGCCCTGGCCGCCGTCGGCGCGGTGCTCGCCGCCCTGCCCCTGCTGTGGCCGTCGCCGTACTTCGCGGCCGACGTCTGGATGGCGTGGGCCCTGCTGCTCGATCCGCTCAACCGGTTGCGGGGCCGGCCGAGCGTCATCGCCGACCTGGAGCGGGGCGAGCGGGCACGTCCCGCGGCGCTGCTCGCCGCCGGCCTGATCGCCGGCCCGCTCTGGGAATCGATCAACTGGCTGGCCGGGGCGCGCTGGAGCTACACGGTGCCGTTCGCCGGCGGCCTCAAGCTCTTCGAGATGCCGGTCCTCGGCTACCTCGGGTTCGCGCCCTTCGCGCTCGAGTGCTTCGCCATCTGGTCCTTCGTGGCCGGACGGGCGGATGACTTTCCACGGTAGACTTCACGTGGAGGTACTCATGACACGCCGCCTGACGATCGCCGCCCTGCTGCTCCTGGCCGCAGGGCCGGCCGCCGCCCAGTTCGCCGCCCCCGGGGGCGCCGTCCCCGTGGTGGCCAACCTGCCCGGGATCAACAGCTTCTGGCGTTCCGACGTGAGTATCCTCAACGTCGGCGGGAAGGACACGACGGTCCAGATGATCCTCTACCCGGAGATCAAGGACGGTCAGCCGACCTTCGCCACCAAGACCTCCCAGGCGATCCCGCTGCCGGCCGGCAGGCAGCTCGACCTGAGGAACATCGTCCAGGCCACGTTCGGCCTGCTCGACGTCAAGGGCGCCCTGCAGATCTTCTCCACCGACGGGACGCCCCTCGTCATCGGCTCGCGCACGTACACCCAGGGCAGCGAGGGCAGCTACGGGCAGGACGTCACCTCGGTGCTGGTGGCGGACCGGGCGTGGGTGGCCGGCATCGAGGAGGACAGCCTCTATAGGACCAACGTCGGCATCTTCTGGCCGTGGAACCAGCCGGTGCAGTTCACGATCGACGTCTACGACAGCGACGGCAACCGGGTCGGCGGGGGGACGATCGAGTTTGCCCAGGCCGGGCTCCAGCAGCGCAGCCTGCACAGCTTCGGCGTCAGCGGGATCGTCGGGGGCTACGTGGTGTTCAGCGCCAGCGACTCCCAGACGCCGTGGTACGCCTACGCCACGACGGTGGACGGTCCGTACGGGGGCGGTGCGGGCTCGAACGACGGCGTCTACCGCCCGGCGCGGAGCTTCCAGCTCGGTAGCCAGTGAGGTGGCGTAAGCGCGCGAAGCTTTGCTTCGCCTGCGCGCACGCCACCCCGAGGAGCGAAGCGACGAAGGGGTCCGCCGGAGGACCGAACCGTCGGGAGCACCCTTTGCGCTGTCATCGCGAGGAGCCGGGCGCAGCCCGGCGACGTGGCGACCCCTGGCAGCGTTGGAGCGCGCCACCCACCGCTCCGTCACGGTGTCCAATCGTGATGGGATTGCTTCGGCGCTTCGCGCCTCGCAATGACAGGGCAGGGGGGCGGAGCGCGCTGCCCACCGCTCCGTCGCGGTGTCCAATCGTGAGGGGGTCCCGTCGCTCGGGTCCTGGCGGGCCCTCGCTCGGGACGCCGTGACACCGGGCGGCTTTGCCGCCCGGTGTCACGGCGCTCGGCGGCGGTTCCTTGCGGGGCGGCGGTCGTGTAGAATCACCGGCCGGGGATCGCCTCGGAGGATCGGACGCCTCCCGGGGCCCTGCCCCTGGAGGCGTCGATGTCCCAAGCCAGCATCCTGGACCTGATCGGTAACACGCCCCTGGTTCGCCTGCGGCGAATGGTCCCGCCCGGGGCGGCCGATATCTACCTGAAGATGGAGTCCTTCAACCCGACCGGCTCGCTGAAGGACCGGATCGTCAAGTACATCGTCGAGGAGGCGGAGCGGGACGGCAGGCTCCAGCCCCACCACGTCATCATCGACGCCTCGTCCGGCAATACCGGCATCGCCGTCGGCATGGTGGCCGCCATCAAGGGTTACCGGTCGCGGATCTACATGCCGGAGACCAAGTCGGTGGAGCGGCGCAAGATCATGCGCGCCTGGGGCACCGAGCTGGTGCTGACCAGCGGCGAGGACCAGAACTCCCACATCTGGGCGGTCGAGGAGGCCGCGCAGGATACCGGGCACTACTTCTACCTCGACCAGAACGGGAACCCCGGCAACTGGAAGGCCCACTACGAGGGGACCGGCGAGGAGCTCCTGGAGCAGACCGGGGGCCGCATCGACGCCTTCGTGGCCGGCGTCGGAACCGGCGGCCTGCTCATGGGCGTCGCGAGGCGGTTCCGCGACGCCGGCATCGCCCCGCGCATCGTCGCCGTGGAGCCGGATAACCCGCACTCCCACATCGAGGGGTTGCTCCACTTCGACGGCAGCTACGTGCCGCCGATCTGGGACGAGTCGCTCATCGACGAGCGTGTCCAGGTACCGGACCAGGCGGCCTTCGAGACGGCCCGGCGCTTGGCGCGGGAGGAGGGGATCTTCTGCGGCGTCTCGACCGGGGCGACGACCCACCGGGCCCTGGTCGAGGCCGAGCGGCTGGGCGCGGGCAAGGTGGTCGTGGCCATCGCCGGCGACCGCGGCGAACGCTACCTGTCCACCGGCCTTTTCGGCTGAAACCCGGCGGCCCGGCGGGCTGCTATGATGGGCCCCAGCGCGCAGGCGGGCCCCCCAGGCGGGCCGGCCGCATTCCGGTCGACAAGGCGGAGGTGAGCATGGCGTTCGACGGCTGCGAGAAGATCTGGATGAACGGCGAGCTGGTGAGCTTCGCGGACGCGCGGATCCACGTTCTCGCCCACGTGGTGCACTACGGGAGCGGCGTGTTCGAGGGCCTGCGGTGCTACGAGAACAGACGGCTCGGCCCGGCGGTCTTCCGGCTGGGCGACCACACCCGCCGCCTCTTCAACTCCGCCAAGGTGCTGCGGATGGAGATTCCGTACTCCGAGGAGGAGATCAACGCGGCCGTGCTCGAGACGCTCCGGGTCAACGGCCTCAAGAGCGCCTACATCAGGCCCCTGGTCTACCGGGGCATGGGCAGTCTCGGCGTGGATCCCAGCGGGTGCCCGGTGGACGTCGCCATCGCCGCCTGGCGCTGGGGCGCCTACCTGGGTGCGGAGGCCCTTCGGGAGGGCGTGGACGTCCGCGTCTCCTCGTGGACGCGCATGGCGCCGAACACCTTCCCGGCCCTGGTCAAGGCCACGGCCAACTACCTCAACTCCCAGCTCATCCGCCTCGAGGCCAACGCCGACGGGTACACCGAGGGCATCGCCCTCGACGTCAACGGCAACGTCTGCGAGGGCTCCGGCGAGAACGTCTTCATCGTCTACGACGGCAGGCTGCTGACGCCGCCCCTGGGTAGCTCGGTGCTCAAGGGTATGACCCGGGACTGCATCATCACCCTGGCGCGCGAGATGGGCCTCGAGGTGCACGAGCACGTGATTCCGCGCGAGATGCTGTACCACGCGGAGGAGGTCTTCTTCACCGGCTCGGCGGCGGAGGTGACGCCCATCCGTTCCGTGGACCGCATCCCCGTCGGCGGCGGCAAGGCCGGCCCGGTGGCCCTCGAGCTGCAGCGGCGCTTCTTCGCCATCGTCACCGGCGAGGAGGAGGACCGGTACGGCTGGCTGACGCCGGTGGGGGAGTGACCGGGGTCCGCCGGCCCTGACGCCGGCCGCGGCGCCCGCCGCGTCACGCCACGACGCCGTCCATCGTCCAGCCTTCCAGGGCCTCCTCGAAGCGTTCGAGCTCGGTCTGCCAGCGGCGGTACCGCCAGCCGAGCCCGGCGGCGAAGAGGGGCCGCAGCCGGGGCGCCAGCTCGCGGGCCGCGGCCGGATCCCACATCCCGAAGCGGGCGCGCCGCAGGAGGAGATCGTCGAGGTGGAGCACCCCCGCCCAGCGCAGGTGCGCACGGACCTCGGCGGGCACGAGGTCGATGCCGTCGACCAGGGGGTGGAGGTCCCTCGTGCGGCGGGCGAGGGCGCAGGCCGGCCAGGCCAGCGCGCCCAGGCGCCGCGCCATACCGGCGGCGACCCCCCGATCGAGCCGGTGGGCGGACTCGAGCTGGCGCGCGAGGTCCCGGGGCGCCAGCCGGGCGAGGGGCGTTCCCTCGGTGGCGCAGGGCGCCACGCCCACGGAACGGTCCTCGGGGAGCATGCGGAGCAGCGCGTCCACGGCCTCCTCGGCGGTGGACCGCCAGGTGGTGAGCTTGCCCCCGGCGACGGTCAGGAGGCCCTCCTCGTCCCAGATCCCCTCCTCGCGGCTGGCCTCCGACGGGTCCTCGGCGTGGCTGTCGAGGATCGGCCGCAGCCCGGCGAAGACGCCGACCACGGCGTCGGCGGTGAAGCCGGCGTCGGGGAAGGCGGCCGCCGCGGCGCGCAGCAGGTAGTCGACCTCGGCCCGGGTCGGCCGGGGATCGTCCAGGGAGCCGTCGTGGTAGATATCGGTGGTGCCCAGGAGCAGGCCCTCGGGGTGCGGGATCAGGAAGACGGGGCGGCCGTCGTCCGGAGAGGGGAGGGTGAGGGCGGCCTTGAGGCCCAGCGTGGCGGGCGGAAAGACGAGGTGAATCCCCCGGGAGGGCCGGAGATGGGGCTCCGCCAGGCCGAGGCGCTCGCGGATGTGGTCGCTCCACACCCCGGCGGCGTTCACCACCACGTGGGCGTTGACCCGCAGGACGGCGCCCGATTCCAGGTCGCGGGCGATCACCCCGCGCACCCGGCCCTTGCCGTCCCTGACCGCCTCCTCCACCTCGCAGCGGGTGAGGATACCGGCGCCGTAGGCGAGGGCGGTCTCGGCCACGGCCAGGGTCAGGCGGGCGTCGTCCCCCTTGGCGTCGCCGTAGGCCAGGGCGCGGTCGAGCCCCTCCATGGACAGGCTCGGGGCCAGCTCCTGGACCTCCGCCGCCGAGAGCTGCCGGTGGCGCTCGGGCCGCCGGGTGAGCTTGTCGTACATCCACAGGCCGAGGTCCACCTGCCATCCGGGCGTGCCCGCTCCCTCGTAGGCGGGGTAGATGAAGCGGATGGGCTCCACCAGGTGCGGGTTCAGGGAGAGCAGCCGGTCCCGCTCCCGGCAGGCGAGCCGGGTGACCCGGAACTGCATCTGCTTGAGGTAGCGGAGGCCCCCGTGGATCAGCTTGGACGAGCGCGACGACGTGCCCGAGGCGATGTCGCCGCGTTCCAGGAGGATCACCTGCAGGCCGCGCTGGGCGGCGTCGAGGGCGATGCCGCAGCCGGTGATGCCGCCGCCGATCACGGCGACGTCGAAGGTCTCGCTGGTGCTCGCAAGCGCGCGTTCGCGCCACCCTTCGGGAAACATGTCAGGCCTCCAGACGGTCGACGGGGTCGAGCAGGACGTTGGGGTTGAGCACGGCGTGCGGATCGAGGGCCGCCGCCACGGCCCGCAGCACCCCCACGCCGTCGGCCCCGATCTCCTCGGCCAGCCAGGGTGCGTGGAAGCGGCCGATACCGTGGTGGTGGCTCAGGGTGCAGCCGGCCCCGGCGATGGCCGCCGTGGCGGCCCGCTTGATGGCCGCCCAGGCGGCGATGTCGCGCTCGGGATCCGCGCTCAGCCGGTAGAAGAACGTGAAGTAGAGCGAGGCGCCGTCCGGGTACGGGTGGGAGAGATGACAGAGGACGGCGACCTTTTCGCCGTGCCCGGCGAGGGCGGTGGCGACGGCCTCGCGGACGGTGGCGCGCACGGCGGCCAGCCGCGACCAGGGCGCCGCCGTTTCCAGGGTGTCGGTGGCGAACCCCTCGTCGAGCAGGGCGTCCCGGAGGTACGGATGGCGGAAGCGGTCGGCGAGCCACCGCCGGCCGGGACGGGCGCCGAGCCACACGCCGCGGTGCCGGCGCACGGCCTCCCGGGCGTAGCGGAGGGAGGCCCGGGCGTCGGCGGGCCGGCCGCAGGCGCCGGCCAGGAGCAGGCACGCCTCCTCGCCGAGGCCGCGCAGGCGCAGGTAACGCCGGGCCAGCGGCGCCGTCCGCGACCGCGCGAGACCCACGGCCATGGCCACCTGGGTCTCGGGCGCGTCGGAGAGGCGGAGCATGCTCAGCGGGGCGCGTTCCCGGGTCAGCGTGCGGATGACGGCCGCCCCGGCCTCCCAGTCGGGCAGCAGCGCCGCCTCCACCCGCCGCTCGGGCGGCCGCGCCGCCAGCCGAACCGTCACCGACGTGATGATCCCGAACCGCCCCGCGCTGCCGGGGACGAACCGCCTGAGGTCCGCGCCGGCGGCGTAGCCTGACCCCGGGGCGATGC
>CAZXXL010000044.1:0-17356 GCA_964644635.1 uncultured Thermoanaerobaculia bacterium | reverse complement strand
TGGCCACGTCGCGCGCCTCCGGCGCGCTCCTCGCCATGACAGAAAAGGGTGTCATGGCGAGGTGGCGTAAGCGCGCGAAGCGCAGCTTCGCTTGCGCGCACGCCATCCCGAGGAGCGAAGCGACGAAGGGGACTCGGCGCAGCCCGGCGACGTGGCAATCCCCTCACAATCGGATACCGCGACGGAGAAGGGTGCTCCCACCGGTACGGTCCTACGGCGGGACGGCGGGACGCTTGCGGCCAGCCGGTCCGCCGACCGCACCGGGTCACCGCGGCCCAGGCCGCGGTGACGGGCGCGACGCTCCCAAGGGTCCGTTCCATCCACGCCTACGGAAGAAGCTTCGGTGACACGACAACTTCCGGGGATCGCTCGCTCAATCTTGGGGAAACTCCAAGCGGGCGGGGGCACGTGACAAATCGGAGATCTTTGGTATACTCCGCCGAGCGCTCCGGTTCCGGGAGCGCAGTTTTTGGATGAGTTACCGATCCTCACGGATGTCGCGGCGCCGTTTCCTCCGGCTCGGCTCGGCCGGAGCGGTGGGCACGTTCGGCCTCGCCGAGATGGGCTTCGGCGAGGCACAGGGCCTGCCCGGCCTGCGCCGCGTCACCCTCTCGCTGCCCACCCTCCCTCCGGCCTGGAACGGGCTCAGAATCCTGCAGATCTCCGACGTTCACTCCGGGCCCTACATGCCGGCCTCCCGGATGCGCAGGATCCGCGAGATGATCCGGCAGATCCCGGCCGACCTCATCGTGTTCACCGGTGACCAGATGGACCGCCGGCCCTCGGACGCCCCGGGATTCGTCCAGGGCTTTCGGGGCCTCGACGCCCCGCTCGGCGTCTACGGCATCCTCGGCAATCACGACCACTTCATCGACCCCCGCCGCTCCGAGTGGGCGCTGCGGGCCGCGGGCATCACGCCGCTCATCAACGCAACGCGGACCTTCGAGCGCGGCGGCCAGCTCCTGACGCTGGTCGGGCTCGAGGACCTCAACGCCTCCGGGAGTCGGGCGCCGCGTTTCGAGCTCCTCGAACGGTATCCCAACAGCTTCCGGATCTGTCTCTGTCATCAGCCCCGGGGCTGGCACGACGCTCTCGCCGCCGGCGCCCACCTCACCCTGGCGGGACACACCCACGGCGGGCAGATCGCCCTCCCCACCCGGAACCTCAACATGGCGCGGCTGCAGACCCGGTACATCGCCGGCCCCTACCGCCGCGAGGACGGTTTCCTGTACGTGTCCCGCGGCATCGGCGTCGGTGCGCTCCCGATCCGGCTCGGCGCGCCGCCCGAGATCGATCTCATCACCCTGCGCAAGGCGGTCCTGGCCGCCCGGGCCGCCGCCTGAATCAGCCCTTCCCGGCCGGAACCGGCACCTCACATCGGGTACAGGCCATCGTCGCGGAGCGGCTCTCCAGACCCGCCGAGACCGCCCTCGCCCATCTCCTCCTCGAGGGCGTCGCCGAGCTCCTCCTCGACCTGCTCGGGATCCTCCCCGGCCTCGAGGCGGCGGATCATCTCCTCCATGGCGGGTGTCACCGGCTCGCCGGCGAGCTCGGCCATCCGGCGCACGGCGCGGGCCATCTGGCGGGGATCGTTCTCGTCCATCCCCTCGAGCTCGGATGCGAGCTTCATGAGCTCGCGCTCCACCCGCGGATCGTCCAGGTCGGGCCCGTCTCCGCCCGGCGCCGCCGCGGCCGCCTTGCGGCTCGCGCCGACGCCGAACCGCGACGGCACCCGTCTGAGCTCGGTGCTTCCGCACTTCGGGCACTCCGGTACCCGGTCCGGGTCAGCCCGCCGGGACAGGAAGCTGTAGATCACGTTGCAACTCGGGCACAGGAATTCGTAGATCGGCATCGTGAACCTCCCCTCAGACCGACCACCCGGGTCGGGAACCGTTGCCGCTCATCCCCGTCTCCCATCCGGCGGTGAGAAACGGGCCCAGGCCCTGGTCCTCCAGCCCCTTCCGGTCCGCGCGAACGGCGACCCGCAGGCTGTCCCGGCCGAACCGGCGCGCCAGGCGGTTGGGCAGGCCGAGAACCCGCTCCACCGCACCCGCGTCCGCAAGCGGCACCTCGAGGACGGCCACGCCGTCGCCTCCGAGAAGGCGCCGGCGAAGCAGGGCGCGAAGCTCCTTCAAACCCTCGCCGGTCGCGGCCGAAATCCACAGGTCGCCCCGCCTGGCGGCGGCCTCGCGCACACCATCTCCGGCGAGGTCGAGCTTGTTGAGGACCACGATCACCCGGTTTAGATCGACGCCCAGCCCCGCGAGCACCTCCTCGCCCACGCGCAGGTGCTCCTCCCACGCCGGGTGGGAGCCGTCGACGAGGTGCAGAACCAGGTCCGCCTCGGCGGTTTCCTCGAGTGTCGAGCGGAACGGCGCCACCAGGTGGTGGGGCAGCTTGCGGATGAAGCCGACGGTGTCCGTGACCACCACCGAGAAGCCGTCCCCCAGGACCGCCCGGCGCGCCCGGGGGTCGAGGGTCGCGAAGAGGCGGTCCTCGACCTCCACCGCCGCCCTGGTCAGCTTCCTGAACAGGGACGACTTGCCGGCGTTGGTGTAACCCACGATGGCGACGGTGGCCACGCCCCGGCGCCCGGCACGGCGCCGGCGGCGCCGGGCCTCGATCTGCCCGAGCTTGCCCCTGAGCTGGGTGATGCGCCGGGTGATCAGCCGCCGGTCGATCTCGAGCTGGGTCTCGCCGACACCCCGGGTGCCGATGCCGCCGGCCTGCCGCGAGAGGTGGCGCCAGCGCCGGGTGAGCCGGGGCAGGAGGTAGGTCAGCTGGGCGAGCTCCACCTGGGTCTGGGCCTCCCGGGTCCGTGCCCGCTGGGCAAAGATGTCCAGGATCACGCCGGCCCGGTCGAGGATCTTCACGCCGTCCGGGATCACCCGCTCCAGGTTCCGGACCTGGGAACCGGTCAGGTCCTCGTCGAAGACGACGAGATCGGCGCCCTCGCAGCGACAGACCTCGGCGACTCGGGAGGCGAAACCGGCGCCCACCACGGTGGCCGGGTCGCGCGCCGTCCGCTCCTGGACCAGCCGCGCCACCTCCACGCCCCCGGCCGTGTCCACCAGCCGCGACAGCTCGTCGAGGTTCGACTCCACCGCAAGGCGACCCACAGAGCCGAGCACCAGCCCGACGAGGACCGCACGTTCCAGCCGGTCGTCACTGTTCGCCCGCATGGAAGCTACGGCATGTCCTCCTCGTGGAAACGCATGAAGACCCGCTCGCAGGCCGCCAGGGTCTCTTCGATCTCCTTGCCGCTGTGGGCGTGGGAGACGAAGGCCGGGCCCGAGGCGCGGTGCGGCAGCAGGACGCCCTCGGCGAGCATTCCGTCCACGAAACGGCTGTACGCCGCACGGTCCGCGGCCTCCACGCTCTCCCGGTCCGACACCTCGTGCCGGCCCATGTAGATCGCGAAGGCGGAGCCCGCCCGGTTGATGGTGAGCGGGCGCCCGAAGCGCTCGGCCAGGGCGAGCACGCCCTCCACGAGCTGGGCCGTCCTCTCCTCCAGGCGCTCGTAGATGGCGTCGTTCTTGAGGATGGAAAGCACCGCCTCCGCGGCCGCCAGGGAGACAGGGTGCGGCACCGGCAGGTCGTCGTCGACCTCGGCCTCCTCGACATCGAGCCCTTCCCGAAGGGCCACCGCGCCGATCGGGAACCCGGCTCCGAGTGCGCCCCCGTACACCGCCATGTCCGGGGTCACGTCGTACAGACCCGCGGCCCCGCCGCGGTGGATCCGGAAGCCGGAGACCACCTCGTCGAGAATGAGCAGAATGCCGTTCCTGCGGCACACCTTGGCGATCTCGGCGAGCGCCCCGTCCGGCGGCGGAATCACCCCGAAGCGGGTCATCAACGGATCGATCACGAAGGCGGCGATCTTCGAGGCGCCGGCCGTGAGCACGGCCTCGACCTTGTCGAGGTGCCAGCCCGGAACCTCGCGCACGGCGACCGCCGTGCCTCGCTCCACGCGGCCCGACATCGGCCACGGATCGCCGCCGTCGAGGACCACGACCGAGGTCTTCCCGGTCCGGAGGTGGGCCCAGCGCAGGGCGGCGCGCAGCGCCTCGTCGTGGTTCCTGAGGAAGAACCACGTGCCCGCCCAGGGAATGAACTGGCCGAGGGCCTCGACGAGGTCCACCTCCCGGGGCACGTGGAGGCCGTCCGGCACCCCGGCCGCCAGGACTTTCTTCACCGCGTCCAGGATGAACTGGTTGGCGTAACCCACGATGGCGGCGCCGCCGCCGCCGCTGTAATCCACGTACCCGTGGTTGTCCACGTCATAGATCCGCGAGCCCTCGGCCTTCAGGGCGAGCGGATGGTGCCTGGCGTAGCGCCTCAGACCGGGCAGCGCCGCCGAGCGCTCGATCAGCTCATCGAGTTTCTGGCCCATATCCCACCTGCTTCGGAGTCAACCGTCACCCCCTAGGTCGCTTCCCCGGTTTCCTCGCCGTCCCCGTAGAAAAAGTAATCGCGGCAACGGGTCGAGCAGAACAACCGCCCGTATCCCTCCACCGCGCACCGACGGCAGAAGAGCCTACGACAGATCATGCACTGGTGCAAGATCTTCTCCGGAACCGCCGAGCCACACACGGGGCACCAGGTTTCGACACCTGTATCCTCTGCCTTCATGAACACCAGTATACCGTGCCGCGCGAGGCCGGCAGTTGAACGCCGTGAGACAGGGTAGCTTCGCTACCCGTTGTCGAACGGCGTCCCGAACGAGGGCCCGCCGGGGCCCGAGCGAAGGGACCCCCTCACGCCCGGAGCGCTCCTCAGAGCAGTGGGCAGTTCTTCCGCCCACTGAAAGAGCCTGTTGCGAGGAGGGTTCCGCAGGAACCCGACGAAGCAAACCCATCACGATTGGAGCGCGCCAGGGAGTAGTGGGTAGCGCGCCCCAACGCTGTCAGGGATCGCCACGTCGCCGGGCTTCGCCGAGTCCCCTTCGTCGTTTCGCTCCTCGGGGTGGCGTGCGCGCAAGCGAAGCAGAGCTTCGCGCGCTTACGCCACCTCGCGACGCCTCGGGCGCCTTGACGCTCAACGGCGATCGCCGTATATTGGCCCCCCTCTGGCGGTGTAGCTCAGAGGCAGAGCAGGGGTCTCATAAGCCCTGTGTCGGTGGTTCAAGTCCACCCACCGCCACCACCCGTCGATGAGCCTCGCCGCCTTCCCCCGGCTTTTCCTGGCCCGGTTCGGTCACCTGGCCGGAAAGAGAATCCTGGTCGCCCTTTCCGGCGGCCCCGATTCGGTGGCCCTGCTCCACCTGCTGCGCGACCCCGCCTTGGCCCTGGACCTTCACGCGGCCCACGTCCATCACCAGGTCCGAGGGGCCGACGCCGACGCCGACGCCCGTTTCTGCGAGAGGCTGTGCCACGAGCTCGACGTTCCGTTCCACATCCGCCGTCTCACGCCGCCGGAGCACCCCGCCGAGGGCCGCGAGGCCGCCTGGCGCCGCCTTCGCTACGCCGCCCTCGACGAGATTGCCCGCGCCGTCGGCGCCGAGGCCGTGGCCACCGGGCACCAGCGGGACGACGTCGCCGAGGGCGTTCTCGTCCAGCTCCTGCGCGGTGCCGGCCCCCGGGCGCTGGCCGGCATCGCGCCCGAGGCGCCCGGTGGCCTCATCCGGCCGCTCCTTCCCTGGAGCCGGTGCGAGATCCTCGCCTGGCTCTCGGAGCACGGGATCCCCTGGCGGGAGGACGTCTCCAACCGCAGCCCCGAGCACCTCAGGAACGCCGTCCGCCATTGCGTCCTGCCGGTGCTGGAGGAAACCTCGCCCGCGGTGAGGCGCCACCTGGTCCACCTCGCCGAGGCCCTGGCGGCGGACGAGGACTTTCTGGCCGCCGAGCTGCGGCGCCGGGCCGACTGGATCGATCCCTGGGACCCGGAGGGGGGCGTTTCCCTGACCCGGATCGCCCGGCTCCACCCGGCCCTCCGCGTGCGCTGGCTGCACGCCCAGGCGGCCCGCGCCGGACTCGGCCGGGTCACCAGGCGGCAGGGCGAGCTCCTCGCCGCATTGCTCGACGGCGCCGGGCCCCGGTCCGTGACCCTGGCCGGCCGCTGGCGGCTGCGCGCGGCCCGGGGCCGGCTGTGGCTGGAGCCACCCGCCGGTCCGCCGCCCTACAGCTTCGAGATCGCTCCCGGCGGGAGCGTGGCCCTGCCATTGCCCGGCTGGGAGGTCCGCTTCCGGCCGCCGGGGGCCGCGCCGGATCCGGCGAGCCGCTTCAGCCGCGCCTTCCCCGGCGACCGGGCGCTGACCGTCCGTTCGCCGCGTCCCGGGGACCGGGTGCCGACGCCCCGGGGGCCGATCCCGCTGTCGCGGCTGAGCGCGCGGCGGCTTCCCCGTCACCTCCGCGGCTCGTGGCCGGTGATCTGCGCCGGTGCTACAATTACATGGGTTCCCGGAATCTGGGATTCAGTACAGGCAAGGAACCCGGGGAACGCACTCGTGGAGGTGGTGCGCCGATGAGCGAGATCGAGGTGCTCTTCACCAGGGACCAGATCGCGGAACGGGTCCGCGCGGTGGCTGCACGGATCAACGAGACCTATCGCGGCAAGGATCTGGTACTGGTCGGGATTCTCAAGGGCGCCGCGTTTCTGCTCACCGACCTGGCGCGCGAGATCGAGTTCCCGGTCGGCTACGAGTTGGTCGACGTGACCACCGAGCGCGGCGAACGCGGGGAGGTGGTCAGCCTCACGTACGCCACGCACTTCAACCTGAAGGACCGGCACGTGCTCATTCTCAAGGACGTCGTCCACACCGGGGTCACCGAGAACTACCTGATCACCCACCTGAGCCAGCAGGGGCCGGCCTCGGTGGAGCTGGTGGCCCTCGTCGACCGGCCGCAGCGTCGGAGCGTCAACCTGCAGACCACGTACGCGCTCTTCGACGACGTACCGGAGGGATACCTGGTGGGTTACGGCCTGGGCACGAAGCCGCAGGACTTCGTGAACCGGCCGGAGCTCTGCCTCGCACGCGGTGCTGGACGGTGACGGCGGGGGAAGATCCCCGGCGCCGGGCACGTTCTGAAGAGAGCCCGGCGCCGCCGTCCGGCACGGAGGAAACTGCAACGTGAATCAGACCGTTCGTACCGTTCTCATGTGGATCGTGATCCTGGTGGGGATCCTGCTCGTCTGGCAGGTCCTCCAGGGTTACTCGAACGCGACCCAGGAGGTCCCGTTTTCCGAGTTCCTCGACCGGGTGGCCGCGGGCGAGGTCTCCCAGGTCCTCATCAAGGGCAACGACATCTACATCCGCTCCGCCGAGCGCGGCGGCAAGGGCAAGACCGGGCCCCACTACGACCAGCACACCTACAACCCCGGCTACCCGGATCTCGTCAAGGATCTCCACAAGAGCCACGTCGTCATCGAGGTGGAGAAGCCGTCCGACGGGCGTTTCCTGACCGCGCTCTTGTCCTGGGCGCCGCTGCTGATCCTGGTCGGGCTGTGGTTCCTGTTCTTCCGCCAGATGCAGAGCGGCGGCACCAAGGCGATGTCCTTCGGCAAGTCCAAGGCCCGCCTGCTCACGCCCGACCAGAAGCGGGTGACCTTCTCCGATGTCGCCGGCGTCACCGAGGCCAAGGAGGAGCTCGAGGAGATCATCGAGTTCCTCAAGGATCCGCACAAGTTCCAGCGCCTCGGCGGCAAGATCCCCAAGGGCGTGTTGCTCATGGGCCCGCCGGGGACCGGCAAGACGCTGCTGGCCAAGGCCGTCGCCGGGGAGGCCGACGTGCCGTTCTTCTCGATGTCGGGCTCGGACTTCGTGGAGATGTTCGTGGGCGTCGGCGCCTCCCGCGTGCGCGATCTCTTCGAGCAGGGCAAGAAGAGCGCCCCCTGCATCATTTTCATCGACGAGATCGACGCCGTCGGCAGGCACCGGGGGGCCGGGCTGGGAGGCGGCCACGACGAGCGCGAGCAGACCCTCAACCAGCTCCTGGTCGAGATGGACGGTTTCGAGTCCAACGAGGGCGTGATCTTGATCGCCGCCACCAACCGCCCGGACGTCCTCGACCCGGCCCTGCTCCGCCCCGGCCGCTTCGACCGACGCATCATCGTCAACCGCCCCGACGTCAAGGGGCGCGAGGGCATCCTCAAGGTCCACGTCAAGAAGATCCCCCTCGCCTCGGACGTCGACCTGGCCGTCCTCGCCCGGTCGACACCCGGTTTCTCGGGAGCCGATCTCGCCAGCCTCGTCAACGAGGCCGCGCTCCGCGCCTCCCGCATGAACAAGATGAAGGTGGACATGGCCGACTTCGAGTACGCCAAGGACAAGGTCATGATGGGCTCCGAGCGGCGCTCCCTCGTCCTTTCCGAGGAGGAGAAGAAGCTCACCGCCTACCACGAGGGCGGGCACGCCCTGGTCGCCTCCCTCCTGCCCGAGGCCGATCCCCTCCACAAGGTCAGCATCATCCCCAGGGGGATGGCCCTCGGGCTCACCCAGCAGCTTCCGTTGGAGGACCGCTACACCTACCCCCGCGCCTACCTCGAGGCGACCCTCCGGGTGCTCATGGGCGGACGCCTCGCCGAGGAGGTCTTCTTCGGCCCCGACCACATCACCACCGGCGCCGGCAACGACCTGGAACGGGCGACGGAGCTGGCGCGGAAGATGGTGTGCGAGTGGGGCATGAGCGCGACCATGGGACCGCTGACATTCGGCAAGCGGGAGGAGGCGATCTTCCTCGGCAAGGAGTTCGCCCGCCACCAGGACTACTCCGAGGCCACGGCGACCAAGATCGACCAGGAGATCAGCCGCATCATCAGCGAGGCCTACTCCGACGCCCGCGCCATCATCGAGGACAACCAGGCGGCGCTGGAGCACATCGCCCAGGCCCTGCTCGAGCGCGAGGTGCTCGACGCCAGGGAGGTCTACGACCTGATCGAGGAGCACAGCGGCATCGACGTCCGGGCCATCAAGAAGGGTGTCCCGAAACCCGCCGAAGGCACGGAAGAGACCCAGGGGGAAGAGGAGGCGGTGGAAACGAGGTGAGCCCGACCCCAACGGCATTCGCATCCCGGCACGGGTGGCTGTCCGACCTCGCCGCCCGCTGGGATCGTGGCCTCCCCGCCGTGATGGGCGTTCTCAACTGCACCCCGGACTCGTTTTCCGACGGCGGCCGTTACCTCGATCCGGCCGCCGCCGTCGCCCACGGCGCCGCCCTGTTCGCGGCCGGCGCGCAGATCGTCGACGTGGGCGGCGAATCCACCCGGCCGGGAGCCGACCCGGTGCCGGCCGCCGAGGAGATCCGCCGCGTCGTGCCCGTGATCCGGGAGCTTCATCGCACGCATCCCGGCAGGGCGATCTCGGTTGACACGTCCAAGGCCGAGGTCGCCGAGGCCGCCCTCGACGCCGGTGCCGACATCGTCAACGACGTCACCGCGGGCGCCGACCCGGAAATGCTGCCCCTGGTGGCGGAGCGCGGGGCGGCGATCGTCCTCATGCACATGCGGGGCGAGCCGCGCACCATGCAGGAGGACACGAGCTACACCCACGTGGTCGCCGAGGTGCACGGCTTTCTGGCCGCCCGGGCGCGGGCGGCGATGGAGGCGGGCATCGACGCCGACGACGTCTGGCTCGACCCCGGCATCGGCTTCGGGAAGGACGATCCCGGCAACCTCGCCCTGCTCGCGGCGGCGCCGGACCTCGCCGCCCTCGGCCATCCCGTCGTCGTGGGACCCTCGCGCAAGTCCTTCATCGGGCGGCTGACCGGCGCTCCCGCCGCCGACCGCCTCCCGGGAACCCTCGCCGCCCTCCACCCGTTGCTCGCCTGCCCCCGGGCCGTGGTCCGCGTCCACGACCCGGCGGCCGCCGTCCAGTATCTGGCCGTGGCCGCGGCCGTCGCGGGAGCCGCCTCATGACCTGGCTGGTGGACTTCCTCCGGGAGCTCACCCAGCTCCAGGTCTCCTTCGCCGATCTCGCGGACATCCTGACGGTGGCGGTGCTCATCTACGGCCTCCTCGTACTCCTCAAGGGCACGCGGGCGATGCAGATGATGTGGGGGATCCTGGTCATCGTCGCGCTCTACCTGGGCGCCAACGCCCTCGGCCTGGTGACCCTGTCGACGATCCTGCGGGAGTTCCTCTTCTACCTCCCCTTTGCCATCATCGTGCTCTTCCAGCAGGAGATCCGGCGCATGCTCACGGTCTTCGGCACGCGGGCCTGGATCCGCCTCTCCGGCGACGGGGGGGACGGCCCGCCGCTGCTCAACGAGCTGGCTCTGGGCGCGCAGACCCTGGCCGAGAAGAAGATCGGGGCCCTGATCGCCGTCCAGCGGCGGGATTCCCTGACCACCTGGGCGGACACCGGCATCCCCCTGGAGGCCAAGTTCTCCTACGACCTCCTGCTCAACATCTTCATTCCCGGAACGCCGCTCCACGACGGCGCCGTGATCGTCAGCGGCGGGCGGATCGTGGCGGCGGCGTGCTTCCTGCCGCTCACCACGAGGCCCGAGCTCTCCACGGAGCTCGGCACCCGCCACCGCGCCGCCATCGGCCTTTCCGAGGAGACCGACGCCCTGGTCATCGTGGTTTCCGAGGAGACCGGCACCATCTCCCTCGCCGTCGAGGGCCAGCTGCTCCGACCCCTGGACGAGACCACCCTCCGCAACGCCCTCGCCGAGCACCTCTACCAGCTGGCGGCCGGCGAGGAGGAGGCGGCATGAGCCTGCGCCCCCGGTACCCGATGCTGGCCGTGGCGGCCCTGCTCATCGGCTTTTTTCTCTGGTACGCCGTGGCCGGCCAGCGCCGGGAAAAGATCTCCGAGCGGCAGGCCGTGGTCCCCCTCACGCTGAGCAACGTCCCCCGCGACCTCATCATCACCAACGACGTGCCGGAGTCGGTCTCCCTTCGGCTCCGCGGCGCGCTCAGCCGGGAGCTCGGCCCCGGTCACCCGCTGGAGGTTGTCCTCGACCTGTCCGACGCCAAGCCCGGCACCCGGACCTACCCGATCAAGGAGTCGCAGATCAATCTGCCGCCCAACGTCACCGTGGTGGCCATCGACCCGCCCGAGATCACGCTGACGCTCGAGCGCCTGGGCACCAAGGTGGTGCCCATCCGGCCGGTGACCGAAGGCAGGCCCGCTGCCGGCTTCATGGTCGCGGGTGTGCGCACCATCCCCGCGGTGCTCCCCCTCCAGGGACCCCAGAGCCTCCTCGCCAAGCTCGACTCGGTGAAGACCACGCCGGTGTCCCTGGAAGGAGCGACCACCACCGTCGAGGCACCGGTGCAGGCGCGGCTTCCACACCCGTTGCTCCGCCCCCTCTCGAGCTCCCAGATCGTGCTCATCGCTGATATCGTTCCCGCCCCGACGCCGACCCCGAAGCCGGTGCGGCGCCACCGCAGACCGAGAACGAGGAGAAAGAAATAACCGTGACCCGACTGTTCGGAACCGACGGCATCCGCGGCCGCGCTCTCGAGCCGCCCCTCGACGAATCCACCGTCCGCAGGATCGGTGCCGCGCTCGTCCACGTGCTGGCGGCCGGCCCGCGGCCCCGCATCCTGCTGGCCGGCGACACCAGGGCGTCCACCGACACCCTCGCCGCCTGGATCGCTGCCGGCTTCCAGGCCGCCGGCGGCGAGGTCACCTGGGCCGGCGTCCTGCCCACCCCCGCCGTGTCCCACCTGCTCCGCCGCGGCGGTTACGCCGCCGGGGTCGTCGTCTCCGCCTCCCACAACCCGGCTGAGGACAACGGGATCAAGGTCCTCGCGGCCAGCGGCGAGAAGGTGCCGGTGGCGATCGAGCGGCGGCTCGAGACGGCTCTGGACACGATGGAGGATCGCCCCGGACCGCCCCTGCCCCCCCGGGACGACAGCCTGGCCGGCGTCTACCTCGATCTGCTCGAGGCCAGCCACGGCCGGCCCCGGCCGCTGGAAGGCCTGCGGGTGGTGGTCGATACCGCCCACGGGGCGGCTTCCGGCATCGCCTCCGCGCTCCTCGAGCGGCTGGGCGCCCGGCCCACGGTGATCGCCTGCGACCCGGACGGAACCAACATCAACGACGGCTGCGGGGCCACCGCCCCCCAGCACCTGGCCGCCGAGGTCGTCCGCCGGGGCGCCGACGCGGGAATCGCCCTCGACGGCGACGCCGACCGCGCCATCCTGGCCGACGAGCGGGGCGGCATCCTCGACGGCGACGACATCCTGCTCGTCTGGGCCCGCGACCTCAAGGCGCAGGGACGGCTTCCCGGTCACCGGGTGGTGGCCACCGTCATGAGCAATCTGGGCCTCGAGCGGGCCCTCGGCCGCGAGGGCATCGCGCTCCTGCGCTGCCCCGTCGGTGACCGTTCCGTGTGGGAGACGATGCGTGAAAGCGGCGCCGCCCTCGGCGGCGAGCAGTCCGGCCACGTGATCTGCTCCCACCACGCCGTCACCGGGGACGGCCTGCTCACCGGCACGCACGTCCTCGCCGTCGCCGCGGCCGCCGGCCGCCCGCTCTCCGAGCTCTCCGGCCTGGTGCGGGTTCCCCAGGTCGTCCACAACGTGCCGGTGCGCAGGAAGCCGCCGTTCGCCGAGGTGCCCGAGATCGAGCGCCTCCGCGATCGTCTCGCGGCGGAGCTCGGCGACAGGGGACGGGTGCTGCTGCGCTACTCGGGCACGGAGCCGCTCGCCCGGGTCATGGTGGAGGGCGACGATGAGAGCCTGATCCGCCGATCGGCCCGGGCCCTGGCGGAGACCATCGGCAGAATCCTCGGCTGAGGCCGGCTACCGCCGCCCCGCGGCGTCCGGGCCGCCGGCCTGCCCGGGCGTCACCGCCGCGACGATCAGCTCGGCCAGCCCCTCGGGGTTTTCCAGCGGAACCAGGTGACCGCAGTCGGGAAAGACCACCAGGCGGGCGCCGGGGATACCGCCGGCCGCCTCCTCGGCGAAGGCCCGAAAGCCCGGGAGGTCGTTCTCACCCACGGCCACCACCGTCGGCACCGCGATCTCGCCCAGGCGATCGGGAACGGTCCAGTCCCGCTCCTCGCGGTCCCTGGACGTCGCCAGGTACTCGGCTCCGGGAAAATCACCGACCATGGCCGCGACCTTCTCCCGCACCCCGGGCTTGGCGAAGGACGGGGCGAGGAGCGGGCTCGCCGCCCACGGGCCGGCCATGGCGGCCCGGATGCCCTCGCTCCTCGCCACCCTCGCCACCTCGCGGAGGTTGTCCATGAACGCCGGCTCGAAGCGGCGGTCCGGCATCACCGGGTCCACGAGCACCAGGGAGCCCACGCGGCCGGGGGCCGCCAGAGTCAGCATCAGGGCGACGCCGCCCCCGAGGGAAAAGCCGACCACCGCCGCCCGGCCGACCCCGGCGGCATCGAGAACCGCGGTCATGTCGCCGGCGTGATCGGCGAACCGGTAGCCGCCGGGAGGGACGTCGCTGCGGCCGTGGCCGCGCAGATCGGGCCGGATGAGCCGGAAGCCGCCGGCCAATAGCGCCGGCGCCAGGTCGTCGAAAACCCGGTGGTCGAGGGTGTGGCCGTGGATCAGGAGGATCGGCTCGCCCTCACCCTCGTCCCGGTAAAAAATCGTCACCTCGCCGTTTCTGGCTCTTCCCACGACCACCTCCTACGGGCCCCGCCCGGCCCGATGCATTGTAATTGGACCACGGCACGCCTGCTTCTCCCAACGCGCTCCAAAAGGTTTTTCACCGCAAAGAACGCGAAGAAGAGATAAGGACGCCAGGTTCGGTTTCTCTCGGCGTTCCCGGTTATTTGCTCCTCCTCCCAGCGCGCTCCGGAGGGTTTGAACCGCACAGGATGCCGGCGAACACAGAGGAGCGGGACGCAATCCTCGCTTTTCTCTTCGCGTTCTAAGGCCGCTCCAGGACGCCGCCCTCGCGCGCGTCGGCGCGCTTGAGGAGCCAGGCGAAGACGAGGCCGGCGAAGCCGAGGCTGGCGAACATCAGCATGCTGGCGGTGTAGCTGTGGGTGACGTCGCGCAGCTTGCCGTTGAGGAACGGGAACAGGGCCAGGCCGATGTTCTGGATCATGGTGATGAGGCCGAAGGCCGAGCCCACCAGCTCCTTGCGGACGATGAGGGGCACCGACGGCCACATGGCGGCGGGAACCAGCACGAAGGCCGCACCGAGCAGCATCATCGGGTACCGCGGCGGGATCATGGTGAAGGCCATGACCAGGAAGCTGGGGATCATGAGCAGCGAGCCGAAGGTCATCAGGGTCGCGCGGTGCCCGAACTTGTCCACCAGCTGACCGGCGAATGGCGCGAGGAACATGGAGGCGGCGATGATGATCGTGGTCGTCCCGCCGGCGGTCGAGAACATGTGCAGGATGTTGTAGAACACCTGGTAGAGGAACCCGCCGCCGTGGCCGACCGTCAGGGGCAGGTGCCATTTGTCGTGGAAGAAGTCCGTGGAAAGGGCCGTGAAGGGGAAGATCGAGGAGTAGAAGGTCACGCACAGGAAGGCCACGTACCAGAACGAGGTCGGGAACTTCTTGATGTCCGAGAGCACGACCTTGTCCTCGGCGCCGGCCTCCTCCAGCTCGAGAACCCGGGCGCCGCGCAGGTCCATCAGCCAGTACACGGCCGCCGCCCCTAGCGAGACCAGGCAGAGGATGACCGCCGCCCAGAGGGCCGCCTTGTAGGTGCCGAAGTACTTGGCGATGAGCTCCTCGGTGTTGAAGGAGAAAAGCGTCCCGAGACGGCTGATGGTCAGGGCGATGCCGAACGAGAGGGCGAGCTCCTTGCCCTTGAACCAGCGCGCCAGGATCGCGCTCTGGGCCACCACCAGGGACTCCGAGCCGGCCCCGAAGATGAAGCGCCCGATGTAGACCACCAGGATGCTCGGCGCCAGGGCGACGACGGCGGCGCCGACCACCACCAGGGAGGCGAAGATGAAGGTGGCCGCCCGGGTGCCGATGCGGTCGATGAGGATCCCGCCGAGGAAGACCGACACGATGGCCGCCACGCTGTAGAGCGTGTACATGGTGCCGATGGCGCTGCGGTCGACGCCGAGCACCCTGAGCAGGGTGGGGGCGATGGCGCCCACCGAGTCGTAGGCGAAGTAGCTGCCGTAGGTGAGCAGGCTGACGAAGAAGAGGATGGTGAAGCGGTAGAGGCGGCGTGAGGGGTGGAACGGGCCGGGTTGCGTACTCATCTCGCGGGGTCCTTTCGACGAGATCTGGCGGACGGCAGATTGTACACCGTCAGCCGGATCGCTCGTGCCGGGTCCCGGGGGCCCGCCGGGGGCGCGATC
Source organism: uncultured Thermoanaerobaculia bacterium (assembly GCA_964644635.1). Taxonomy (GTDB): domain Bacteria; phylum Acidobacteriota; class Thermoanaerobaculia; order Thermoanaerobaculales; family Sulfomarinibacteraceae; genus CAZXXL01. The sequence continues at coordinate 2,169 of CAZXXL010000044.1, read as the reverse complement.
CGGCGCGGGTCACGGCTTCTTGAACAGGGCGTCGAACGCCGCCCGGGCGTCGTCCGGCGACGAGGGCCCGCGGGCGGCGAGGTCGCGCACGGTCTTCGGCTTGAAGAACGCGCACTCGTTCGCCTTCGCCTTGCTCTCGATCCGCGCCTCGATCGGCTTGCGGCACTCGAAGCGCTGGCTGGCGTCGAAGAAGGCGCAGTTGGTGCAGGTATGAAGGGGGTCCCCGCAGCCGGGACAGGTGTCGCCGGTGCGGATCTCGCCCAGGATCGAGACCTTGGCGCCGCAGCGGGCGCAGCGGAACACCACGTCGCCGGGCAGGCCGACGCCGCGTCCCCGCGGGGCGCCCTCGAGCCGGCCCCGGCCGGGCTCCCTCTTCGGCGAACGGTCGCGTTCGTCGTCCTCCATGTATCCACGGTGACGGTACTTGCGATCACTCATGACGGCTTGCCCTCCCCTCGATCCTCACCCTACCACGGCGTCACCGGCCTTCCGGCCCGGTCCAGGACGGGGCGTTGTTCCGGCCCTCGGTCGTCAGCTGGTGCGGCCGTCCCCGCGAGTCCGTGATGTAGATCTGCTCGGTGCCGGTCCGGTCGGAGACGAAGGCGATCATGGAGCCGTCCGGCGAGAAGCTCGGCGACTCGTTGTTCCCCGGGCCGGGCAGGATGCTCACCTCGCCGGTGGCGACGTCGATGGTGGCCAGCTGGAACCGGCCGTTGACCCGGGTCGTGCAGGCCAAGCGGCTGCCGTCCGGGGACCATGTCGCCTCGTCGTAGAACTCGCCCTGGAACGTGAGCCGGCGGACGTTGGAGCCGTCGGCGTCCATGATGTAGATCTGGGGCGAGCCGGAGCGCGCCGAGGTGAACGCGATCTGGCGCCCGTTCGGCGACCAGGCCGGCTGGGTATCGATGGCGCTGGCCATGGTCAGCCGCTGGGCCTCGCCCCCGGCGACCGGCACCACCCAGATGTCCACGTTGCCGTCGCGGCTGGAGGCGAAGGCCACGCGCCTGCCGTCGGGCGAAAACGAGGGCGAGGAGTTCACTCCCCCGCGGCTCCAGAGCGGCCGCAGGTACCCCTCGTCGGGCGTCAGCAGGTAGAGCGCGGGGCCGCCGCGAAGGAAGGAGGTGAACGCGATCTTGGTCCCGTCCGGCGACCAGGCCGGCCCCATGGCGATGCTGCCGTGCCGGGTCAGCTGGCGTGGCTCGCTGCCGTCCCAGTTCATCTCCCACACCTCGGGGTGGCCGCTGCGCGTCGAGATGAAGGCGATCCGCGACAGGAACGGTCCCGGCCGCCCGGTGAAGACCTGGACCAGGTCGTTGGCCAGGGTGTGGGCCAGGAGCTTGACCGCGTTGAGTCCGGCCCGGTAACGCTTGGCGAAGGCGTAGTCGCCGGAGACCAGGTCCACGAGCCGGGCCTCCACCACCAGCTGGCCGCCGGCCCGGACCACGGAGCCGGTGAGCAGGAACTGGGCGCCGATGGAGCGCCAGCGCTCGTACAGCACCTTGGGACGGGGATCGTTCTCGACCAGGGCGTAGAGCTTGGGATCGAGGACGGCGATCGGCGCGGCCACGCCGAGGTCCTTGTCCAGGGTCTTCTGGAAGGTCCCGGCGGCGTCCGAAGGGGTTCCGGGCAGGACCGCAAAGGGCGGCGCGGCCACGGAAACCCGCTGCAGCCCGGGCCGGGTGATCTCCAGGTAGAGCTCGTCCTGGGCGCGGACGAGACCGGGGATGAGGAACATGAGAACGAGGAAGAGGCTTGCGAATCGGCGCATGGTCACTCCGTGAAGGCCAGGTGGACGGTGAGCGACGGCGGGCCGTAGCCCGGCGGCAGCGGCGGCAGGGGATTGGCGGCGTACAGCGCACGCAGCGCCGCGCGGTCGAAGCTGGGAACCGACGAGCTTTCCTCGATGGCGATGTCCACGATGTGACCGTCCCTCAAGATTCTGAACCTGACGCGCGTCCGTGTGCCCGGCGGCGCCGGCGGCTTGAACCACCGGGCCTCGATCAGCGCCAGCATTCTCTCGACATAGTACGTGAAGTGGAAGTCCGGGGGAATGGCCGGCTGCCCGGCCCCCTCCGGGCCGGCGAGCCGGAGACCGCCGCCGGCCGGGGCCGCCGGCCGCGTCGGCTCCGGCGTGGCCCTGGCGCGTTTCCGGGTGGAGCCGGAGCCCGG
>CAZXXL010000043.1:0-17488 GCA_964644635.1 uncultured Thermoanaerobaculia bacterium | reverse complement strand
GAGCTTCTCCGGAGGTATGTATCGCAGGGTCGCGGAGGCCGGAGCCGAGCGCCCCGAGGGACGCCGCCGCAGGCGGCGGGCCCATGCCCGCGCCGGGGCGCCGGACACGGTCGTTGGGCGCTAACGGGCGTTTCCCTCCGGAGGGGCCCAGAGCCCTCGGATCCACCGGCGGTCGAGGAGGAAGAGGGCGAGAAAGTGGCCCAGCCCGGCGCCGGCGACGACGTCGGAAAGAAAGTGCTGATGCGTGACGATCCGGTTGACGCCGGTCGCCGTCGCCACGGCGTAGAAGACGGGCGCCGCGCCCGGGTAGAAGGCGGCGAGCGTGGTGGCGGCGGCGAAGGCGGACAGGGTGTGCCCGGAAGGGAAGGACTGCCACGACGCGTGACGCAGGCCCAACGACGGCCCGGCGAAGACGGTCCGCTCGTGGCCCGGCACCTGCTGCGGACCCGAGGGGCGCTCCCGGCCCACGGCCGCCTTGACCACGCTCCCGGCGGCCGCCGTCAGCGCGACGACGAGCCAGAAGGCCGCCGCCCGCCGCCAGCGCCGGGGATCGACAAAGCCCACGACGAGGCCGACGACGAGCGTCCCCAGGCCGGAGGCGACGAACTTGGCGGCGGTCAGCCCCTCGCGCATCTCGCCCCAGTGGTCGTAGAGCGTGATCGTCCGGAAGAAGTGGAAGGTGCCCCGATCGAGCCAGAAGGCCGCGGCCAGGAGGGCGAGCCAGCAGACGGCGCGGACGGTCACGGCGGTACGGCGTGTCATGGCCGCATGGTACAGCGGAACCTCACCGGCGCGGGACCGCGGGCCTGAAGAGCGCGATCGCGGTCCAGCGGCCGTGCCCGAGATCGACTCCCCGCACCAGGCCGGCGACCTCCACGTGGAGGTCGGGATGATCCTCGAGGAACCGGTCGAGGTCGGGCTTCCTGGCCACACCCAGGAACGGCCTCCCCGATCGCAGGTGCCGCGCGAGGCACGCCTCGGGCCGGCAGTTGATCGAGTCCAGGGGCAGGTAGAAGAACAGGCTGTCGTCCCGCGTCTCGTAGAGCAGCAGGCGCTCGCCCGGCCGCCGGATCTCGAGGGCGCGCCGGGCGCCCCGCGGCCCGACGAGGGTGGCGCCGAGGCCGGGGAGGAACCAGCCGAAGAGACCGGCGAGGAACACCGCCGTGGCCGTGATCGCCGTCCACACCGAGCGTCCCGGCCGCCGGGTCACGGCCGACCAGACGGCTCCCACGGCGAGGGGCGCGCCGACGAGCACGCCGCCCGCGAGGAGCTCCCGGAGCCCGAAGTGGAGCACCACGGCCGCCGGCAGGGCGGCCACGAGTAAACCGCCGGTGACCAGGAGCCCGGGCGTCCACCGGCTCCGAAGCCGGCCGCCGGCCGGCCGGGCGATCCACCAGGCGACCAGGAACGCGCCGGCCGCGTAGGAGCCCATCCAGTAGTGAACGAGCTTCGTGCGCACCAGCTCGAGCATGACCAGCGGCCCCAGGAGCCAGGCCGCCAGGAAGACGAACGTGGCGTCCCGCCGGAGCCCGGCCCAGCCGTCCCGGAAGGCAGAGGGCAGGTAGGCGAAGAGCGGGAAGGCGGCGACGATCCCGGTGACGAGGTAGAAGCCCGGGAAGCCGCCGTGGCTCTCGAGCGGGCTGAGGGACCGCTTCAGGACGTGCTTGCCCACGCCGACGCGGAAGAACTCGCCTGCCGTGGCGTGCCAGGCGGCGATGCTCCACGGCAGCACGAAGAGGAGGAACAGCGGCACGCCCCACTCCGCCCGCAGCCTTCCCAGGCGCGCGCGGCCGCCGGGGCTCCGCAGGGTCTCCACCAGGGCCCAGAGCACCGGCACGACGAGCACCTCGGGGCCGGCCCGCCACCACCCGGCGACGAGCAGGATCCCGAGCAAGACGGCCTCCCACCGCCGCCACGAGCGGCTCAGCGCCCACGCCCCGACGCCCGTGAACAGCGCCACGGCCGGCCCCACCGGGCCCTTGGCGAGGACCGCCAGCCCCATGCCGACCCAGAAGACGGCCGCCGCCCCGGGTCCGCCGTCCTCCACCATCAGGGCGTGGAGGGCCAGCATGGCGGCCACGGTGGGCAGCAGCATGACCATGTCGGCCGTGCAGCCGTGGGCCTCGAGCTGGAAGGTGAGGGTCACGGCCAGCAGGAGGCCGGCCGCCAGGCCTGCGCCGGGACCCCAGCGCCGCCTCGCCCACCAGGCGAGCAGGGCGACCAGGAGGGCGGCGGCGAGGTTCGACGGAAGGCGGGCCGCCCGCTCGTTGACGCCGAAGACGGCGTACGACGCCATGGTCGCCCAGTAGATGAGGATCGGCTTGTCGTACCGGTTGACGCCGCCGAAGGTCGGCACCACGAAATCCCCGCGCGCCAGCATCTCCCGGGCCGCCTCGGCGAAGCGCGGCTCGTCCCGCCCGATCAGCGGCGCGCGCCCGGTCCCGGTGGTGAACAGGGCGAAGGCGAGCAGCGCCGCGGCGAGGGCCTCCCGGCGGACGTCGCCCGCTCCGGTCACATCCCGGCCTCCGGGCCGCAGCGGCCGGCCAGGCCCTCAAGCCGCGTCCGCACCGACTCCAGCCGTCGCACCGCGTCCGCGTACTTGGTCACCGCGTTGTTCAGGTGCCTGCCGAGCACGTCGAAGTCCTCCCCGAAGCGCTGCAGCTGCTCCTCCACGGCGCCGATGCCGCGCAGGATCTCCTGGGCGTTTTGCTCCACCTCGAGCCCGCGCAGGCCGGTGGCCACCGTGCTCAGGTAGGCGAAGAGCGTGCTCGGGGACACCGGGAGCACGCGGCGGCCGATGGCGTAGTCGAAGAGCGCCCCGCCGTCGCTCGCCACCAGCTCGCCGTACACGCCCTCGGCGGGGACGAACATCAGCGCGAACTCGTAGGTCCCCTCGCCCGGGCGGATGTAGCGCTCGGCGATCTCGTCCACCCGCCCCTTGACCGCCGCCTTGAACTCCCGCTCCGCGGCCTTCCGGGCCGCGTCGTCGCCCGCCTCGGCCAGCCGCCGGTAGGCCTCGAGGGGGAACTTCGCATCCAGCGGCACCATGCGATCGCCCACCCGCACGACGGCGTCCACCGTCCGCCCGTCGGAGAAGCGGTGCTGGACCTCCCATGCCGCGGCGGGCAGGGCCTGGCGGAGAAGCTCCTCGAGGGCCTTCTCGCCGAAGATCCCGCGCAGCTTGGGCACCTTGAGGATGCTCTCCAGCTCACCGATGCCCCGTCCCAGCTGCTCCATCCGGGCGGCGATCTCGGTCACCTGCCCGAGCTGCTCCCTGACCGAGCCGAACACCTTGGCGACGTTGGTGATGCCCTCACCCAGCGTCTTCTGCGAGGCCGTCATCTGCCGGGTCAGCGACTCGTTCATCTCCCGCCCGAAGACGCCCAGCTGACTGTGAAAGCGGCCGACGATGTCGTCCAGGCGCGCGGTGACCGCCTGCAGGGCCTCCCGCGTCTCCCGCTCGGTGCGGCTGCGCACGGCCTCGAGCTCGCGCGCCAGCCGCCGTCCCTGGAGCACCGCGGCGGCGGCGGCCGCTGCGGCCACCAGCAGGGCCGCGACGGCGAGAACGATCCACCCGCCGCCCGGGGACATCTCAGCGCACCGCGGCGGCCGCCGGCCGCGGCGCGGGCAGGCACATCAACCACTCCAGCGCCGGGAAGGCCGCCATGGACGTCTGGTCGAGCTGAAGGGGCGCGATGCTCACCAGGCCTCCGGCCATGGCCCCGGCGTCGGTGTCGGCCGGCGGGGTATGCGGGGGCACCCAGACGCTTCGCACCCAGTACCGCTCGCCCTCGCGGCGCACGGTCTCGAAGTGCGTGCCAAGATCGGCCGCCAGAGCCATCCGGGTGAGCCGGAAACCGCGGATGTGGGACACGTCCCTGGGAATGTTCACGTTGAGGAAGATCCCCCGGGGCAGGCCGTGGGTCCTGGCGGCGTCCACCACCTCCTTGGCCCAGGCCGCCGCGCCGCGGTAATCGGGATGGGGGTCGCCCCAGTCCAGCTGGAGGGAGAAGGCGACGGCCGGCACGCCGAGGACGGCCGCCTCCCGGGCCGCGGCCACGGTGCCCGAGTACCAGGCGATGAGGCCCACGTTCTCGCCCCGGTTGATGCCGGACAGCACCAGCGCGGGCGGGTCCTTGGCGAGGATGCTCTTGAGGCCCACCCGCACCGTGGTGGCCGGGGTGGCGTCCACCGACCAGGCCGGGGCGCCGCCCACCGCCGCGTGGGGCGCCACCTCGATCGGGCGGCGGATGACGAGGGCGTGGCTGACGCCGCTCTGGTTCTTCGCCGGCGCCACCACGGTCACCCGGTAGGCGGGATCGGCAGCCACCGCCCGCGCCAGGGCCTCGATGCCGGGCGCGTTCACGCCGTCGTCGTTGACGATCATGACGTGGACCGCCGGCCCGGCGGCGAGCGCCGCCCGGGCGGCGAGAAGAACGGCGAAAAGAAGTGTGAATCTGCGCAGCACGGGCACCTCCCGTCGACGTATCGAGAGTCTAGCAGGTCGCGGCGGCGGGCCCGCCCGCCGCCGCGCCCCGGCGCCCGTGGCGCCGCGCTCAGCGCAGCGTCTTCAGGTAGCGATAGAGCTCCGAGTCGGTGCTGATCACAAGCACCCCGCGGTCGTCGAGCGTGCCGCGGTAGGTGCGCAACGTGCCCAGGAACTTGTAGAAGTCGGGGTCCTGCTGGTAGGCGTGGGCGTAGATCCGCGTGGCCTCCGCCTCGCCCTGGCCGCGCAGCTCCTGGGCCTTGCGGTAGGCCTCCGACTGGATGCGCTTGGTCTCTTCGGTCAGGCGGCCGGCCACCTCGGCCTTCTTGCCCTGGCCCAGGGCGCGGTACTTCTCGGCGATCCGCAGCTGCTGGGACACCATCCGGTCGTACACCTTGGGCACCACCTTGTCGGTGTAGTCGAGGCGCTTGATCTCGAGGTCGATGAGCTCGATACCGAGGTTGAGCTCGGTCAGCTTCCGGCGGGCGGCCTCGGTGATCTGCCGGGTCAGCTCGCCGCGCAGGCCCTTGACGGCGGCCGGCTTCCGGCCCCCCTCCTCGCCCCCGAGGCCGGCCGCCGTGTCACCGACGATGGCCTCGTCGCCGAGCTCCATCACCCGGTTCGAGGAGCGTACGATCTCGGGCAGCGTGTGCGTGGACAGGGTGTCCCGCACCAGCCCGTCGAGGATGTCGTCGAGGCGGGCCTGGGCGCCGTTCTCGTTGATCACCTTCTTGTACATGGTCAGGGCGTTGGACACCCGCCAGCGGGCGAAGGTGTCCACGTAAATGAACTTCGAATCCTTGGTCGGGATCACCTCGGGGTCGCCGTCCCACTCGAGGATTCGTTTCTCGAAGAGGTGAACCTTCTGGACCAGCGGCACCTTGAAGTGGAGGCCCGGAGACGTGATCGGCTGGCCCACCGGCGAGCCGAGCTGGACCACGATCGCCTGCTGCCATTCCGGGACCGTGAACGCCGCGCTCCCGAGGACGAGGATCACGAGCGCCACGACGACGAGCACGAACACGGCGCGGCGGCTCATTTGGCACCTCCCCCGCCGGTGCCCCGGAGATCGAGCAGCGGCACCATGCCCTTCATGTTCTGATCGACGACGTAGACCTGTCGCAGCTTGGGCAGCATGGCGCGCATGGTCTCGAGGTACAGCCGCCGGCGGGTCACCCGCGGCGCCCGCCGGTACTCCGCGAGCTGCTTCAGGAACAGGTCGGCGTCGCCCTTGGCGTGGTTGATCCGCTCGATCTTCTCGCCCTCGGCGGCCTTGATCGTCTGCAGCGCCTCACCCTTGACCCGGTAGATGACCTTGTTGTACTGCTGGTACGCCTGGTTGACCGCCTGGTCCATCTCCTGCCGCGCCCGGTTCACCTCGTCGAAGGAGTCCTTGACGGGAGCCGGCGGGTGAACGTCCTGGAGCTGAACGAGGCGGACGGAGAGGCCGCAGCCGTAGCGATCCAGGAGCTTCTGCATCCTGTTCTTCACGGTGAGCTCGATGTCCTGGCGCTTGAGCTTGATCACCTCGTTGAACGACATGTCTCCGACGGCGGCGCGCATGGTCGCCTCGGAGACGTCGCGCAACGTCCCCTCGACCCCGCGCACGTTGAACAGGTAGTCCTTGGGGTCCTTGATCCGGTACTGGACCACCCAGGTGACCGTGGCGATGTTGAGGTCGCCCGTCAGCATGTCCGACTCGCGCGTGAAGTCGCGCTTCGAGTAGCGGGTCCGGATGCCCGCCTCCTCGGTCCGGAAGCCGAACTCCTCCTTGAACTGGTACCCCGTCCTGACCTTGAAGACCCGGTCGACGCCGAAGGGGACCTTGATGTGCGGACCCGGGCCGGCGGTACCGATGAACTTGCCGAAACGGAGGATCACCGCCGTCTCGTTGGGCTCGACCTGGTAGTAACCCGTGATCAGCAGCACGAGCACCACGACCACGAGGGCGATGATGCCGCCCACCGACCGGAAGGGCAGCTTCGGCAGCTTGGGCGTGTGTTGCTTCATCTCGAGGATGATGTCGTCGAAATTGTCGGGCATGGCGCCTCCGTCCACGTTGTTCGCCGTGGATTGATCTCACTCAGAGTATACGCAAGCCGGGTCCGGAAAATTGCATCCGCGAGAAGAAGGGCCGACCTCCGGGGGGGAAAACGGGTCACGCCGGCGGCTCCTCCTCTTCGAGGCGCCGCTTCACCAGCTTGAGGTCTTCCCACACGGCACGCTTGCCCTTCGGGTTGCGCAGCAGGTAGGCCGGGTGATAGGTGGCGAGGAGCGGGATGCCGCGGTAGGTGAGCCAGCGCCCGCGGAGGCTGCCGATGGGGCCGGTCGATCCGGTCAGGCGCTGGGCCGCCGGCTTGCCGAGGGCCACCAGCACCCGGGGCGCGATGAGCTCGATCTGCCGGTCCAGGAAGGGGGCGCAGGCGGCCTTCTCGGCCTCCTTCGGGTCCCGGTTGCCGGGCGGCCGGCACTTCACCACGTTGGCGATGTACACCTCGCCGCGGCGGAGCCCGAGGGCCTCGATCATGCCGTCGAGGAGCTTCCCCGCCTGGCCGACGAAGGGCCGCCCGGTGCGGTCCTCGTCCTTCCCCGGCGCCTCGCCCACGAACATCAGCCGGGCGTGGGGATCGCCCTCGCCGAAAACGATCCTGTTGCGCTTTCTTGCCAGGTCGCACCGCGTGCAGCCTTCGAGGAAGCGCTCCAGCTCGGCCAGGCTGGCGCAGTCTCCCGGCCCGGCGGCCGGGCCCGCCGGTGGCGTGGCCTTAGCGGGCGCGTCCGGAAGCGGTGGCGGATCCCGCCAGCCGAGGTCGCCCAGCCAGCGGAGCAGGTCCTTCCGGGTCGCCGTCATCGCCGTCCCGCCGCCGCCAGCATCCCGCCGCTCACGGCGAGCAGGATCTCCCTGGCCACGGTCTCCTTGGCCGCCCGCGCCACCTTCCGCTCCTCCCCGTCCGCGCTCAGCACCAGCACCTCGTTCTCGGCCGCCTCCATGCCGACGCCTTCGGCCGTGATGTCGTTGAGGACCACCGCGTCGGCGCCCTTGGCGCGCATCTTGGCCAGAGCCCGCTCCCGGTCCGGGCCGCTCTCGGCGGCGAAGACCACCAGGTAGGGCCGGTCCTTGCGCGCGCCCATCGCCGCCGCCAGGTCGGGCACCGGCTCGAGCTCGAGGCTGAGCGGCCCGCCGCGCCGGTCGAGCTTGCCGGCCGCGGCCCGGGCGGGCCTGAAGTCGGCCACGGCGGCCACCAGGAACGCGGCGTCCACCTCGCCGGCGAGGCGTTCCAGGGCGCGGCCCATCTCGGCCGCCGATTCCACGCGCTCGAGGCGTACGCCGAGGGGAGGCGCGACGGCGATCGGGCCGTGCACCAGGGTGACCTCGGCCCCGAGATCGGCGGCCGCCTGGGCCAGGGCCACGCCCATCCGCCCCGAGGAGCGGTTGCTGATCACGCGCACGCGATCGACGGCCTCGCGGGTGGGACCGGCCGTCACCAGGATTCTGAGGCCGGCCAGCGGGCCGCGGGGTGGCAGCATCAGCAGGGCCCGGTGGGCGATCTCCTCCACCGGCGCGAGCCGCCCCTCGCCCACGTCACCGCAGGCCAGCTCCCCGCTCTCCGGCGTCACCACCGCCGCCCCGCGGGAGCGGAGCGTGTCCAGCGCCCGCCGGACGGCCTCCTGGCGCCACATCACGGTGTTCATCGCGGGCGCCAGCAGCACCCGGCGCCGGTGGGCCAGGACGTACGTGGACAGGGCGTCGTCGGCGACGCCCGCCGCCGCCTTGGCGAGCATGTCGGCCGTGGCCGGGGCGATGATCAGCAGGTCCGCCCAGTGCGAGAGCTCGACGTGGTCCACGCCCGGCTCGGCGGGGCGATCCCACTGGCTGACCTCGACCTGGTGGCCGGAGAGGACGGCGAAGGTCCTCGGGTGGACGAACTCCGTGGCGTGGCGGGTCATGATCACCCGTACCTCGCAGCCGCGCCGCTGGAGGAGCCGGAGAAGCTCGACGGCCTTGTAGGCGGCGATGCCCCCGGTCACTCCGAGCACGATGCGGCCGCGCATCGGAGCTCAGCTTTCGCCGGCGGGTTCCCCGTCCTCGTCGGGCTCCTCGGCGGGAAGGTCCTCGTCGGCCTCGACGGCGGCCTCCCCGGCATCGTCCTCGACGATGGGGCTTCCGGCCAGGCCGAGCAACCGCGTGAGGCGTTCCACCTCGGCGTCCTTTTCGATGGTCTCGGACTCCACCGGCCCGGCCTCCTCCGTGGGCAGCACGTCCGGGATGGGACGCGCGGGACCGGCGGCGGCTTCCGCCTCCACCTCGGCCCGGTACTGCTCGACCATCGCCTGGCGTTGCGCCTCGATCTCCTCCGGTGTCAGGACGTGCCACTTCACCAGGCCGCGATCCACCTCTTCCTTGGCGATCATGGCGGGCTTGGTGTGCTTGGTCTCGATGCGCGGCTTGGCGCCCATCATCAGCTGCTCGGCCCGGCGGGCGGCGACGATGATGTAGCGGAAGATCGAGTCGAACTCTTCAGGGATCGTGCTCATGCTGAAAAATCCTTCTCCAGGGAAGCCTGGAACGCCTCCCGGATCTCGTCCAGGCGGGCTTTCATCCGGCGGAGGTGGTGGTGCTCGGCGATGCAGATGCCGAACATGACCTCCACCGCCCGCTCGAGACGGTCGTTGATGATAGCATAATCGAACTCCCCGGCCACCCCGAGCTCGCGCAGGGCACAGCGCAGCCGCCTCTCGATGGCCTCCGGCGGGTCCTGGCGGCGCTTCTTGAGGCGGCGCTTGAGCTCCGGGTAGGACGGCGGGTAGATGAAGATCTTCACCGCCTCCGGGATCGAGGTCTTGACCTGCTGCGCGCCCTGGACGTCGATGTCCAGGAAGACGTCCACCCCGGCCTCCAGACGCCCCTCCACCTCCCGCCGCGCGGTGCCGTAGAGGTTGCCGGCGTACTCGGCCCACTCGAGGAACTCGCCGTCGTGGACCATCCGGTCGAAGGTCGCCCGGTCTACGAAGTGGTAGTCGCGCCCGTCCACCTCGCCGGGTCTCGGGGCGCGGGTGGTGTGGGACACGGAGAAGTACGTCTCGCGGCCCCAGTCGGCGAGCCGCCGCCGGGTCTCGTGGATGAGGGTGGTCTTGCCCCCCCCGGAGGGCGACGAGACGATGAAGAGGACGCCGCCCATTCAGCGCACCCCCCGGAACTTCTCCAGGTCGTCGTGGGCGCCGAGGACCACCAGCACGTCGGAGTCCTTCAGCACCTGCTGGGCGTCCGGCAGCAGGTCGAGGCTGTCGGTGAGCGCGTCGCGAATGGCCACCACCTGCACGCGGTAGCGGTTGCGGACCTTGAGGTCCATCAACGTCTTGCCGATGAACGAGGCCGGCACCGCGACCTCCATGACCGAGTACTCGGGCCCGAGGGCCACGTAGTCGAGGAGGTTGGGATGGACCAGCCGCTCGGCCAGCCGCAGGGCCATGTCCCGCTCCGGGTAGATGACGTCGTCCACGCCGATGGCCTCGAGGATCCTGCCGTGATCCACCGAGACCGCCCGGGCCACGACCTTCACGCCCATCTCCTTGAGGTAGAACGAGGCCAGGGTGGAGACCTCGATCTGCTCGCCCACCGAGACCACGGCCACGTCGACGTCCTTCAGGCCCAGGGCACGCAGGCGGGCCTTGTCCCGGACGTCGACGACGACCGCCTGGGAGACGTCGTCCCGCATCCCCTGCACCCGCTCCGGGTCGAGGTCGATGCCCAGGACCTCGTGCCCGGCCTGGTAGAGGCGGCGCGCCAGCGTCGCCCCGAAACGCCCGAGACCGATGACCGCGAAACGGCTCATCTCAGCGTTCCCGCGGGGACTCCAGCTGCGCGCGCGCCGCGGCCAGCCGGGCGATCGGGATCCGGAACGGGGAGCACGAGACGTAGTCGAGGCCCGTCCGGTGACAGAAGAGGATGGAGGCCGGGTCGCCGCCGTGCTCGCCGCAGATGCCGACCTTCAGCTCGGGCCGGGTGGCGCGGCCGCGCTCGGTACCCAGCGCCACCAGCTGGCCCACGCCCCTGGTGTCGAGGCTGGCGAAGGGATCGGCGTCGAGGAAGCCGCGCTCGACGTAGACGGGCAGGAACTTGCCGGCGTCGTCCCGCGACAGCCCGAAGGTCGTCTGGGTCAGGTCGTTGGTGCCGAAGGAGAAGAACTCCGCGGTCTCGGCGATCTCGTCCGCCGTCAGCGCGGCCCGAGGCAGCTCGATCATGGTGCCGACCTTGTACTCCACCTCCACGCCCCGCTCGGCGAAGACCTCCTCGGCGACCTCGTGGACCACGGCGGCCTGGTCGTCGAGCTCGGCCTTCAGGGAAACCAGCGGGATCATGATCTCGGGATGGACCGGGACGCCCTCCTTCTTGACGGTGCAGGCGGCCCCGAGGATGGCCCGCACCTGCATGCGGGTGATCTCGGGGTAGACCACGCCCAGCCGGCAGCCGCGGTGGCCGAGCATGGGATTGAACTCCTTGAGCTCCTCGACCTTGGCCCGGATGACGTCCACCGGCACGCCCATCTCGGCGGCCACGGTCTCGGTTTCCTCGTCGCCGTGGGGCAGGAACTCGTGCAGCGGCGGGTCCAGCGTCCGGATGGTGACGGGACGCCCGTCCATCGCCCGGAACAGGCCCGCGAAGTCCTCCTCCTGCATGGGCTCCAGCTTGGCCAGCGCCCGCTCCCGCTCCTCGGTGCTCTCGGCCAGGATCATCTCGCGCACGGCGACGATCCGCTGCCCGCCGAAGAACATGTGCTCGGTCCGGCAGAGCCCGATCCCCTCGGCGCCGAAGGCGACGGCGTTGCGCGCCTGGTCCGGCTGGTCGGCGTTGGCCCGCACGCCGAGGGCGCGCACCTCGTCCGCCCAGCCGAGCAGCTTCTCGTAGTACGGGTACGTGGCCGACGACGCCGGGTCGAGGCTCTTCTCGATCAGCACCTGGATGACCTCGGACGGCCGGGTGGCCACCTTGCCGACGATCACCTCGCCGGTGAAGCCGTCCAGCGAGACCCAGTCGCCCTCGTGAATGACCGTGTCGCCGGCGGCGGCCGTCCGCTGCACGTAGTCGATCTTCAGCTCCTCGCAGCCGGCGACGCAGGTCTTGCCCATCTGCCGCGCCACCAGCGCCGCGTGGGAGGTCATGCCGCCGCGGGAGGTCAGGATGCCCTCGGCGGCCGCCATGCCCTTGATGTCCTCGGGGCTGGTCTCCAGGCGGACCAGGATCACCGGCTCCCCGCGGCCGGCCCACTCCACCGCGTCCGGCGCGTTGAAGACCACCCGGCCGGTGGCCGCGCCGGGCCCGGCGGGAAGCCCGCGGGCGACGATCCGGTGCTCGGACTTGGCGCGCGCCAGCTCGTCCGGGTCGAAGATGGGCCGCAGGAGCTGGTTGAGCTGCTCGGGCTCCACGCGGCGCAGCGCCTCGGCGGCATCGATACGGCCCTCGTCCACCATGTCCACGGCGATGCGGATGGCCGCCAGGCCGGTCCGCTTCGCGGTCCGCGTCTGCAACATCCACAGCTTGCCCCGCTCCACGGTGAACTCGATGTCCTGCATGTCGCGGTAGTGGTCCTCGAGGATCTTCCTGACCTCGAGGAGCTGCTCCCAGACCGCCGGGAAGACCTCGCGGATCTTCTCGATGGGCAGCGGGGTCCGGATGCCGGCCACCACGTCCTCGCCCTGGGCGTTGACCAGGAACTCGCCGTAGAAGACGTTCTCCCCGGTGGCCGGGTTGCGGGTGAAGGCGACGCCGGTGCCGGAGTCCTCGCCCATGTTGCCGTAGACCATGGCGACGACGTTGACCGCCGTGCCCCAGTCGTCGGGAATGCCGTTGAGCTCACGGTAGGCGATGGCCCGCTCGTTGTCCCAGGAGCGGAAGACGGCGGCGATGGCGCCCCAGAGCTGGTCCCGCGGATCCTCGGGGAAGGGCTCGCCGGTGCGCTCGCGGACGACCTTCTTGTAGCGCTCGACGAGCTCGGCTAAGGCCCCGGCGTCGAGATCGGTGTCGTACTCGGCGCCCCGCTCCTCCTTGAGGCGATCGAGCTCGGCCTCGAAGGGGTCCACGTCATCCTTGCCCTCGGGCCGGACGCCGAGGACGACGTCGCCGTACATGGCCACGAACCGCCGGTAGCAATCGTAGGCGAAGCGCGGGTTGGCGGTCTGCTTGATGAGACCCTGCACGGTGACGTCGTTCAGGCCCAGGTTGAGCACCGTGTCCATCATGCCGGGCATGGAGACCCGCGCTCCCGACCGCACCGACACCAGGAGCGGGTTCTCCGGGTCGCCGAAGACCTTCCCGGTGAGCTCTTCCACCCGCTCGAGGGCAGCGTCCACCTCGGCCTCGAGACCCTCGGGGTAGGTGCCCCCGTGGCTGTCGAAGTAGGTGCAGACCTCGGTGGTCAGCGTGAACCCCGGCGGCACCGGCAGCCCAAGGCCGGCCATCTCGGCCAGCCCGGCCCCCTTGCCGCCGAGGAGGTCCTTCATGCTGCCGTCGCCCTCGGCGGAGCCGCCGCCGAAGAAGTACACGTTCTTCTTCCCTGAGGCCATCATTCACCTCCGTCGATCTGAAGCCTGGAAAGGTCCGCCAGGGCCAGGAAATCCCGCCCCAGCATCTTGAGCAGGGCGATCCGGTTCGCCCGGATCCGTTCGTCGTCGGTCATCACCAGCACCTCCACAAAGAAGCGGTCGAGCACGTCGGCCAGCCGCCCCATCTCGGCGAAGGCCTCGTCCACCCGGCGCTCGGGCAGCAGCGCCTCCAGAGCGTCGTGGAAACGGACCGCCGCCTCGTGAAGGTCCCGCTCGGCGGGCTCGGTGAGGAGCTCGGGCCTCACGCCCGCATCCGGCTGGCCCTCCGTGATGTTCCGCACCCGCTTGAAGGCCAGCGCCAGGGCGCGGATCGCCTCGCCGGACCTCACCTTCTCGAGGGCCCGCGCCCGCGCCTCGAGCACCGGGAGCGTCGTCCACCGCGCGCCCATCACCGCCTCCGCCGTGTCGCCGGAGACGCCCGCCCGGTCCACGAGGTAGCGGCGCACCCGCTCGCCGACGAAGCTCGCAACGGCCGCCGTGATCGCCTCGGAGTCCCCGTCCACCGCTTCCGTCACCAGGGCCACGGCGCGGCGGACGAGGGCCGCGAGATCCACGTCCCAGCCGGACTCGGCCAGGATCCTCACCAGCCCCTGGGCGGCGCGGCGGAGCCCGAAGGGGTCCCGCGAGCCGGTGGGGATCTCCCCCACGGCGAAGAGGCCGGCGATGGTGTCCAGCCGGTCGGCCGCCGCCACCACCCGGCCCAGGCCGGAGGCCGGGATCGGGCCCTCGAAGCCCTGGGGCCGGTAATGATCCCGGGCCGCCGTCCACACCGCCTCCGGCTCGCCGTCCAGGCGCAGGTAATGGCCGCCCATGATCCCCTCGAGCTCCGGGAACTCCCCCACCATGTGGGTGACGAGGTCGGCCTTCACCAGCCGCGCCGTGCGTTCCACCTCCGCCGCATCGAGGCCGAGGCCGGCGGCATCGGCCAGCCAGCCGCCGAGGATGCCCACCCGCTCCGCCTTGGCGGCCAGGGAACCCAGCCGGCGGTGGAACTCCAGCCGCTCCAGCTGGGGGACCAGGTCCTCCAGGCGGCGCTTGCGATCCTCGGCGAAGAAGAAGGCGGCGTCCGCCAGCCGGGCGCCGATCACCCACTCGTTTCCCTGGCGGATGAGACCTTCCGGGTCGTCCGCCCGGTCCACCACGGCCAGGAAGTAAGGGGCCAGTCGCCCGTTCTCCCGCTCGAGCACCAGGCACTTCTGGTGGTGCCTGAGGGTGGTGATCACCACCTCCCGCGGGAGCTCGAGGAACTTCGGGTCGATGTCGCCGCGGATCAGGCCCGGGTACTCCACCAGCTCCACGTGCTCGGCCACCAGCGACGGATCGGGATGCACCCGGCAGCCGACCTCGCCGGCCAGCCGCTCCGCCTGCACCTCCATGCGCCGGCGGCGCTCCCCGGGGTCGACGAGGACGCGCCTCTTCTCGAGCTCGCCGGGGTAGGCTGCCGGGCTCGTGATCTCGAAGCTCTCCGGGGCGTGCACCCGGTGCCCGATCGTCGTTCTCCCCGACCCCACGCCGAAGACCTCCAGCGGCAGGACGACGTCGTCGAGCAGGGCCACGACGCCGTGGACCGGCCGCACGAAGACGTGCCGGCCGAGGCCCCAGCGCATGGTCTTCGGGAAGTGCAACCCGGCCAGGATGCCGGGGATCGCCTCCGCCAGGACCTCGCCGGTGGCGCGGCCGGGAATGTGCACCTCGGCCGCGAGGTACTCGCCGCGCTCGGTCTCGATCCGTGCCAGTCCTTCCACCGGGACGTCGACCTTGCGCGCGAAGCCCTCCGCGGCCTTGGTCGGCGAGCCGTCCGCGGTGAAGGCCACCTTGACCGGCGGTCCGGTGACGATCTCCGAGCGATCCGGCTGCCGCTCGGGCAACCCGGTGGCGACGACCACCAGCCGGCGGTTGGTGGACAGGGTCTCGACCCGGGCGCCGCCGAGTCCGGCGTCCTTCAACCGCCCCGCGAAGAGCTCCGCCAGCTGGCGGCGGGCGCCAGGCAGGGCGTTCGCCGGGATCTCCTCCGTCCGCACCTCGAGCAGGAAGTCGCTCATGATCCCGCCTCCCCGAAGGCGTTGCCGAGGGGATGGCCCATCGTCTCCCGCTGGTCGAGGTAGGCCCGGGCCACGCGCACCGCGTTGCGCCGGACGCGCCCGATCAGCCCCACGCGCTCGGTGACGGAGACCGCCCCGCGCGCGTCCAGGAGGTTGAACAGGTGCGAGGTCTTGAGCGTCGCCTCCAACGCCGGCACGACCAGGGGCGGATCGTGGTCCAGGCAGCGCCCGGCCTCCCGTTCCCAGTCCTCGAAGTGGCGCCGGAGCATGGCCACGTCCGCCACTTCGAAGCCGTAGACCGATGACTCCCACTCCTCCTGCAGACGCAGGTCTCCGTAGCGGACGCCCGCACCCCACTCCACGTCGTAGATCGACTCCCGGCGCTGGAGGAACATGGCGATGCGCTCCAGGCCGTAAGTGAGCTCCGCGGAGACCGGCGCCAGCTCGATCCCGCCCGCCTGCTGAAAGTAGGTAAACTGGGTGATCTCCATCCCGTCCAACAGCACCTGCCAGCCCACGCCCCATGCGCCGAGGGTCGGCGACTCCCAGTTGTCCTCCTCGAAGCGAATGTCGTGCACGGCCGGGTCCACGCCGAGAGCCTGGAGCGATTTCAGGTACAGCTCCTGGACGTCGTCGGGGGACGGCTTGAGCACCACCTGGAGCTGGAGGTGCTTGCCGAGGCGAAACGGGTTCTCGCCGTAGCGGGCGTCGGCCGGGCGCCGCGACGGCTGCACGTAGGCCACGCGGTAGGGCTCCGGGCCGAGCACGCGCAGAAAGGTCTCGGGGTGCATGGTGCCGGCGCCCACCTCGATATCGTAGGGCTTCTGCATGATGCATCCGTTGCCGGCCCAGTACTGTTGCAGGGCAAGGATCAGCGACTGCAGGTCCAAGCGGCGACCTCCTTCCGGACGAGTCGGAAGAATACCACGGAGGCCGGCGCCGGCCGGCCTCCGTTTCCCGTCCCGTCCCCCGCGCCGGGGCGGCCCCTACAACGCGGGCGGCGTCGGCGTCGGCGGTGTTGGAGTCGGCGTCGGCGTCGGCGTGGGCGTCGACGTGATCCGGTCCAGGTCGATCCGGAAGTAGACGTTCGTGTCGTCGAAGGTCGCGAACGCCGCGACGATGTCCTCCGCAGGATCGCCCACGCTACTGTCGTTCAGCTGGTCGACGCCCGCCGGGGAGATCCCCGACCAGTCGCCGACGTTCCCGTCCATGGTGATGGTCGCCGCCAGGGCCACGGCGGCGATGCCGGCCACCAGCACGACGGCCAGCGCCGTCGCTCCCGCCCCCCGGAGACGCCGGCGCAGCAGGAGAAGCGCCGTTCCGCCCACGAGCAGCACCAGCAAGGCCACGCCCCAACCGCCGAGGGCGGGAATGGGGGCGGCCTCGCCTGCGAGGTCGAGGAGGATCGGCGAACCGGAGCCGGTTCCCGTGGTGGTCAGCAAGACGTCGCTGGCCGGCGCTAGGCCGGTCGAGAAGAAGCTCAGGCGGATGAGCGACGGGTTGCCCAGGTCCGCCCGCGAGACCCAGCCCTCGACGACGTCGGCGCCGTTGGTGCCGTTGCCGACGCCCACGGGCCACGTGCCGGGATCCACCGTCACCGGCGCACCGAGGGAGCCGGACACGCAGCTCTGGAGGGTGATGCCGGTGACCTGCGGCGTCGGACCGGTTGCGTCCACCGCGATGGTGAGCACCTTCTCGACGCCGGCCACGGTACCGCTGAACCCCAGCTCGTCCACCGCGATGCTGCAGCCCGTGGCCTGGTCGTTGTCGGTATCGATGAGCACCTGGTGCTGATAGAAGCCGGAGGGCTGAATCACGCTCAGGCCGACGCCGGCCAACATCGTCATCGCCACGACCAATCCCGAAATGAGCCCGATCTTTCTCACCGCCATGCTCCTTTCCTGCCCGCCGGGCCCCCACCTCGAGGTGGAGCGGACCCGTGGCAACGCCACGGCCACCCGTCCTTGCTGTCCCGTGCACCCTTCATGTTGCTATTGAATCCACTTCGTAAATCATACCACACCCCGGCGCACCGCGCGCGGTCGGCGTCCCGAGCGAGGGCCCGCCAGGGCCCGAGCGACGGGACCCCACCACGCCCGGAGCGCTCCCCGGAGCAGTGGGCAGCGCGCTCCGCCCCCACCGTGTCATTGCGAGGCGCGAAGCGCCGAAGCAATCCCCCCACGATTGGACACCGCAACGGAGTGGCGGGCAGCGCGCTTCAACGCTGGTAGGGATGGCCGCGTCGCGTGCCTGCGGCACGCTCCTCGCCATGACAAGCCTCGTGGTCATCCCGACGACGCGAGCGGAGTGACGCACGGCGAGAGGGCGGTCATCGCGATCCCCTCCCCAAGAGAGAGTGGCG
>CAZXXL010000042.1:0-17686 GCA_964644635.1 uncultured Thermoanaerobaculia bacterium | reverse complement strand
GGACGGCGCCGACCCGGGCATGGCCCACGGCCAGCCGCGCGTCGGCCGCCGCGCCGGTGATCGACGGCCTGGGCTCGACCGCGTACAGCCGAACCATGTCCCGGCCACGCTCGGGACGCCGGGCGTGGGCGAAGTCGCCGGCGTAGCGGACGCCCGTCGGCGGCTCCAACAGGGGATCGGCATCGAAGCAGGCCACCACGCGCGCCCGGTCCAGGTGCAGCAGGGGGCGCACCACGCGCCCAAAGGCCGATCTCAAAGCGGCGCGTTCCGCGTCCCGGGACACCGGCTCGTACTCCACCCAGGCCGCCTCCGGGAAGGTGCTCTGGAACCGCTCCCGCAGGCGCAGGAGGGTAGGCGACGAGCTCTCGCCCGCGAGCACCGCGAGCCCCCGGCCGCCGCGCCGGCCGAGGGCGGCGAAGTGGTCGGCGGCGAAACGCCGGAAGTCTTCCCACGCCTTCGGGTACTCGCCGCCGCCCTCCCTGAGGATCACACGGCGGCTGCGGTCGGGGTCGTAAAGCTCGAGCACCGCCGCCTGGGCCATGGCCGGCGCCGCGCCTCGGGAATCCGGATGGGCGGGGTTGCCCTCGACCTTGATCGGCCGGCCGTCGAAGCTGGTCACCACCAGGCCGGCGGCCGCGCCCGCCAGCTCCATGGCGGTGGCGAAGCTCAGCGGAACGCCCGGGTCCCGCCCTTCCGGCCGGTGGGCCAGCGGCACGATCTCCTCCACCGGCCAGCGGCAGGAGGTCAGCCCGGCCAGCGCCAGCGAGGCGCCCATGATCTTGAGGAACTGCCTCCGGGTGGCCGGTGGAATGCTCTCCCAGACCTCGCCGGGGAACTCCCGCGCCGCCATCTCCCGGACCTCGGGGCTCGCGGCGAGCTCGTCCAGGCTCCGCCAGTAGGTCATGCCCGGCCGGGGCGGATTCAGCGGTGACATGTGATGCAGTCCGTCGGCGGGTCGATGTGGTTTTCCTTGCGCAACCTGCGTCCCAACACCAGCTGATCCTCCTCGGGCACCCAGTCCATCCTGGTGACGAAGGCCGCCGGCCGGAGATACCGTTCCGGGGCCCGGTGGCAGTCGAGGCACCACCCCATGCTGAGGGGTTTGACCTGCCGCACCTTTTCCATGGTGTCGATCCGGCCGTGGCACGCCACGCACGGCACGCCGCGGTCGACGTGGATGCTGTGATTGAAGTAGACGTAATCCGGAAGGTCGTGGACCCGCACCCAGGGCACCGGCATCCCGGTGGCGAAGCTCTCGAAGACCGGGGTGAGCTTCTCGCTCCTGGTCCGGATCATCTTGTGGCAGTTCATGCACGTCTGGGTGGGCGGGATCGCTGCCTTCGCGGTCCTCTCTACCGTGTTGTGACAGTACCGGCAGTCCAGGCCCAGCTCGCCGACGTGGAGGCGGTGACTGTAGGGCACGGGCTGCTCGGGCTCGTAGCCCACGTTGAGGGTCTTCGGAGACAGGCCGAAGGTGACCGCGACCACGGCGTAGAGCATGCCGCCCACGGCAGCGGCCACGAGAGCCGGTCGCAGGAGATTTGCCCATCTTGGGAAAACAAAGATGTTAGACGACCTGCCGTTCATCATGAGAACTGATCCTAATCGCGTTTTTTGAATCTGTCAACCCGCTCCTTGACTGCACCTTCCCCCGGAATTTCCGGGACCGCCATTCAGTAGGTGATCTGACGTCCCGACGGATCGCCATGAGACCGGGAAGCTCTGCTGCCCGCTGAAGGAGCCTGTTGCGAGGAGGGTTCCGCAGGAACCCGACGACGCAAACCCCTCACGCGGGGAGCGCTCGCAGAGCACCCCGGAGCGCGCTCCGACGCTGCCAGGGATTGCTTCGTCGCTTCGCTCCTCGCAATGACGAGGAGAGGGGGTGCGAGGCGTTCAACGAAGTCCCTGCCATTGTCATTGCGAGGAGCCCGGCGCAGCCCGGCGACACGGCAATCCCCTCACGATCGGACACCGCCACAGACAAGGGTGCTCTCACCAGTACGGTCCTACGGCGGGACGCTTGCGGCCAGCCGGTCCGCCGACCGCACCGCGTCGCCGCGGCCCAGCCGCGGCGATGGGCGCGCCGCACCCAACGGCCCGTCCCGGCAACGGCCATCGGACGAGCTCTCGTCACACGACGACCCCGGGGGTCCCTCGCTCGACCACGGGGCAACTGCGGGCTCCCGGCGCGCCTTCCAGGAAAAGTGGTCGCCTTCGACGTGCGAGGAGCCGCAGCGGCGTTACAATCCCGCCATGAGCACCGTCATCGATCTCCGTTCCGACACGGTCACCCGGCCGACCCCGGCCATGCGCCGCGCCATGGCCGCCGCCGAGGTGGGCGACGACGTCTACGGCGAGGATCCCACCGTCAACCGCCTCGAGGAGCGCGCCGCGGGTCTCCTGGAGCGCGAGGCCGCCCTCTTCGTCCCCTCGGGCACCATGGGCAACCAGATCGCGGTCCATCTCCACACCGTCCCCGGCTCGGAGGTCATCGGCGAGGCGGGCACGCACATCTTCAATTTCGAGATGGGCGCCATGGCGGCCCTCTCCGGCGCCCTCCCCCGCCCCATCCCCACCGCGGATGGGATCCTGGACCCGGAGCAGGTGGAGGCCGCCGTCCAGCCCCGCGCCCTGTACCGCACCCCGACGCGGCTGCTGGTGCTCGAGAACACCCACAATCTCGCCGGCGGCAGGGTCGTACCGCTGGAACGCATGCGCGAGCTGGTCGCCGTCGCGAAGCGTCACGGGATTGCCGTGCATCTCGACGGGGCCCGCATCCACAACGCCGCCGCCGCCACCGGGGTGGCCGCGGCGGAGCTCGCCCGCGGCTGCGACACGGTGATGTTCTGCCTCTCCAAGGGTCTGGCCGCGCCGGTGGGCTCGCTCCTCGTGGGCGACGCCGACGCCATCCGCGAGGCCCGGCGCATCCGCAAGCTCTTCGGCGGCGGCATGCGCCAGGCCGGCGTCCTGGCCGCCGCCGGGCTGGTCGCCCTCGACGAGATGCTCCCGCGCCTGGCCGAGGATCACCGGACCGCCCGGCGCCTGGCGGAGATCATCGCCGAGGCCCCGTTCGTCAGGCTCGACCCGCGGACGGTGGAGACGAACATCGTGTTCTTCGAGCTCGAGGAGGGCACTCCCCTGCCCGCCGGCGAGCTCGTCGCCCGGCTGCGGGAGCACGGGGTGCTGGCCAACGCCCTCGGGCCGCGCCGGATCCGCATGGTGACCCACTACGAGATCTCGATGGCGGACGCCGAGCGGGCGGCGTCGGTCCTCGTCTCGCTGCTGCGCGGGGACGCGCCGGACGGGAAATGAAACCGGCACGGATTTTGCTGCTCAAGAGGGCGGCCGGCGGCGATCGCCGGCACGAGCGGTCCGCTCGGTGTGGGATCTGTCGCTCATGAATGACACGACGTTGTCAGGAGGGGACACATGAGACGGTTGCGAACCATGCTCCGAGGCCTCATTCCTGTGGTGATCGGGCTCCTGCTCGCGGGGCTCGCCGTGACGGCGGCGGCGGCACCGGCGGCGACCTCGGGCTCGAGATTCTCGGGATCGGTGGAGGTCAACACCATCAACGTGGACGTCATCGTGACACGCCACGGCGCGCCGGTGACGGACCTCTCCAAGGCCGACTTCGAGATCTACGAGGACGGCGTGCCCCAGCCGATCACGAACTTCGCCAAGGTGGTGGACGGCACCGTCCACCTCACCACGCCCGAGGGCACGAAGACGATCCAGGACGCCCGGGACGTGCGTTTCCGCCGCCACATCGCCCTCGTCTTCGACCTCAACTTCGTCGAGAAGCCCTGGGTGGCCCGGGTGATCGACTCGACCCGCAAGTTCGTGATCGACCGCAGCGGATCGGACGTCGACTGGGCGGTCATCCTCATCGGCTCCTCGCCGAGGGTGCTCCTGCCGTTCACCCCGGACATCAAGAAGGTTCTCGGCGCCCTCGACGTGATCGCCCGCCAGCCGGGGTTCCGGCTCCTGCAGCAGTTCGATGACAGCCTCGTCCTCGACCCGCTCGGCTATCGCTACATCAGCCAGCAGATCACCAACCGCAAGCAGGCCGGCCTGTCCGATTACTACAACCACATCTCGTCGGTTTCGGCCGACTTCAAGGATCGGCTCCCCACCCTCGCCAACCGCGAGTGGGCGATGAAGGGGCTGGAGATCTACGGCAGCCTGGCCCGCGGCCTGGTGACGCTCTTCCGGTCGTACGCCACCATGCCCGGCAAGAAGGCCTGCTTCCTGATCACCGGGAACATGGACCTGAGCCGCCGGCAGAGCCCTCTGGTCAACCAGATGCCCCAGAACAGCCCGCCGATCCTGCGCCGGGGTTTCGACACGGTGCTCGCGACCTACGTCGACATCGCCCACGACCTGTGGCGTGAGATCGAGCGCTCCGCGAACACCGCCGGGTTCCGGATCTACGTCGCCAACGCCTACGGGCTTCAGCAGCCGTTGCCGTTCTTCACGGCGGAGAACACCGGCGACGCCGGAACGACGACGACCATCGACAACCCGAGGTGGGAGGACCTTTCCCGGATGCTGGCGGACGAGACCGGCGGGTCCTTCTTCAACGCCAACATGCTGGCGCCCTCCCTGCGGGCGGTCGATCGCGAGCTCAAGACCTACTACTCCCTGGCGTATGCCGCCAAGCACGGGCACGACAACCGGTACCACCAGATCACCGTCAAGGTCCGGCGCTCCGGCGTGAAGGTGCGCTACCGCCAGGGTCTTTACGACCTGGGACCGGAAACCCTGCTCATGGACCGCATGGCCTCGCCGCCGACCTTCCCGAAGGTGGGAGGCGTGCTGCCGACCACCGTGCGCATCACGTCCCACAAGGCCGGGGACCAGGTTCGGGTGGCGGCCAACGTGCTCACACCGGTCAAGGCGCTGACCTTCCTGCCCCGGGGCGACGAGGCCGCGGCCGATGTCGATGTCGTAATGGCGGTTTACGACGCTCACGGCGCCATCACCAGCCTGGAGCGGGAGCACCAGACGATCGAGATTCCGGCCTCGGTCCTGCCGAAGATCACCAACCAGCCGTTCAGCTACGTGATGCGGTTCGAGCTGCCGGCCAGGCCGTACACCGTGGCGATGGCGATCTACGACCGGAACGCCGGGGTCTACGGACTGGCGCACGCTCAGGTGCTCATCCAGTAGCGGAATCGACCCACCCGGGCGCCGCCCGCGGGCGGTGCCCGGTGTGCCCCGCCGCGGCGGGGCGGCAAAGCACGAGACGAAAGGAGCTCCGATGAAGAGTAACCTCGGGACGCTGGACCGGACCCTCAGAACCATCGCCGGCGTCGCCATCATCGGCGTGGGCATCGCCTACGACAGCTGGTGGGGAGCCGTCGGCGTCATCCCCCTGGTCACCGCCCTGGTGGGCTGGTGCCCCCTGTACTACCCGTTGAAGATCTCGACCGCGAAGAAGTAACGCCACTCAGTCCCCGATGCGGTCGACGGCGCCGGCCCGGGTGGTTCTCGCGGGATAGCTCCCGAGCACCTTCAGGTACGGGCATTCCCTCCGCAGGCGGGCGACCGCCATCTGCGCCGGCTCCGACGCTAGCGAGCCCTCGAAGTCCACGTAGAACTGGTACTCCCAGGGCCGACGCGGCACCGGGCGCGACTCCAGCTTGGTGAGGTTCAGCCCCTGCTCGGCCAGGATGTCCAGGCAGCGCGCAAGCGCGCCCTGGGTGTGGCGCGTGATGAAGACCAGGGAGGTCTTGGCCGGGATACGGGGATCGGGCGGGGGCGACGGCGCCGAGATGATCACGAACCGCGTCCAGTTCTCCTGCTGATCCGCGATGCCCCGGGCCAGCACCTCGAGGTCGTAACGGCGCGCCGCGTCCTCGCTCGCGATGGCGGCCTGCTCCGGGTCGCCCGCGTCCCGGACGGCCCGGGCGGCGGCCGCGGTGTCCTCGTGGGCGACGATCTCGACGCCGTCCATGGACGCGAGAAAGCGGGAGCACTGGGCCAGTGCCTGGGGGTGGGACAGGATCCGGCGCAGGCGCTCGCGGCGGGCGCCGGGAATGCCGAGCAGGCAGTGCTGTACCGGATAAAGCACCTCGCCCGTGATCTCGAGGTCGGTTCTCTGCAGCAGGTCGTAGGTCTGGTTGATGGAGCCGGCGGTCGTGTTCTCGATCGGAAGCAAGGCGGCCGTCGCCCTCCCCTCCTCGACCTCGGCCAGCGCCGCCTCGAAAGAGGCGAAGCCGGCGAACTGCACCTCCTTCTCCCGCGCCGCGAAGAACTTCATCGCCGCCAGGTGGCTGTAGCACCCTTCCACGCCCTGGTAGGTCACCACCCGCGCGGCGGCGGCCGTGCGCTCCACGAGCTCGCGCCGCAGCAACGTCTCCTCCTGGATCTTGAGCGACATGGCGATGACCTCGCGGAAGATCTCGCGCACCCGGTAGGGGTCGAGATCGAGCTCCCTCGCCCAGCCCTGCACCCGCTCCAGGAGCTCGCTCTCGCGCTCGTGATCCCTCAGGAAGGGCAGGCCCTCGGCCTTGCGCCGCGCCACCTCGGCGACGATCGCCAGCCGCGACGCCAAGGTCTCCAGCAACAGCCGGTCCGCACGGTCCAGCTTCCCCCGCAGCTTCGCGAGAGCTTCCATACGCCACCTCCCGGAATCAGAGCTGGTGACAGTGTAGCCCGGAAGCCGTGATCGTCGATCAGCCCCCGTGGCAGCTCTGGCAGAAGTCGCCGGCCATCCCGCCCTCGTGGCAGGCGGCGCAGGTGTCGTTGTCGATGTCCTTGCGCTCCATCATGGTCTTGCCGTGGATCTCCACCCAGTTGTCCGGGTGGGGCATGGCGACGCCATGGCAGTCGTTGCAGTCCCGGGGCTCGAGCGCCACGCCGCCGTGGTGCTTGAGATCGGTGTGGCAGGTCGTGCAGTCGATCCCGTGCCGGGCATGGTTGGCGTGGCTGAGGGGCATGCCGTGCCACTGGATTTCCTTCTTCGGTCCACCCTGGTGGCAGGGGGTGCACTTCTCTTGCGCCTCCGGAGTGTCGTGGCACTGGAGGCAGGTGGTGAACCCGACCTTCTTCGCCACCCGTCCCATCTCCGACCTGAAGCTCGCCGGGTGGGGCAGCGGCACCGCGCCGTGGCAGGTGGCGCAGGCCTGCTTGCCCCACGAGAGCTTGCCGTGGTTCGCGTACGGGGTGTGGCAGGACTCGCAGTCGCCCACGGCGGCGATGTGCTTGGCGTGCGGGAAGGGCTTGCCTCGGTAGCTGACCGTCGCCGGCGGATTGACGTGGCACCGGGCGCACCGGTTCGCGGTCAGCCTGGAAGCGTCGGCGATGCGCGGGAACGACGTCGAGCTGCCGGCGAGCCGCAGGGCGGCGTTGGCCTCACGGACCGCCCCGTGCAGCTGGACCACGGCGAAGACGATGTTGTGCTGGCCGTGACCCCTCACCACCTGGGCGAGCTTCTTGGCCGCGACGTCGAGATGCTCCCGGGCCGACCCGGACCGCCTTCCGCCCACGGCCGAACGCGCCGCCGCCACCGCCTTGCGCGCCGCCGCGACGTCCCTGGTCAGGATCGTGTTCCACTGCCGGAGGATACGGTCGTACCCCGGGCCGTGGCAGGCGTTACAGGCCGCAGCCCGCGGCTTGCGAACCTCGCCCTCCCGGCCGGGAACCAAGCGTGTGTGACAACCCTGGCAATGGACGTGGGTGGTGGCCATCGGATCCGGTTGCCGCTTGGCCCCGGGCCGGTCGGCCGCCACCCCGACGTAGAGGCTTCGCGTCGCCTCGTGCACGTCACGGTGACAGGTGGCGCAGTCGGTGGACGAGGTGATCGCCAGCGGGTGGACCTTGTGTTCGATCGATTCGTGGCAGAACGTGCACGGGAAGCCCTGCTCGCTCACGTGCTTGGTGTGGACCAGCTCCACCTGATCGTACTTCGCCGCCCGGTCGCCCGCCGTGTGGCAGGCGACGCAACGCTCGCGGTCCACCGGGGCCCGGCCGCGGTTGACGTCGGCGTGGCAGTCCTGGCACGGGATCTTCTTGTCACGGACGAGCTTGTGATCGTACCGCTTCGAGGCCAGCCTGGCCGGGTCGTGGCACAGCTGGCAGCGGGAGATGTCCTCCCCCCAGCCCAGCTTCTTGAAGTGGCAGATGGTGCAGGATGTGGTGTCCACCGGCTTCTTGTTCCCGTGCACCAGGCCCCGGTGGCAGGTCGTGCAGGACAGCTTGACGCCGCGCTTGATCTTGCCCAGGTGGTCGGCGTGGGAAAACCGCACGCCCTTCCACTCGATCACGCCGTCCGTCAGCATCTCGGCGTGACATCCCTTCTCCGTACAGCTGGCGGCGCTGATGTGGCGGAAGACGCTCGTGTCGCCGGTCCCCGTGAGGCGCTCGACGAGCAGAGAGACCCCGACGCGCTCGGTCCTCACGTCGCCGCGGGCGCCCGGTCCGAAGTGGCACACTCGGCACTGAACGTCCTTGTGCGAGCTCTGGCTCCAGGAGGTGACGTACTCGGCGAGCCACGGCATGGAGCCGTAGAAGCGCGGGCTCCCGGAGAACCTGAGCAGGGCCCAGAAGATGACGGCCACGATCACGACCACGAGGACGACCGCGAGCGTGAGGCGGCGCAGGCGGTGCCGGTC
Source organism: uncultured Thermoanaerobaculia bacterium (assembly GCA_964644635.1). Taxonomy (GTDB): domain Bacteria; phylum Acidobacteriota; class Thermoanaerobaculia; order Thermoanaerobaculales; family Sulfomarinibacteraceae; genus CAZXXL01. The sequence continues at coordinate 9,068 of CAZXXL010000042.1, read as the reverse complement.
CCCCGGGCCGCCGGTGGATCCCGTGGGCAGGGAGCCGTCGGTGTGCTTCATGTCGTCCGTGATCAGGTCGTCGTGGGCCATGAGCTCCTCCCGCGCGGCGTCATCGTCCGTTCCGGCATTACCCTATTCGTTTGTGATTTTTTGCGCAAGATTTTTCACAATCCCACAACCGTGCAAGTCTTCACGGCTCTTCGAGATCCGCCGGGCGGCCGGGAGCCGGGCCCCGGCCGTCACCGGTAACCGAACAGCATGGCGTACAGGATCAGGAAGATGAGCCCCATGCCCACGGTCAGCGCCGCGAACCCGAAGAGACGGATCCAGAGCAGCTTGCGCCGCGGCATCGGTCCGGCGATCCGCCGCTCCGGCTCGTCCATGGCCATCAGCTCCTCGTACTCCGCCGGCTTGTCCTGCTCGAGCTCCTCCAGGGGCACCCTGCCCGTGAAGATCACCGGGTCCATGGGGAACTTGTCCGGCCGGAAGTGGGTGTTGAAGAAGTGGATCGTGAAGATGAAGGCCACGGCGAGGAGGGCCTCGTCGCTGTGGACGATGGTGGCGACGTTGATGAGCCAGCCCGGGAATACCCGCGTGAAGACGGTCGGGAACCAGAGCATGAGCCCGGTGCCGCCGATGACGAAGACGCCCCAGAAGACGGCGAAGTAATCGAACTTCTCCCAGTAGGTGAAGCGCCCGTACCTGGGCCGCTCACCCCTGCCGATGAACCACTGGAAGTGCTGCCAGAACTGCCTGACGTCGTTCAGGTTGAACATCATGGAATCTTCGGAGAAGATGAACTTCAACCAAGTCTTCCCGGAGGCCCGCTTGAGCTTGACGATCTGCACGATGTGGAAGGCGAACAGCGCAATGAGAATGGTCGCCGCGATGCGGTGCAGGACGCTCGTCACCGAGAAGCCGCCGAGCAGGTGGGAGATGAACACCGCCCACTGCATGTAGGAGAACTTCAGGGTCATGCCGGTGATGGCCAGGGTGAAGAAGCACAGGAGCATCACCAGGTGCATGAGCCGCTGGGTGGGCGTGAACCGTACGTAGAAGCGCTCCCGCTTGGCCGCCTTGACCAGGCGCCACCTCTCGCGGTCCCGCCACAACCGCTGCAGCCACAGCAGGGTATGGAGCAGGAAGAACGCGAGGGTTCCGACGAGGAGCGTCGTCATGAACACGTACGCGTAGTACAGGTAGGGGTACTTCTTGGGGTTGTGGTGTGTGGCATGGGTCAGATAGCCGGCGAACTGCCGGTGCGCGCCCGGGTGGCACTTCTGGCAGGTGTGGACCACGTTCTTGTAGCTCAACGTCGAGCGCGGATCCTCGGGAGGAAGGATGTTGTGGGTGCCGTGGCAGTCGTAGCACTTGGCGGCCCCCTCGTCCCCGAGGCGGGAGACCTTCCCGTGCACCGTGTCGAAATAGGTCTTCGCCTCCTCCTCGTGGCACCGCCCGCAGGTGTTCATCATCCGGGTGCGGAATCCCCTGACGTCGATCCGGCTGATGGTGTGGGACGTGTGGCAGTCCTCGCAGGTCGGCAGCTTCTTCTGGGTGCGCGCGTTGCCCGGCCAGTGGATGCTGGTCTTGAACTCACGCTCGATCCCCTGGTGGCACGTGCCGCAGGTATCCGCCAGGTGGGCGGGGTTCACGGACGAATCGGGATCGTTCTTCGGCAGCTCGTGGTGGGGCGTGTGACACGACGCGCAGTTGGCGGCGACCACCAGCCCCGCCTTCAGGAGGCCCTGGCCGTGCACGCTGTCGACGTAGCTGTTCACAATGCCCTTGGCCTGCGGAATCTTCTTGGCGATGACCTCGGCCACGGTGTGGCCCTTGGCGTGGCAGCGTCCGCACAACTTGGGCACGTTCATGGCGTAGGTCGGCGAGGACGGGATGCGGTGGCTCTGCGTGGCGTGGGCGCTGTGACAGGTCAGGCAGGTGGGGGCGTTCGGGTCGCCCTCGGCCACCTTCCGGCCGTGGATACCGGTCTGGTATCGCTCGACCACCTCGGCGTGACACGTGCTGCAGTCCACCTTGTGCTTGATCGCCGCGCACGGCCGCTTGAGGGCGGTGCTGACCTCGGAGTGGCACTGGGCGCAGGCCACCGTCGCGTGGGTGGACGCGTTGAACGTCTCCTCGTCGACGTAGAGCGAGATCCTCTTCCCGTTCCTGGTCATGAACAGGTTCTTGTCGGCGTGACAGCGCATGCACTCCTTGTTCGCCACCCGCTTGAGGTTCACCGGGGTGCGGCGGATCTTGTGCGGCCGGTGGCAGTCCACGCACGACGGGATCTTGTGCGGCGCCTGCTCCCACAGCCTCCCCGCGATCACTTTCACGTGGACCTGCTCGATGCGCGAGTGACACTTGGTGCAGGTCTTGGCCACGTTCCGCGGGTTGATGCTGGAGTCCGGATTGCTCGGATCGAGGATGAGATGCGCGTTGTGACAGGACGTGCACACCGCGGTCACGCGGAGGCCCATCTTGTAAAGACCCTGGCCGTGGATGCTCAGAGAGTAGTTCTTGAGGATGTTCTTCTCCGGGATGTTGCGCTCCAGGGAGACCTTGGATCCCTCATGGTGGCAACGGCCGCAGAGCACGGGAACGTTGAGCTTCGCGGTGGGTGACTTCGGATCCGAGGCGGGCAGGATCTCGTGGTGGTTGTGGCAGGTGATGCAGCTCGGGGCGAGCGGGTCGCCCTTCAGCGCCGCCCGCGCGTGCACGCTCCGCGCCTGCCGCCTCACCTCCTCGGGGTGGCAGCGGCCGCACGTCTGAAGCTCCACGCGCTCGGTCTTCGGCTGCACCATCGCGTGGCCGCGGTGGCAGTCGGTGCAGGCCGCGTTCGGCTTGGCACCGTTGGAGACCGCGTGGATGCTCCGCCCGTACGTCTTGCCCTGGCTCTCGTGGCAGCGCACGCACAGCCGGTTCACACGGGCCGGGCTGACGGGCGAGGCGGGATCGTCCGGAGGCAGCACGTCGTGGGTGCCGTGACACCGGATACAGTTGGCCGACGGCTCTCCGGGGACCTGCGCCCACTTCCGGTGCGGGCCCCGGGCCAGCTCCCGGGCCACGTCCTTGTGGCAGCTGGAGCAGCGCACCGGCCGCAGGTTCTCGGCATGGGGGAACTCGCTCCCCTCGAGGTCCGAATGGCAGGCGATGCACTGCAGGTCGCCGTGGGCCGAACGGCGGAAGGCGTCGATGTCGACGAAGGCCGACACCTCCCGGCCGTGCACCGTCGCGGTCAGGGTCCGGTCCCCGTGACACATCATGCAGTCCGAGTTCTGCTGGGCCGGTGCCGGGGCCGCGAGGGCCAGGAGGACCGCGAGCACGAGGGTGCCGCGACCCACGAGCGGCGCCACGCCGCGGCGTGACAGTCGAACGTTGTATCCATCGTGCATCGTTCGGTTGAGCAAGACCGCCACGCCGGTTTCCTCCTCCATCAATCGGACCTCTCAGCCATCGTTACCATCAATATATCCGCATGTGAAAAAAAATGCAAGCGGAAACGACGGCCGTTCTGGGAAGCACAAAAGTCCCTTCTACACCCGGCCTTCCAGGGGATCGGCCCGTCTCGATCTCACTCCGGAAACCTCACCGGGTTCCCCAGATTCCCGGGATCGCGGCGCCGCAGCCCGGGCACCGCCCGTCCGGGCCGAGCCGGTTCGCCATCACCCGGAAGCCCCATCGCTCGATGAGCGTGGTCCTGCACTCTGGGCACACCGTGTCCTCGCCGCCGGAGATCCGGCCCGGGAGGTTCCCGGCGTACACGAACCGCAGGCCCTCCCGGTGCCCGATCTCGCGCGCCCGTGCCAGCGTCCGGCCCGGCGTCGCCCCCCGGTCGGCCATCTCGTAGTCCGGGTGAAAGGCGGTGACGTGCCAGGGAATGTCCGGAGACACCGAGACCAGGAAACGGGCGATGTCCGCAAGCTCCTCCTCGTCGTCGTTGAAGCCGGGTACGACCAGGGTGACGACCTCGACCCAGATGCCGCGTTCGTGGAGCCGGCGGATGGTATCGAGAACGGCCGGCAGGCGGCCGCCGAGACGCCGGTACGACGCCTCGCGGAAGGCCTTGAGGTCGACCTTCATCATGTCCAACACGGGCTCGAGGTAGTCGAGGACCTCGGGGGTCGCGTGGCCGTTGGAGACGAAGCCGGTCCTGAGCCCGGCGGCCCGGGCCCGGGTGAAGATCGCGCGCGCCCACTCGGCGGTGATCAGCGGCTCGTTGTACGTCGAGATCACGGACAGGCAGCCCGTGCGCCGAGCGGCGTCCACCAGGCCGCCCTCGTCGGCCGGCTCGGCCCGCGTCGAGGCCCGCGGGTCACGCAAGGTCTGGGAGGTGAACCAGTTCTGGCAGTAGTCACACTGCATGTCGCAACCGAGCATCCCGAAGGAGAGGGCGCCCGAGCCCGGCAGCACGTGGAAGAAGGGTTTCTTCTCGATGGGATCCACGGCCATCCCCGCCACGTAGCCCCACGGCACGTGCAGGCGGCCGCCCTCGCGGAACCGCACCTGGCACACTCCCCGCCGACCCTCCGCCAGCTTGCACCGGTGGGCGCAGGCGACGCACACCAGCTTGCCCGATGGATGGCGGATCGCCAGGTCGTCCACCGCCCGCGTCAGCCTGTCCAGGGCCGCCTCCCGTACCGGCACGGCGCACCTCCCTTCACCGTAACAATGTGGATCGCTCCGCCCGGCGGCGCCACCGCCGCGGAACCTGCAACCGATCGCGGTTTCGATCGTACTATGGTTGCGATGGCCGCAATCGAGGGGTTTACGAAGCTCGGCGTCGCCGGGCCCGACGGCGAGATCGGTGTCACCACCGGCGGCCAGGGGCCGCCGCTCGTGCTGGTGGCCGGCGTGGGATCCACCTCCCGCATCTGGGGCGACCTGCCGGGGCTCCTGGCGTCGCGTTTTACCGTGATCTGCCCCGACAATCGCGGCGTCGGGAGCTCGCGCACGTGCCGGTCCTTCAGCCTCGCCGGGGCCGCCGACGACCTTGCCGCCGTCCTCGACGGGCTCGGCCTCGAGCGGGCCGCCTTTCTCGGCGTCAGCATGGGCGGAGCCATCTGCCTGCAGGCGGCCGTCCGCCACCCGGGCATCGTCGATCGCATGGTGGTGGCCTCCTGCGCCGCCCGGCTCTCGCGCCACGGCCGCCGGATGCTCGAGCTGCTCGCCGCGCTGGTGGACGCGCTCCCGCCCCGCGAGGTCGGCCCGGCGCTTATGACGCTGGCCTTCGCGCCCCCGTTCCACGAGACGCACCCCGCCTTCGTGGCCGAGGCGGCGCGGCTTTATGGCCTCGATCCCGCCGACCTCCCGGGGACCCGCCGCCAGCTCGAGCACCTGCTCGCGGGCTGGGACCTGGCCCGCGACCTGGCCGGCGTGGCGACGCCGACCCTGGTGCTGGCCGGCGAGCGGGACGTGGTGGTGGCGCCGGAGGACACCACGGCCGTCGCGGACGCCCTCCCGCGATCCGAGATCGCCCTGATCCCCGGCGCCGGCCACTCGGTGCTGGCCGAGGGCGGCGGCCGGGTGCTCGACCGCGTGATCGGCTTTCTGGAGGGCGCGGCGTGAAACGCCCGCCGCCGATCCGTTAGACTCCTCGGCACCGGTTCACCGGACCGGAGATGATTCCGCCACCAACAACGAAAACAGGAAGGAGCGTTTCATGAAAGTGCATCGGAAGCTCGTGACGGGGTTGATCGCCCTGCTGGCGATGGCGGCCCCGGCCCTCCTCCATGCCGGCCAGGCCCAGGTCCCGGTTCAGGTCGTGAAGCTGGACAACGGGATGAAGCTGCTCATGGTGGTGCGCCACGACTCGCCCACGGTGTCGGCGGGCTGGGTGGCGCATGTGGGCTCGGCCAACGAGCGTCCCGGCATCACCGGGATCGCCCACCTCTTCGAGCACATGATGTTCAAGGGCACCCACACCATCGGCACCAAGAACTGGACCAAAGAGAAGGCGATCATGGATCGCCTGGACGCCGTCCGGCGCGAGATGGAGCAGGAGTACACCAAGCTCCGCCTGGCCAAGCGCCGCGGCGAGATCCAGGGCAGCATCTACGTGCCCGAGAACCAGACCCCGCGCCTCAAGGAGCTGCGGGCGAAGATGAAGGAGCTCCAGAAGGAGCAGCACGAGCTCATCGTTAAGGACGAGTTCGACAAGGTCTACACGGCCGAGGGCGGTTCCGGCATGAACGCCTTCACCAACGACGACATGACGACCTATTTCATCACCGTGCCCGCCAACAAGCTCGAGCTGTGGTTTTGGATGGAATCCGACCGCCTCCTCAACCCGGCCTTCCGCGAGTTCTACTCCGAGCGCGACGTCGTCCGCGAGGAACGCCGGATGCGGGTCGAGTCCGATCCGATCGGCCGCTTCGAGGAGCAGTTCGACTCGGTCTTCTGGATGTCGGTCCCCTACCACCACCCGACCATCGGCTGGCCGTCCGACGTCGAGTCCATCTCCCGCCGCCAGGCCAACGCCTTCTTCGCCACCTACTACGCTCCAAACAACATTACGGCGGCGCTGGTGGGCGATTTCGACCCCCAGCGGGCGGTGGCCCTGGCCAAGAAGTATTTCGGCCGCATCCCGCACGGCGCCCACGAGCCCCCCGAGATGATCACCGAGGAGATCGAGCAGCTCGAGACCAAGCGGATGGCCGCCGCGGCGGACACCAACCCCACGGTGGAGATCCGCTGGCACACGGTCCCCTTCGTTCACCGCGACAAGTACGCGCTGCAGGTCGTCGCCGGCCTCCTCAACGGACGGACCGGCCGGCTCTACAAGTCTCTCGTCGAGAAGCTGCACGTCGCCTCGGGCGAGCCCTACGCCTGGTCGAACGCCATGAAGTACGCCGGTGCCTTCGAAATCGGCGCCGAGGTCGCCGACGGCCACACCCACCAGGAAGTGGAGGACGCCCTCGTCGCCGAGATCAAGAAGCTCCAGACGCAGCCGGTCGGTGCCCACGAGCTGGAAAAGGTCAAGAACCAGGCGCTGGCCAATTCCTACCGCCGGCTGCGCTCCAACTTCTACCTCCTCCTCCAGCTCCTGGTGTACGACGCCGAGGGCGACTGGCACGACATCAACACCATGGCGAGCCGGGTCCAGGCGGTCACGCCCGAGGACGTCATGCGGGTCGCCAAGACCTACTTCACCCCCGAGGGCGAGAACATCATGTGGTACCGCCGCAAGGCCGGGACCGCCGAGGATCCCGAGCTCGCGGCCCTGCCCGCCAAGGCGCGGATGGCGGCCAAGCAGATGCTGCGCCAGCTCGATCAGGTCAAGGATCCGCAGAAGCTGCAACAGATCGTCACCCAGCTCAAGGCCGCGTCCGGGCAGGCCCCGAAGGAATTCAAGCCGGCCCTCGAGCTCGTGATCGAGCGGGCCTCGAAGAAGCTGGAAGGCCTCAGCAAGAAGGCCGGGGAGGAGAAGTAACATGCGCCGCCGTTTTCAGATCACCGCACTGATCGCAGCGATGCTGGTCTCGACAGCCGTGCTGGCCGGCGGCATCCCGCCGCGTCCCGAGAAGCTGCACTTTCCCAAGCTGAGCTTCACGGTGCCCGACGCCGGGGCCATGCGCTTCGAGCTCGCCAACGGCATCCCCGTGTACGCCCGCAAGGACGCCCAGCTGCCGCTGGTCACCATCACCGTCTTCTTCAAGGGCGGTTCCTACATGGATCCCGCCGGCAAGGAAGGGCTCGCCGAGCTGGCCGGCACCGTCTGGCGCACCGGCGGCGCGGCCGACCTCACCGCCCAGCAGCTCGACGAGGAGCTCGACTTCCTCGCCGTCAACCTCTCCACCCGGATCGGCGACGTGACGGGCAGCGTGCGCCTCGACACACTGGCCAGGAACCTGGACAAGGCCGCCGGCCTGCTCATGGACGTGCTCACCAGGCCGCGCTTCCAGGCCGACCGCTTCGCCAAGGCCAAGGACGACATGATCCAGGACATGAAGAAGCGCAACGACGACAGCGCGGACATCGAGCGCCGGGAGTGGAGCCGGCTGATCTACGGCGACGGCTACTGGATGAACCGGCTGCCAACCAAGGCCTCCGTGGAGGCCATCACGACCGACGACTGCCGCCGGCTCGTGTCCTCGCTGGTCAAGGCCGGCAACGTCGTCGTGGCGGTTGCCGGAGACTTCGAGAAACCGGCCATCAAGGCCCTCCTCGAACGCACCCTCGGCACCCTGCCGCGGGCGGCCTCACCGGTGCCGCCGGTGCCCCAGGACGCCCACATGGCCGAGCCCGGGGTCTACGTCGTGAACAAGCCCGACGTCAACCAGGGCCGCGTCTCCGTCGGCCAGCTCGGTTACCGGCTGGGTCACCCCGACGAGCTCGCCCTCCGGGTCATGAACGACATCCTCGGCGGCGGCGGGTTCACGTCGTGGATCACCAAGAGGGTCCGCTCGGACGAGGGCCTCGCCTACAGCGCCGGCTCCCGGATGACCTTCCCGACGACCTATCCCGGGTACTTCCGAGCGCTCTTCCAGTCCAAGTCGCGCACCTGCGCCGGCGCCCTGGCCATCACCACCGGCCTCATCCGCAAGATCCGCACGGCCAAGGTGTCGCCCGACGAGCTCGAGACCGCCAAGAGCTCGTTCATCGAGACCTTCCCGCGCCGCTTCGAGTCACCCGAGCGGACGGCCGATCTCTTCGCCCTGGACGAGCTCCTGGGCCGGCCCCACGATTACTGGGTGAGCTACCGCCGCAAGATCCGGAAGGTCTCGGCGGCCGACGTCCTGCGGGTGGCAAGGAAGGACCTCGACCCGGACCGGATGGTGATCCTGGTGGTCGGCAACCTGCCCGAGATCATGAAGGGGCATCCCGACTACAAGGCCCGGCTCACCGACTTCGGGCCCATCCACAAGCTCCCGCTGCGCGACCCGCTGACCCTCGAGCCGCTCCCGGAGAAGCCGTAGAAACACCGTGTCCACACAAGAGCGGCCCGGGCGTCTGCCCGGGCCCTCGACTTTGGCGCTTCACGGTGTGTTTGGCGAGTGGGCGGTGATGAGGTCAGGCGCTTGACTGTGCATAAAAGAGGGTGGAGGCGAGGCTGAGTCTGCATTTCTCGCGGTTGT
>CAZXXL010000041.1:10111-17995 GCA_964644635.1 uncultured Thermoanaerobaculia bacterium | reverse complement strand
GGGGGCGCGGGTGCGCGGCGGGGGGGGCGGGCGGGGGGTGCTGACCGGGGGTCGAGGTCCGGGTCGGCGCCCCGCGCACCTCGGCGGGCAACCCGGTGCGCTCGCTGCCCAACGGCAGGCGGCTCGAGCGGGCCCTGGCCGGGCTCGACTGCATGGTCGCCATCGACCCCGACCTCAACGAGACCACGCGTTGGGCCCACATCATCCTGCCGCCGACCTGTGCCCTGGAGCACGACCACTACGACCTGGTCTTCAACCTGCTCGCGGTCCGCAACGTCGCCCGCTACTCGCCGGCCCTGTTCGCGCCCGCCCCCGACACCCGCCACGACTGGCAGATCCTGGCCGAGCTCCGCCGCCGCCTCGACGACGGCCCACCCGCCTCGCGCCTGCTGGGACGCCTGGCCGGCCGCCTCGGGCCGCGGCCCCTGCTCGCGTGGGCCCTGCGCCGGGGTCCCCATGGACGCGGCCTGCGCCCGTTCGGGCGCGGGCTCACCCTGGGGCGCGTCGCCCGCGCCAGGCACGGGCTCGACCTCGGGCCCCTGGAGCCCTGCCTGCCCGGGCGCCTGCGGACGCCCGGGCGGCGGATCCGGCTCGCACCGTCCCTTTTCCTCGCCGACCTGCCGCGCCTCGAGCGCCTGCTGGAAGCGCCCCGCGGGACCCCTTCCCGGGCGGACGAGCTGCTCCTCGTCGGCAGGCGCCACCTGCGCAGCAACAACTCCTGGATGCACAACTTCCCGCGCCTGGTGCGGGGCCGGGAGCGCTGCACCCTCCTCATGCACCCGGCCGACGCCGCCCGCCGGGGCCTCGAGGACGGCCGGCGGGTGGCGGTGGTCTCGGCCACCGGCCGGGTGGCCGTTCCCCTCGAGATCAGCGACGAGATGATGCCCGGCGTGGTCAGCCTGCCCCACGGCTGGGGCCACGACCGCCCGGGGATCCGGCTCTCGGTGGCGGCGCAGCACCCCGGCGCCAGCGTGAACGACCTCACCGACGACCGCCGGGTGGACGCCCTGTGCGGCACGGCCGCCTTCAGCGGCCTTCGGGTCAGGGTGACGCCGGCGGAAGGAACGTCCGACCATGACGGCGCCTGAACCACCGGGGATCGAAGCCGGCGTCGGCCGCCGCGGCCGGCTCGGCATCGAGGCGGTGACCGCGGGCGAGGACCTCTCGGGTCCCCTGTACGCCGTCAACCTCCTCGACCGCCGCCGGCCCTGGGCCTACGAGCTCTACGGCCTCCTGGTGATCCGCCCGCTCCTCAAGACCGGCGCCCGGATCGTCTTCAAGGGCCACCGGCGGCGGGTCCTGCTCGGCGCGGCGGCACAGACCCGGGAGACACTGCTCATCGTGCGCTACCCGGGAGCCGAAGCCTTCCTGAATCTGGTCGGCCGGCCCTCCTTCGCCGCCACGAGCCTCTTCCGCCGCGCCGGCATCGCCGCCTTCCGCTTCGGCTTCGTCCGCACCCTGGGCGCGGAGCCCCGGGTCTCCGAACGGCCCCGCCGTTATACCGGGACGGACGCGTACCTGCTCACCACGCTCCGGGGCGGGCCGCCGTCCCTCCCGGCCGCCCTCGCCACCGTCGCGCCCGGCCTCTTCTTCGCCGGCAGGACCGTCGCCACCGTGGTCTTTCGCGCCGCCGGCGCGCCCGCCTCCCGGCCCTCCACCCTCGCGCCGCCGCTGGGATGGACCGGCATCCTCCTCCACCAGGGCTCCGCACCCGCCCTCGAGGAGCTCGCCCACGGCCGTCTGGCCGCCGCGCTGTCCGGCGCCGAGAGCGCCGCCTGCGTCCTCTACCGCCGCAGCCTGTGACCCGGAAGGGGCCGCCGGAGGCCTTGACAAGGATCGCGAGGGGGCGCATATTAGAAAATGAGTCTAAGTTCAGAAATTGAAAGGGGGGATCTCATGGGTCGCAAGTTCATCGATTGCCGCAATTACCCAGACGATGCGAGGTGCTCGCTGGCGCTTTCCGCCGACAGCGAGGAGGAGCTCCTCGAGGCCGTGGTGCGCCACGGCGTGGCCGTTCACGGCTACACGGACTCGCCCGAGCTCCGGGAGCAGCTGCGCATGGGCATCCGGGAGGGGATGCCACAAGAGTAGGAGTCGCCTCGCATCGACCGGCGGATGTGTCCGCGGCGAGAAGAGGTCTGAACCGCAAGGACGCGGAGAACCCTACGATCGGGTTCCCAAGAGGCTCTTGGCACCGGCCGCGGAGCACCCGGTTGCCGGCGATGGTGCGTGGACGGCGCCACCCGGCTCGGCTCAGCCGCGCACCCGTTCCACCGCCCGCAGCCAGCCGGCGTAGAGCCGTTCCCGCTCGGCGTCGTCCATCCGCGGGGCGAAAACCCGGTCCTCCTCGAGGACGGCCGCGATCTCATCGGGCCCGCTCCAGACGCCGGTGGCCAGGCCGGCCAGGTAGGCGGCGCCGGCCGCGGTCGTCTCCACCAGGCGGGGCCGGATCACCGGGATGCCGAGGATGTCCGCCTGGAACTGCATGAGGACGTCGTTGGCCGCCGCGCCGCCGTCGGCGCGAAGCTCGCTCACGGCGATCCCGGCCTCCCGGTTCATCACCTCGACCACGTCGCGGGTCTGGTAGGCGATGCTGTCGAGGGTGGCGCGGATGATCTCGCCCCGTCCGCTGCCGCGGGTCAGGCCGACGATGGCGCCCCGGGCGCCCATGTCCCAGTAGGGGGCGCCGAGGCCGACGAAGGCGGGAACCACGTACACGCCCCCGGTGTCCTCGACGTGCGCCCCCACCTCGGCGGTTTCCTCGGCGTTCTCGATCAGCCCCAGCTCGTCGCGCAGCCACTGCACGGCGGCGCCGGCGATGAAGACCGAGCCCTCCAGCGCGTAGGCGGGGCCGCCCTCCGCGTCGCAGCACACCGTGGTCAGCAGGCCGCTGGCGCTGCGCCTCGGCTCGCCGCCGGTGTGGAGCATGACGAAGCAGCCGGTGCCGTAGGTGTTCTTCACCATCCCCGGCCGCCAGCAGCCCTGGCCGTAGAGTGCCGCCTGCTGGTCGCCGGCGATCCCGGCCACCGGCACGTCGGCCGGCAGGCCGCCAGCGGGTCGTGTCACGCCGAAGACGCCCGCGCTCGGCCGCACCTCCGGGAGCATGGCCCCGGGGACCCCGAAGATCTCCAGCAGCTCGGGGTCCCAGCGCCGGCGGCCGATGTCGAAGAGCAACGTCCGCGAGGCATTGGTCGGGTCCGTGGCGTGGACCGCGCCCCCGGTGAGGCGGTAGAGCAGCCAGCTGTCCACGGTGCCGAAGGCCAGCTCCCCCGCCTCGGCCCGCTGCCGGAGCTCCGGATCCCGGTCGAGGATCCAGCGCACCTTGGAGCCCGAGAAGTAGGGGTCCGGCACCAGGCCGGTACGCTCGCGGATGAGGGGCTCGAGCCCGGAGGACCGGAGCTCCTCGCAGATGGCGGCCGTCTGCCGGCTCTGCCAGACGATGGCCGGGTAGACCGGCCGGCCGCCGGAGCGCTCCCACACCACCGTGGTCTCGCGCTGGTTGGTGATGCCGACGGCCGCCAGCCGGCCGGGCGCCACCGACGCCGCCGCCAGGGCGCCCTCCATCACCGCCAGCGAGGTGCGCCACAGCTCCTCGGGATCGTGCTCCACCCACCCCGGGCGGGGATAGTGCTGGCTGATCTCGGCCGTGGCCCGGCCGCGGACGGCGCCGTCGCGCCCGATCACCAGGGCGGTGCTGGCGGTCGTGCCCTGGTCCAGGGCCAGGACCAGGTCACGCATGACGGCCCGGCGGACGGCGGACGGCGTCGGTTGCCATGCAACGATTCTACGCCCGTGCCGGGCCGCGCCGGCTGGCGGAACCACGGGATCCCTGCTACAACCTCCCCATGAGCGTGGTCCACTACTTCCGCCGGCCGGGCATCCCGCCCAGCCGGACCGCCGCCCTCGCGGCGCGCCTCCGTCGCGGGACCCTCCCCGGGCTCGAGGCCGTCGTCACCGAGGTCTGTTACAACGTGGAGTTGGACCGCCCCCTGAGCTCCGGCGAGGAAGCGGTGCTGCGCTGGCTCCTGGCGGAGACCTTCGCCCCCGGCGACTTCGGCCGCGACAGCTTCCTCGACCCCGGGCGCGGCCCGGTGTACGAGGTCGGGCCGCGGATGACGTTCACCACCGCCTGGTCCACCAACGCCGTCTCCGTGTGCCGGGCCTGCGGCCTGGACGCCGTGCGGCGCATGGAGCGCTCCCGGCGTTACCTGCTCGTGGGCGCCGGCCCGCTGACCGGGGAGCAGGAACGGGCCTTCCTCGCCCTGGTCCACGACCGGATGACCGAGTGCCCCTACCCGGCCCCCGTCACCACCTTCGCCACCGGGATCGAGCCGGCGCCGGTGCGCACGGTGCCGCTGCTCGAGGAGGGCCGGGCGGCGCTCGAGCGGCTCAACCGCGAGCTGGGCCTGGCCCTCGACGACTGGGATCTCGACTTCTACACCCGTCTCTTCGCCGAGAAGCTGGGCCGCAACCCCACCGACGTCGAGATCTTCGACATCGCCCAGTCCAACAGCGAGCACTCGCGGCACTGGTTCTTCAAGGGCCGGCTCGTCATCGACGGCGAGGTCATGCCCCGGCACCTGCTGGACGTCGTCCGCGAGCCGTGGCGGAAGAACCCCAACAACAGCGTCATCGCCTTCGCCGACAACTCGAGCGCCATCCGCGGCTTTGCGGCCGACGTCGTGGCGCCGGTGCGACCCGGGGAGCCGGGACCCCTGGCGCCGCGCCGGCTCGATCTCGACCTCATCTTCACCGCCGAGACCCACAACTTCCCCTCCGGCGTCGCGCCGTTCCCGGGCGCCGAGACCGGCTCCGGCGGCCGCATCCGCGACACCCACGCCGCCGGCCGCGGCTCGCTGGTGGTGGCGGGCACGGCGGGCTACTGCGTGGGCAACCTGCGCATCCCGGGGGCGGTCCAGCCGTGGGAGGATCCGGGCTTCGCCTACCCCCCCAACTTGGCCTCGCCCCTGGAGATCGAGATCGAGGCCTCCAACGGGGCCTCGGATTACGGCAACAAGTTCGGTGAGCCCCTCATCCAGGGGTTCACCCGCTCCTTCGGCCTGCGCCTGCCCGGGGGCGAGCGGCGGGAGTGGATCAAGCCGATCATGTTCTCCGGGGGCATCGGCCTCATCGACCACCGGCACGTCGAGAAGGGGGACCCGGAGCCGGGGATGCTGGTGGTCAAGGTCGGCGGGCCGGCCTACCGCATCGGGATGGGCGGGGGGGCGGCCTCCTCCATGGTCCAGGGCGAGAACCCCGACGAGCTCGACTTCAACGCCGTGCAGCGCGGCGACGCCGAGATGGAGCAGAAGCTCAACCGCGTCATCAGGGCCTGCTCCGAGCTCGGGGAGGCCAACCCCATCGTCTCCATCCACGACCAGGGCGCCGGCGGCAACTGCAACGTGCTCAAGGAGATCGTGGCGCCGGCCGGGGCCCGGATCGAGATCCGGGAGATCCCGGTCGGCGACGAGACGCTGTCGGTGCTGGAGATCTGGGGCGCGGAGTACCAGGAGAACGACGCCGTCCTGATCCGTCCCGAGCACGCCGGCCTCTTCGCCCGCCTGTGCGAGCGGGAGCGGGTCCCCTGCGCCTTCGTCGGCCGCGTGACCGGCGACGGCCGGATCATCGTTCACGACGCTCGGGACGACACCACCCCGGTGGACCTCGACCTCGAGGACGTGCTCGGCGACATGCCTCAGAAGACCTTCGAGCTGGAGCGGATCGCTCCCCGCCTGGAGCCGCTCCGCCTGCCCCCGGGGCTCACCGTGCGGGACGCCCTCGAGCGGGTGCTGCGCCTGGTGGCGGTGGGCTCCAAGCGCTTCCTGACCACCAAGGTGGACCGGGCGGTGACCGGCCTGGTGGCCCGCCAGCAGTGCGTGGGGCCGCTCCAGCTCCCGGTGGCCGACGTCGCCGTCATCGCCGCCGGCCACCTGGGCGTCGCCGGGGGCGCCACGGCCATCGGCGAGCAACCCATCAAGGGGCTCATCGATCCCGCCGCCATGGCCCGGCTCGCCGTCGGCGAGGCGTTGACGAACCTGGTCTGGGCCCGGGTGACGGCGCTCGCCGACGTGCGCTGCTCCGCGAACTGGATGTGGGCCGCCAAGCTGCCCGGCGAGGGGGCCCGCCTGTGGGACGCCGCCGTCGCCATGCGCGACCTGATGATCGAGCTCGGGATCGCGGTGGACGGCGGCAAGGACAGCCTCTCCATGGCCGCGCTCGCCCCGGCTCCCGGCGGCGGCACCGAGACCGTGAAGGCCCCGGGCTCCCTGGTGATTTCCGCCTACTGCACCTGCCCCGACATCACGGGCACCGTGACCCCCGACCTGGAGCTGCCCGGCTGCGGGACCCTGCTCTTCGTGGATCTCGCCAGCGGCCGCTGCCGCCTCGGCGGCTCGGCCCTGGCGCAGGCCTTCGGCCAGGTCGGCGACTCGTCGCCCGACGTGGAGGACGGCGCCCTGCTGGCGAACGCGTTCGCGGCGGTGCAGCGGCTGATCGAGGAGGGCCTCGTCACCGCCGGCCACGACCGCTCGGACGGCGGCCTCGTCACCACCCTCCTGGAGATGGCCTTCGCCGGCAACTGCGGCCTCGAGGCCGACGTGTCGTCCGCGGGCGGCGACCCCATCGCCGCGCTCTTCGCCGAGGAGCTCGGCCTGGTGCTCGAGGTCGCCGACGAGAATGTGGATGCCGCGGTGGCGGTGTTCGACGAGCTCGGCGTGGGCTGCCTCCCCATCGGCCGCACCCTGGCGGCGCCCACCGTGCGCATCGCCGTCGACGGCGAGGTCGTGCTCGAGGACGACGTGCGCGCCCTGCGCGACCTCTGGGAGGCGACCTCCTTCGAGCTCGAGAAGCTCCAGGCCGACCCCGGCTGTGTCGAGGAAGAGCGGCGCGGCCTCGCCGCCCGCACCGCCCCGCCCTTCGCCCTCGGCTTCGAGCCCCGGCCCACCGCTCCGGAGGTCCTCGCCCGCCCCGCGAAGGTCCCGGTGGCCGTGCTCCGCGAGGAGGGGTCCAACTCCGACCGCGAGATGGCTGCCGCCCTCGCCCTGGCCGGGTTCGAGCCCGCCGACGTCACCATGTCCGACCTGCTCGCCGGGCGCGCCCACCTCGACGATTACCGCGGCCTGGTCGCGGTGGGCGGCTTCTCCTACGCCGACGTCCTCAACTCGGCCAAGGGCTGGGCCGGCACCATCCGCTTCAACCGCCGCCTCGCGGAGCAGTTCGAGGCGTTCCGGAGCCGACCGGACACCTTCGCCCTCGGCGTCTGCAACGGCTGCCAGCTCTTCGCCCTGCTCGGCTGGGTGCCGTGGCGGGGAATTCCGGACCTCGCGCAGCCGCGTTTCATCGCCAACGCCTCCGGCCGCTTCGAGTCGCGCTTCGCCACGGTGCGCATCCTCGACAGCCCGTCGATCTTTCTCCGCGGCATGGCGGGCTCGGTGCTCGGCATCTGGCTCCAGCACGGCGAGGGGCGGGCCCACTTCCCCGATCCCGCCATCCTGGAGCGGGTGGAGGCCGAGGGGCTGGCGCCGGTGCGCTACGCGGACGACGGCGGCGAGCCCACGGAGCGCTACCCCTTCAACCCCAACGGCTCGCCGCACGGGATCGCCGCCCTCACCTCCCCGGACGGCCGCCACCTGGCCATCATGCCCCACCCCGAGCGCACCTTCCTGAAGTGGCAGTGGGGGTGGATGCCGCCGGCGTGGCGGCGGGATCTCGACGCCTCCCCCTGGCTCAAGCTCTTCCAGAACGCGCGCGAGTGGTGTGAGGAGAGCGACTAGCGCGCTCGCATGTGTGAGTGCGTGCCGGTGCGTTCAACGGCAAAGCGGGCTCCGCAGGGGCGGAGCCCGCCGCTATTGACATTGTCGAGCTCAGACACCACCGCTCTGCGCG
>CAZXXL010000041.1:0-10011 GCA_964644635.1 uncultured Thermoanaerobaculia bacterium | reverse complement strand
CCGCTCTGCGCGGCGCTCCATCCACAGGTAGCCGGCAAGGAGGCAAACCAGGTTGACTGCGGAGAACCCAATGAACTCCAGAAGCTCGCCCGTCCAACCCGGCCGGGCCCGAACGACACCGAAGATGAGCTTGACGGTCACCCCGGCCGCGGGCGTCAGCGCCATTCCCCAGAGGAGCTTGCGACCTGCGGGCTGGGGCACAAGGCCGAAGATGGCCCCGAGGCCAACGGAAATGGCCGCGCTGACCAACCACCAGCGCACCGCGGCAAATCCCAGGGGCCCGGAGAGAAGGCCCGCAGCGAGGAAACACGCCGAGCCGAGCGCCGGCACACGAATCGCCTTCTCAACGTCCATCTCAACGCTCCGCAATCATTATCCACATGCGCCGCTGGCGGTCCAGAGGGCCCAGCAGGCAGTACCGGCGTAAACCGAGCAGGGCGCCGACACTCCCAGAGCGACGAGCATGATCGTGGTAGCGAGTCGCCTCATGTTGAACACCTCCTGTCTGGTTTGCCCTGGTGCGCGCAAACGGGCCACAACCAAGATAGGCCGGGGGGGGGTCAAGGGTCCAGTTGCAAGTTTTACAATCTCATGACATTCGGCACATCTCGTTAAGGGTTCGGCAGCCGCCCGCCGCCTGCCGTCCCCCCGGCTGAGGTATCCTCGGGGGGACGACACGATGAGCGGCACACGCGACGCTTCCCTCGCCGGGCGAGGCCTGCGCTTCCTCGTCATCGCCCTGGCCTACGCCGGGTTGAACCTGGCCATGAAGCCGCTGCAGGCCTACCCCGGGGTGGCCTTGATCTACCTTCCATCCGCGCTCGGCGTCGCCGCCGGGACGCTGTGGCCGGTGGAGGCCGGGCTGGCGGTCCTCGCGGGAACCCTGGCCACCCCCTGGAACCCCGGCTTTCTCGGACTCCACCTGCTCTTCGCCGCCGGCAACGCCGTCGAGGCCGCCCTGCCCGGGCTGGCGCTGAGGCCGTGCACCCGGCGGCAATGCGTGCTGCAGGTCGTCCTCTGGACCTGCTTTGTGAACACCGGCGCCAACTTCATCCTCGCCCGCACGGTGCCGTCGATGCTGAGCGTCCCCGGCTGGCAGGCGGGCGGATGGCTCGCCGACCTCAGCTGGTGGCTGGGCGACGTGGTCGCCGTGGCCGCCTTCGCGCTGCCGGCGCTCTACCGCCTGCGGCCGGCCCTCTTCCTCGGGGAGTCCGGCGCCCTGCAACCGCCGCCCCGGGTTCGGCCCGCCGCCTGGGCCTCGGCCGTGCTCACCGCCGGCCTCATCTCCGTGGCCCTGCTGGTCGCCGATCACCTCCGCTTCCTGCCCTTCAACTGGTTCGCCGTCCTCTACCTTGTGCCGATCGGGCTGATGACGGCGCGATCGGGCCTCGGCGGCGCTCTGACGACCAACGCCATCTGTGCCGTCGCCTACCTGCTCACCCTCGGCGTCGAGTCGCTCGCCGGCCGGCCCTCGCCGCTCCTGGATCCCCGGCGGATGCTCGTGGTCCACGCCAACCTCGTCGTGTTCGCGGCCTTCGCCATCGGGGCCGGGTACCTGCGCACCCGCAACCTCCGCCTCGCCGCCGAGCTCGACGCCCGCTGGCGGGCCCTCCGGGAGACCTTCGAGGGCCTCATCCGGGGGCTCGCGGCCGCCATCGAGGCCCGGGATCCCAGCACCCAGCAGCACGTGGACCGCGTGGCCACCTGGGCGGAAGAGCTCGCCCGGCGCCTGGGCTGCTCGGAGGACGAGGTCGAGGCGGTTCGCTGGGGCGCCATCCTTCACGACGTGGGCAAGATCGGGGTCCCCGACGCCATCCTCTTCAAGCCGGGCCGGCTGACGCCCGAGGAGCACAGGATCATGGAGCGCCACCTCGACCTCGGGGCGCGGATCGTCGAGCGCACCAACGTGCTGCCCCAGGCCGTGCCGCTGATCCGCTACCACGAGGAGCGGTGGGACGGCGCCCGGGAGGGATCGTTCCCGGCCCGTTTCGGCCTGCGCGGGGACGAGATCCCCCGCGGGGCGCGCATCATCGCCATCGTCGACGCCTTCGACGCCATGACCTCGGACCGCCCCTACCGGCCGGCACGCTCGGCGGCCGAGGCCATCGCCGAGCTCCGCGCCCAGGCGGGGCGGCAGTTCGATCCCGAGCTGGTGGAGGCGTTCATCGCGTTGCTCGAGGAGGGCGGGACGGGCGAGGGCCGCTGAGGGCGGCGACACGGGCGAACGGCCCTCCCGTGGATTGCCACCCTCAACGTTGTGCGCGAGCGGCGAGGGGGACCGCCGCACACAGAAGCACAACGGTAAGGGTGGCTCGTTCCGTCCCAAAAGGGGGTCTGGCCCCCCTCACCCCCTCTCCCTGTCATTGCGAGGAGGGGTCCGCCAGGAACCCGACGCGGCAATCCCCTCACGCCGGGAGCGCTCCCGAAGGACTTTGGAGCGTGCTCCAGAGCTGTCGGGGATCGCCACGTCGCCGGGCTGAGCCCGGCTCCTCGCGATGACAGCAAGGGGGAATGCAACGCAGAAGGGGTCTCCGTCGCTCCGCTCCTCGGGATGGCGGGCGTGCTCGCAAGCGGGCCGCGAGGCCGTTACAATCGGCCCGGAACGTCTGCGCCGGAGCCGCGGGGCCTGCCGGCGGACAGGAGGATCTATGCGACACCGTGCCGAGCCGTGGCGGGTCAAGGTGGTGGAGCCCATCAGCCTTCCCGACCGCGACACCCGCAGGCGCCGGCTCGAGGAGGCCGGGTACAACGTCTTCGCCATTCCCGCCGAGGATGTCTACATCGACCTCCTCACCGACTCGGGGACGGCGGCCATGTCCCAGAACCAGTGGGCCGGCCTCATGCTCGGGGACGAGTCCTACGCCGGCGCCAGGAACTTCTACACCTTCCGCGACACCGTCCAGGAGATCACCGGCTTCCCATTCATCATCCCCACCCACCAGGGCAGGGTAGCGGAGAACCTGCTCTTCTCCACGCTGGTCAAGCCGGGGATGAAGGTTCCCTCCAACAACCACTTCGACACCACCCGCGCCAACATCGAGGTGCACGGCGGCGAGGCGGTGGACCTGGTGATTCCCGAGGGCCGGGATCCAGCCTCGGAGCACCCGTTCAAGGGCAACATCGACCTCGAGCGGCTGGACGCCTTCCTGGCGGAGAACGGCCGCGAGCGGGTGCCCGTGGCCATGCTCACCATCACCAACAACTCCGGCGGCGGCCAACCGGTGAGCCTGGCCAACATCCGCGCCATGGCCGACATCTGCCACAGGCACGGGGTTCCCTTCTTTCTCGACGCCTGCCGCTTCGCCGAGAACGCGTGGTTCATCAAGCAGCGGGAGCCCGGCCAGGCTCATCGTGCGGTGCGGGAGATCGCCGGCGACATGTTCTCGGCCGCCGATGGTTGCACCATGAGCGCGAAGAAGGACGGGCTGGCCAACATCGGCGGCTTCATCGCCATGCGCGACCAGGGCCTGTTCGAGAAGCTCAAGAACATGCTCATCCTGATCGAGGGCTTCCCCACCTACGGCGGCCTGGCCGGCCGCGACCTGGAGGCGGTGGCGCGCGGCCTGGTCGAGGTGCTCGACGAGCGTTACCTGGAGTTCCGGGTGGGACAGGTCCAGGCCTTCTGGGAGCGCCTGGACCGGGCGGGCATCCCCATGATCCGCCCGGCCGGCGGCCACGCCGTGTACCTGGACGCGCGGCGCTTTCTGCCCCACATCCCGCCGGAGCAGTACCCGGCCCAGGCGTTGACCGTGGCCCTCTACCTGGAGGGGGGGATCCGCGGCGTGGAGATCGGCGGCGTCATGTTCGGCCGCAAGGACGCCGCGACCGGCAAGGACGTCTGGCCCGAGCTGGAGCTGGTCCGCCTGGCCGTCCCGCGGCGCGTCTACACCAACACCCATCTGGGCTACGTCGCCGAGGTGATCGAGACCCTGTTCGAGAACCGGGAGGCGATCCGGGGACTGCGGATGGTTTATGCTGCTCCCGTGCTGCGGCATTTCACCGCGCGTTTCGCGCCGGTAGAATCGTCCGTGCCGGCTTGACGGGCGGCCGGAGGGGGCCGGCCTCACCGGGAACGATGGGAAGGAACTGGGAGTGCTCACCGGGTACAACACGGACATCGCGTACGCTGGCGTGACCTACCACGTCCAGACCGAGGACCGCGGCACGGAGAACCCGGTGATCGAGACCCTCGTCTACGCCAAGGGCGAGATCCTCTACTCCCAGCGCACCCCGTACGCCGATCTGCTCGAGCAGGGGGCCGACGAAAAGACGCTCGCCGCCTTCATGGACCGCCAGCACCGGACGGTGGTGGAGGCGATCAGGAGGGGCCAGATCGAGCACCTCGGCCGCCAGCGCCGGGCCGCCGCGCCCACCGACGAGACGGCCGTCTCGAGCGGGGGCGGACGCCCGCCGGCGGAGCCGTCCGCAGCCTCCAAGACCCTGGACCAGGTGATCATGGAGTACCTCGAGGCGCAGAAGCAGCGCGCCCACCTGGTGCTGCGCTCCCAGGGGACCGACGACCTGGTCTACGGCCAGTCGGCGAGCATCAGGATCGTGGCCCTCAACTCGCACAACCAGGAACCGGTCGCCGGGGTGGAGATCGCGGTGGTCTTCAAGTCCACCGCCGAGCCGCGGCGGCTGGTCCTGGCCGAGGGGGTCACCGACGCACAGGGCCTGTTCGAGACCGAAGCTCCCATCCCCCCCTTCAGCGGCGGCACCTCGGCGGTGGTGATCACCGGCCAGTGCCCCCTCGGGCAGTCCGAGATCAAGCAGCTGGTCCACCGCTGACTCCCGCCTCCCGCGCCCCGGCGTAGGGGTATCAACGGCGCGGTGCGCCTTGACGGTACGAGGTGCCGGTTGTACCCTTTTTATGCCTCCGGAGGCGTTCGATGAGCCATCCTCTGCCCCTGACCCGCCGCCAGCGCGAGGTGCTCGACTTCATCGTCGAGTTCATGGCGGCCCGCAAGGTGGCGCCCACCCTGCGCGAGATCTCGGAACGCTTCGGCTTCGCGAGCACGGCCGGCGCCCAGAAGCACGTGCTCGCCCTCCAGGCCAAGGGGTACCTCCGGCGCGAGAAGCACCGCAGCCGCGGGCTGGTGCTGCTGGCCGACGGGGCGGGCACCGGAAGCCGGGCGGTGACGGTTCCGCTGCTCGGTCTGGTGGCGGCCGGACAGCCCGTCGAGTCGCTTCCCGACCCGGAGGACATCGTCGTGCCGGCCGGCATGGTCGGCCCCGGCGAGCACTTCGTCCTCAAGGTGCGCGGGGACTCGATGATCGACGACGGCATCCTGGACGGGGATCTCGTGGTCGTCCAGGCACGGCAGAGCCCCGCCGAGGGCGACGTGGTGGTGGCGCTGGTCGACGGCGAGGTGACGCTGAAGCGCTTCTTCACCGAGTCGCCCGGCATCGTCCGCCTCCAGCCCGCCAACCCAACCATGGAGCCGCTGCGCGTCGATGCCCGCAAGGTCTCGGTCCAAGGGGTGGTGGTCGGCCTCCTCCGCAGCTACCGGTGAGCGCCGGGCCGGCGGGTTGACTCACCCGCCGGTTTTCGTTAGCGTGCTCTCATGGCGGAGCCGGAACCCATTTCCTTGATGCTCACCTCGGTGGGAACCGAGCAGCAGGCGGTGGAGATCTCGGAGGAGCTCATCGGGCGGCGCCTCGCGACCTGCATCAACATCGTGCCCTGCCTCCGTTCCATCTACCGGTGGAAGGGCAAGATCTGCGAGGACACCGAGTACCTGCTCTTGATCAAGACGCCGAGCGCGCTCTTCGAGGACGTGGCGGCCACCATCCGCGAGCTTCATTCGTACGAGTTGCCCGAGATCCTCTCCATCCCCGTGGACCGCGCCGACCAGGCGTTCCACGAGTGGGTGGTGCGCATGGTCGGCGAGGAGGCCGCCGAGGAGGGCTGAGCCTCGGATCGCAGCGCCGCCGGCGGGTTACCTCCCGAGTCCGCGGGAACGCCGGTCAGTGTTCGGCCGCCGGCTCCTTGACCACCACCGCCTTTTCGATCATCACCGTCTGCGTCGGCACGTCGGCGAACGGCACGGTCCCCGAGCCGGGGACCCGGACCCGCACCGTCGTGGTCGGGACGGCGGCGATGGCGTCCACCACGTCCATCCCCTCGACCACCCGACCGAAGACGCAGTAGCCGAAGCCGGCGGGCGTGTCGTCCCTGTGGTCGAGGAAGTCGTTGTCGGCGAGGTTGATGAAGAACTGGCTGGTGGCCGAGTCGATCCGGCTGGTGCGCGCCATGGCCACGGTGCCGCGGAGGTTCCGGAGGCCGTTCGCCGCCTCGTTGGGGATCGCCGGCCGCGTCTTCTTCTGGGCCATCTCGCCGGTGAAGCCCCCGCCCTGGATCATGAACCCGGGGATCACCCGGTGGAAGATGGTGCCGTTGTAAAAGCCCGACCGCACGTAGGCGAGGAAGTTCTCGACCGTCCGCGGCGCCGGCGCGGGGTCGAGCTCGATGACGATGGGGCCCTTGGTGGTTTCCAAGCGGACGTGGGGATGGGTTGCGGTCATTGGGGATCCTTTCTGCCCCGCGAAGGCCGCGAGGGCGACTCCGAGCACGAGAGCGGTCGGCCAGGCCTGTCGGCGGATGCGCGTCACGTTTTCCTCCCTCGGCGCGGTAGGCGGCGGGCCGCCGCGGCGCCCCCTCGAATGAAACGCAAGATCACCGTATACTAGCGCCGAACATGAAAGACGCCAAACCCCTCACGGCCGAGGTCTCCATCACCAGCCGCTTCGAGAACATCGAGGTCGCCGAGCGCGTCCTGCGCGACCTCTGCACCGCGGCGGGGTTTTCCGAGGATGACGCCTCGCCCCTGGTCAGCGCCCTCTGGGAGGCCCTCGCCAACGCGATCCGTCACGGAAACCGCAACGACCCCCGTCGCCGGGTGCACGTCGCACTGACGATCGGCGGCGGCGTGGCGACAATCGCCGTCGAGGACGAGGGGCCGGGCTTCGACCCGGACGCCGTCCCCGACCCCACCAAGCCCGAGAATTTGCTTCGTGCCAACGGCCGGGGTATCTTTTTCATGCGCCAGCTCATGGACCGGGTGGAGTTCAGCCGGCGCCCGGATGGTGGCACGCTGGTCACCATGGAGCGCCGCCTGGACGCGTGAAACGGGAGGCAGATCGATGAAGACGCAGATTTCGGACCACGGCGACATCAGGACCATCAAGGTGGCGGGCAAGGTCACCATCGGGGCCGGGGACGTCCAGATACGGGACCTCATCCATGCCGCTCTCGACGAGGGTAAGAAGAAGATCCTTCTCGATCTCGGCGACGTGAAGGCGATCGATTCCTCGGGCATCGGCGAGCTGGTCGCGGCCTACACCACCGTCACCAACGCCGACGCGCGCCTCGCCCTGGTCCATCTTTCCCCCAAGATCAACGACATTCTGCAGGTGACGCAGCTGATCACGGTCTTCGACGTCTTCGACAACGAAGAGGAGGCGCGTGCATCGTTCTCCTGAGGGCCCGTTCCTCCCGGGACGGCCGGGTCCGCCCGGATCGCGGTCCGCGGCGACGCCGGGTGGCCGGACATGACGGGGCCGTGGGCGACGCAGCATCCCCCGTTGCATCCCTGAGGCGGCGGGTCGATCTCGCCCTGTCCGGGTGGGCGGATCGGGAGATCGCTTCCGAGGACGAGCTGGGGAGGGCGGTGCGCGAGGCCCTGCTGTCACCCGGCAAGCGGGTGCGTCCGGTCCTCATGCTCCTGGTGGGCGAGCTCTTCGCCACCCCGCCCGACCGCCTGCTCGACCTGGCGCTGATCGTCGAGATGGTGCACGCGGCCTCGCTGGTCCTCGACGATCTGCCATCCATGGATGACGCGCCTCTCAGGCGCGGCCGCCCCAGCCTGCACCGCGCCTTTGGCGAGGCCACCGCCATCCTGGCGGCGTTCGACCTCCTCAACCGCGCCCACGCCTTCCTGCCGGCGGCCCTCGAGAAGGCCCGGATCCCCCGCCGCCTCGCCCAGACGGCCGGCCGCCAGATGGCCGCCACCGTCACCAGCCTGTGCGCCGGCCAGATCCTGGACCTGGCCGGCGCGGCCGCCACCGTGGAGGAGCTGGAGCGGGTTCACGCCGGCAAGACCGGGGCCCTCTTCGTCCTCTCCGCCGGCTGGGGGGCCATGGCCGGCAGGGCGACCCGTGCCGAGCGGGACGCGGTGGAGGACTTCGCCCGCAACCTGGGGCTCGCCTTCCAGGTCGTCGACGACGCCCTCGACGCCTCCGCCCCGAGCGCCCGGCTCGGCAAGCCGACGGGACAGGACGCGGGCAAGGTCACCTTCGTCGATCTCCTCGGCCTCGAGGGCTCGCGGCGACTGGCCCGCGAGCTCGCCGACACCGCCGTCACCGCCCTGGCCGGCTTCGGCCGCCGCGCGGAGACGTTATGCTCCTTCGCGCGGGAAGTGATCGAGCGCGATGCCTGAGGAGAGCCGCCGAACGGCCGCCGACTCCGAGGAAGGCGCCCACCCCGCCGACGGCGGCTGGGAGGAGGCGGTGGCGCTCCTTCGCCGGCGGGGCTACCTGCGCCGCCGGGGCGAGGGCGGGATCTCCCGCGGCGAGCGGCTCCGGGCGTGGGGCGCAGCAGCCGCCGGCATCCTGCTCCTGGTGGCCGCCGCCGCCATCCTCGGCGCCGCGCCGGCCGTCCCCGCCACTTTCGTCCCGGTGGCGCTCCTGCTCCTGCCCCCGGCCCTGGCCGCGGCCGCCGTCTGGCTCGTGCTCGCCCTGCCGCTGGCCGTGCGTGCCCACCGGGCCGGGTTCGGGGCGCCCGCGGTCGCTGCCGCAGCGGCGGTGACCACCGGCTCGGTGGCCGGGCTGCTCTGGATGGCGGCCGTTTGGAGGCCCCCGGACCCCGTCCTCGGCCCCGGCGGAGCCGCCGCGGCCGGCCTGGCCATGGCCGGGGACGCTATGCTGATGACCGCCGTGGCCCGCCTCGTCACCTTCCGCCTGGTCAGCGGCAGGGCGCTCCGTGCGGCCCCCGGCCCGCGCCTGCGCACGGTGCTGGTGTCCAGCCTCGCCGTCCTCGCGGTCCTCGCCGTCGCCGCCGTTCGACTCCGTTCCGGCGAGCCACCGGCCGCCGCACCGCCCCTGCGCACGGGCGCGGTGCACGGGCGCCTCGCGGTGGTGGGCGTGGACGGCCCGAGCCGCGCCGAGGTGTTGCTCCTCGCCCGCTCACAGCCCGCCCTGGCGGACATCGGTAGCTGGGCCTGGGCGCCGCTCGCCGACCATGAGCCCGACGAGCCGCTGCCCGTGCGCTGGATCGGGATCGCCACCGGGGTCGGCTCCCGACGCCACGGTGTGGCGACCCTGCGCCAGATCCACATCCGCGCCACCGGCTGCGAGGTCCTGCTCAGCCCGGCCCTCACCCGCACCGTGGCCGGGATCTGGCAGCCGCTGGGCGTGGTCCAGGAGCGGACGATGCCCGCCGTGTCCCGGCGCATGCCGACGCTGTGGGAGATGGCCTCCCGGGCCGGCCTCGTGGTCCGGGTGATCGGCTGGTGGGGGAGCTTCCCGCCGCGGCGGATCACCGGCCTGGTGGCCTCGGCGCGCTGGCTGCTCACCGGCGAGCGGTCGCCCCGGGTGGTGTTCCCGGCCGCGGCGGCGGCGGAGCTCCCGGACGCGGACGGCCGCGGCGCCCTCGCCGTCGACCGCCGCACGCTGGCCGCGATGACCGCCCCCAGCTGGACCGGGGCGTCCCTGGTGATGCCCTATCTCCCCGGCTGGTGGCTGGAGAAGAACGCCCGGCGACGCCCGCCGCTGCTCGAGGCCGAGGCCCTCAGGCCCCACCTCGCGGTGCTCGGGCGCACCCTGACCGCCCTCGCCGGGAACGGGTACCGGATCTGCGTCATCGGCCTGGCGCCCGGGCGCACCGGCTGGGTGATGTGGTCCTCACCGGGAGGCGAGCGGCCCCCGGCGTCTCCCGGTGACCTGGTGGCCACATGTCTCGACGCCCTCGGGCTGCCGCCCGCCGCCGGCGTCGGCGGCCGGGTCCGGCGGGAC
>CAZXXL010000040.1:0-18134 GCA_964644635.1 uncultured Thermoanaerobaculia bacterium | reverse complement strand
CGAGTGGCGGCTGGGGTGGGGGGTGATGGGGTGCGCGGCGGGGGGGTGGTGGTGGGCGTCCGCTGCGGGCGAGACGCGCGCGCGGGGGTGGCGGGGGGGCGGGCACAGCCGGCGCAACGCCCTGGCGGGCGCCGCCGCGGCGCTGGCGCTCGGGCGGCCGGCGGGGGCCGTGGGCCGGGCCCTGGAGGCCGCGTCGCCGCGGCCGGGCCGCCTGGAGCCGGTGGCCGCCGGCCTCGACTTCCCGGTGCTGGTGGACTTCGCCCACACCCCGGACGGGCTGCGGGCGGTGCTGGCGGCCCTGCGCCGGGTGACGCGGCGGAAGTTGATCGTGGTCTTCGGCGCCGGCGGCGACCGCGACCGGGTCAAGCGCGCTCCCATGGGCCGCGTGGTGGGCGAGCTGGCCGACGCGGCCATCGTCACCTCGGACAACCCCCGCTCGGAGGACCCGTCGGCCATCGCCGCGGCCGTGGCGGCGGGGGTGCGGGAGGCCGGCGCCGAGCCGACGGTGGTTCTCGACCGGCGGCGGGCGATCGCGGCCGCCCTGGCCATGGCGGATGCGAATTCCCTGGTCCTGGTGGCCGGCAAGGGGCACGAGAGGGAGCAGGAGATCGGCGGCCGGCGGCTGCCCTTCTCGGACGTCGACGTGATCCGCGAGCTCGCCGGGGAGGCGGCGTGCGGATGACCGCCGCGGACCTCGCCCGCCTGGTCGACGGCCGCCTCACCGGCGACGCCGGGGCGCTGCTCACCGGCGCCGAGGTGGACTCCCGCCGCCTGCGCCCGGGAGACCTCTTCGTCGCGCTGCCGGGGGAGCACCGGGACGGGCACGAGTTCGTGGCCGGCGCCCTGAGGGTGGCGGCCGGCGCCCTGGTGCGGCGCGACGTCCCCCTGGAACCGCCGCCGCCCGGGCGCGCCCTGGTGGCGGTGGACGATCCCCTCGGCGCCTACCACCGGCTGGCGGCGTGGGAGCGGGAGCGCAGGCCCTGGCGGGTGGCCGCGGTCACCGGGTCGGTGGGCAAGACCACCACCAAGGAGTTCCTCGGCGCGCTCCTCGGGCGCCGTTTCGTCACCGGGGTGTCCGCGGGCAACCGGAACTCGACCCTCGGCCTGCCGGCCCAGCTGCTCGGCCAGGACGAGGAGGTGGAGGTCTTCGTGGCCGAGATGGGGATGAGCCGCACCGGCGAGCTCGACCAGCTGGGACGGATCGCCCGCCCGGACCTGGTCCTCTACACGCGCCTCGCGCCGGCCCACACCGAGTTCTTTCCGGACATGGCGGCGGTGGTGCGGGCCAAGGGGGAGCTGCTCGCCCACCTGCGCCCGGGCGGGACGCTGGTCCTCAACGCCGCCGACCCGTACCAGGAGGGCTACGCCGCCCCGCCGGGGGTGGCGGTGGTGCGGTACGGCGGCCCGGACGCCGAGGTCCGCATGGAGCGCTACGAGGGACGCGGCCTGCTCGGCTCGCGCTTCGACCTCGTGCTCGGCGCCGCGACCCGGCCCGTCACGCTGACGCCGCCCGGGCTTCACCAGGCCGAGAACCTGGTGGCGGCCGCGGCGGCGGCCTGGGCCCTAGGCGTCGACGCCGACGCCATCGCGGCCGCGGCGGCCGGTCTCGAGGCCGCGCCGCGCCGGGGCCGCCTGCTGCGGCTGGACGACGGCATCGCCGTGGTGGACGACAGCTACAACGCCTCGCCCCTGGCCGTCGAGCGCATGCTCGAGCTCCTCGCCGGGGCGCCGGGGCGCCGGGTGGCGGTGCTGGGAGAGATGTACGAGCTGGGGCCGCTGTCCGCGAGCTCCCACGCCGCGGCGGGACGGCGGGCGGCCGCGGCCTGCGACGTGCTGGTGGCGGTGGGCGGGCGCGACGCCGCCATCATGGCCGAGGCGGCGCGGGCGGCCGGGCTCGCCGCCGGCCGGGTGCACCACGTGCCCGACGCCGAGGCCGCGGCGGGGCTCCTGGCGACCCTGCTCGAGCCGGGGGACGTGGTCCTGGTCAAGGCCTCCCGCGGCGTGGGTCTCGACCGGACGGTGGACGCGCTGGCGGCGGGGGGGGCGCACTGATGCTGTACCACCTCCTGTACCCGCTGCGCGACCTCTGGATCGGCTTCAACGTCTTCCGGTACATCACCTTCCGGACCGGCCTTGCCATCGCCACGGCCTTCTTCCTGAGCCTGGTGCTGGGCCCGCCGGTGATCCGCTGGCTGGCCCAGCTCCGGATCCGCCAGACCATCCGCGAGGAGGGCCCGAGCCACCACCAGGTCAAGGCCGGGACGCCCACCATGGGCGGGGTGCTCATCGTCGGGTCCTTCATCCTGACCACCCTCCTCTGGGCCGACCTCGCCGATCCCTACGTGTGGGTGGTGCTCGCCGTCACGGCGGCCTTCGCCGGGATCGGCTTCGTGGACGACTGGATGAAGGTGAGCCACCGCCGCAACCTCGGTCTACGGGCGTGGCAGAAGCTCGTCCTGCAGGCGCTGGCCGGCCTCGCCGCCGGCCTCGCGGTGCGCTCGGTGGCGGCGGGCGCGCCCCACGCCGGCGCCCTGGCGGTGCCCTTCTTCAAGGGCGTGCTGCTGCCCCTCGGGGTGCTCTACCTGCCCTTCGTGATGGTGGTCCTGATGGGGGCCTCCAACGCGGTCAACCTGACCGACGGCCTGGACGGCCTGGCCATCGGCGCGGTGGGCATCGCGGCCGGCACCTACACCATCTTCGTCTACGTTGCGGGTCACATCAAGATCGCCGACTACCTGCGCATCACCTACGTCTCCGGCTCCGGCGAGGTGGCCGTCTTCACCGGCGCCGTGGTTGGCGCGGCGATGGGTTTCCTGTGGTTCAACTGCCACCCCGCCCAGGTCTTCATGGGCGACGTGGGCTCCCTGGGCCTCGGCGGCGCCATCGGCATCGTGGCCGTGATCGCCAAGCAGGAGCTGCTGCTGGTGGTGGTCGGCGGCCTGTTCGTCCTCGAGGCGCTGTCGGTGATGATCCAGGTCGGCTCGTACCGGCTGCGCGGCAAGCGCGTCTTCCGGATGGCGCCGCTGCACCATCACTTCGAGCTCGCCGGCTGGACCGAGACCCAGGTGGTGGTGCGCTTCTGGATCCTGGCGGTGGTCTTCGCCCTGGCCGGGCTGGGCACGCTGAAGCTGAGGTGATGGTGAGCAGGGCAAGACCTCGCCGCGCGTTGATCGTCGGGCTCGGGTCCTCCGGGCTGGCGGCGGCGCGCCTGCTGGCGGCGGAGGGCACGCCGCTGGCAGTCACCGACCTGCGCCCCGAGGCCGAGCTCGGCGAGGCGCTGGCGGCCCTGCCCCCGGTGGAGGCCGTGTTCCTGGGCGGGCACCCCGAGCGCTGCCTGGACGGCGTCGACCTGGTGGTGGCCAGCCCCGGGGTCCCGGCCGGCTCCGAGCTGCTGGAGGCGGCCCGGCGCCGCGGCATCCCGGTGCTGCCCGAGGTGGAGCTCGCCTGGCGGCGGCGGCGGGAGGCGCCGCTGGTGGCGGTCACCGGCTCCAACGGCAAGAGCACCGTCACCACGCTGACGGCCGAGCTGCTGCGGGCGGCCGGCATCGCCGCGGTGGCGGGCGGCAACCTGGGCACGCCGGCCTCGGAGCTGGTCCTCGCCGGCGGCTGGGAGGCCTGGGTGCTGGAGGTGTCCAGCTTCCAGGCCGAGCTCCTCGACGAGCTCGCGCCGCGGGTGGGAGTCTTCCTCAACCTCAGCCAGGACCACCTGGAGCGCCACCCGAGCCTGGAGGCCTACCGGGACGCCAAGCTGCGTCTCTTCGCCCGCCAGGGCGCCGGCGACACGGCGGTGCTCAACGCCGACGACCCCGCGCTGGCGGAGGCCGCGGTGCCCGCCCGGCGCGTCTTCTTCTCCCTGGAAGGCCCGGCCGACGCCTGGCTGGACGGGTCGCAGCTGCGGCTGGGCGGGGAGCCGATCCTGCCCGCCGCCGAGCTCGGCATCTCGGGCCGCCACAACGTGGCCAACGCCCTGGCCGCGGTGCTGGCGGCGCGGGAGCTGGGCGTCGACGCCGCGACCGCCGCCGGCGTGCTGCGGGACTTCCGGGGCCTGCCCCACCGGCACCGGACGGTACTCGAGGCGGGCGGGGTGCGCTGGGTGGACGACAGTAAGGCCACCAACGTGGGCGCCACGCTGGCCGCCCTCGGCGGCTACCCCGATTGCTCCGTCCACCTGATCCTGGGCGGCCTCGGCAAGGGCCAGGACTTCGGCGCGCTGGCCGCCGCCGTGGCGCGGGCGGCCCGCCGCGTCTACCTGATCGGCCGCGACGCCGCCATCATCGCCGGCGCCCTGGCCGGTGCGGCGCCGCTGGAGCTGTGCGGCACCCTGGCCGAAGCCGTGTGCCGCGCCGGCCGCGAGGCCCGGCCCGGCGAGACGGTGCTGCTGGCGCCCGCGTGCGCGTCCTTCGACCAGTTCTCGGGCTACGCCGAGCGGGGCGACGAGTTCGCCCGGCTGGCGAGGGAGGAGGTGGCGCGATGCCGCTGAAGCAGCGTTTCGACCGCCTCCTCCTCGGCGCCGCGATCCTCCAGACGGCGGCGGGGCTGATCTTCATGACCTCGGCCTCGTGGCTGATCGCGGTGGAGCGCTACCACCGGCCCGGCACCTACTTCCTGGCCTGGCAGGGAGCCGCGGCGCTGGTCGGGCTCGGCGTGCTGGTGGCGGCCATGCACCTGCGCCGGGAGCTGCTCGAGGACCCCCGCCTGGCCGGCTTCCTGCTCGCCGGTTGCTGGGTCCTCCTCGCCGCGGCCTTCCTCCAGCCCGCGGTGGCGCACACCCACCGCTGGCTCCGCGTGGGTGGCATCTCGCTCCAGCCGTCGGTGCTGGCCCGCGTGGCATTGATCATCTTCGCGGCCGTGGCCCTGGCGCGGGCGGCGGCGGAGGGATGGGCGCCGCGGCGCCTCGCCGTGGTGGCCGGCGCCGGGCTGGGAACGGCGGCCCTGGTGGTGGCCGAGCCCGACCTGGGCAGCACCGTGCTCATCCTCGGCGTCCTGGCCGGGATGGCCCTGGTCGCCGGGATGCCGCTGCGGCTGGTCGCCGCGCCCGCGCTGGCGGCGGTTCTGGCCGTTGCCGTGGCGGTGGCGGTGTCGCCCTACCGGCGGGCGCGGGTGCTGGCCTTCGTCGATCCCGCCGCCTCCGCGGCCACCGCCTGGCAGACGCGGCAGAGCCTCATCGCGCTCGGCTCCGGCGGTCTCGCCGGCCGCGGCTACGGGGCCGGCCTGCAGAAGCTCTTCTTCCTGCCCGAGCCGCACACGGACTTCATCTTCGCCATCGTCGGCGAGGAGCTCGGCCTGGGCGGGGTCGGGGCGCTGCTGCTCCTGGCCGGGGTGATCACCTGGCGGGGGCTGCGCATCGCCGTCCGGCAGACCAACCCGGTCCACGGCCTCCTCGCCTTCGGCCTCACGTTCGCATTCGCGGCCCAGACGCTCATCCACATGGCGGTGTGCCTGGGCCTGGCGCCGCCCAAGGGCATCCCGCTGCCGCTGGTCAGCTACGGCAAGACCGACCTGGTGGTGAGCCTGGGCTCCATCGGCCTGCTGCTCAACTTCTCGCGGGAGGTGGGGCCGTGACGCGCCCGGTGGTGGTGGCCGGCGGCGGGACCGGGGGGCACATATTCCCGGGCCTGGCCGTGGCCGAGGAGCTGGCCCGGCTGGGCGTCGAGGTGCACTGGCTGGGCGCCCGGCGCGGCCTCGAGGGCGAGCTCGTGGGCAGCCGCGGCATCCCGCTGACCACGGTCAACCTGGAGGGGGTCCGTGGCCGCGGGCCGGCGGCCGCCCTGCGGGCGGCGGAGGCCCTGCCGTCGGCCGTGGTCCAGTCGGCGCGCATGCTGCTCCGGCTGGGACCGGCGGCCGTCCTCGGCGTCGGCGGCTACGCCTCGGCGGCCGGCGTCCTCGCCGCCGGGCTGCTGGGCATCCCTTGGGTGCTCCAGGAACAGAACGCGGTGCCCGGCTGGACCAACCGCTTCCTGGCCCCGTGGGCGGACCTGATCTGCTGCGGCTTCGCCGACGCGGTGCACGCCTTTCCGTCGCTGTCCGCCGAGTGGACCGGCAACCCGGTACGCCAGCAGTTCTTCGAGGTGGAGCCGGTGTCGCCCCACGATCCGCCCCGCCTCCTCGTCCTGGGCGGCAGCCAGGGCTCGTTGTTCATCAACCGCATCGTACCCCGGGCGCTGGCCATCCTCTCCGGGGAGGCGTCCCAGGTCGTGGTGACGCACCAGGCCGGCGTGCGCTGGGCCGAGGTCGTG
The DNA here is from genome assembly GCA_964644635.1 of uncultured Thermoanaerobaculia bacterium. Classification (GTDB taxonomy): domain Bacteria; phylum Acidobacteriota; class Thermoanaerobaculia; order Thermoanaerobaculales; family Sulfomarinibacteraceae; genus CAZXXL01. The sequence goes on along the minus strand of CAZXXL010000040.1, from coordinate 11,898 downwards.
ACCACCGCCTACGACGATCTCCACCTGGAGGCGGAGGTGACCGCCTTCCTGAGCGCGCCGTGGAAGGCCCTGGCGGAGGCGGACCTGGTGGTCGCCCGCTCGGGGGCCCTGACGGTCGCCGAGCTCGTCGCCTCCGGCCGTCCGGCGGTGCTCATCCCGTTCGCCGCGGCGGCCGGGAACCACCAGGAGCACAACGCGCGTTCGGCGGAGCGGGCGGGCGGCGCGGTGGTGCTCACCGAGCGCGAGGCGACCCCTGAACGGCTGGCGGCGGTGCTGCGGGAGCTGCTCGGCGATCCGAAGCGCCTGGTGCGGATGGGGGCGGCGGCGCGCGGCCTCGGCCTGCCGGGCGCCGCCCGGAGGATCGCCGCCCGGCTCCTGGCGGTGGGGAGGGTGTCGTGATTCCGGGCCGGCTTCGCCGCCTGCACTTCGTCGGCCTCGGCGGCGCGGGGATGGGGGCGCTGGCCGAGCTCCTGCTTGACGAGGGCTTCGCGGTCGGCGGCTGCGACCTGGCCCCCTCCGGGCGCCTGCGCTCCCTCGCCCGCCGGGGGGCCGCGGTGGCCGTGGGCCACGACCCCGCGCACCTGGAGGGTGTCGACGCCGTCGTGGTCACGGCGGCGGTGGCGCCGGACAACCCCGAGCTTCAGGCTGCCCGCGAGCGCGGCATCCCGGTGGTGAAGCGGGCGACGCTGCTCGGCGAGGTGATGCGGGGCCGCATCGGCGTGGCGGTGGCCGGTACCCACGGCAAGACCACCACCTCGGCCCTGACCGGCTACGCGCTGCACCGGGCCGGGCTCGACCCCACCGTGATCGTCGGCGGCGAGATGCGCGCCTTCGGGGCGGCGGCCCACCGCGGGTGCGGGCGGCTGTTGGTCTGCGAGGCGGACGAGTACGACCGCTCCTTCCTGGAGCTGCGCCCGGCGTGGCTGGTCGTCACCAACGTGGAGCCGGAGCACCTGGACACCTATGGCTCGGTCGAGGAGCTCGAGGCGGCCTTCGTCGAGCTCGCGGAGCGGGTGCCGTTTTACGGCGCGGTGATCGGCTGCGCCGACGATGACGGCGCCCGCCGCGTCTCGGCCGCGACCCGCCGGCGGGTCGTGACCTACGGTCTCGGCGAGGGGGCGTGGCTCAGGGCCGTGGACCTCCGCCCCGGGCCGGACGGGACGCGCTTCGTTGTCACGGCGGGCGGAGAGGTCCTTGGCGAGGCCGCGGTCGCCCAGCCCGGCGCGCACAACGTGCGCAACGCCCTGGCGGCGCTGGCCGTGGGGCTCGAGCTGGGGGCGTCGTTCGCCGAGCTGGCGGCGGCCTGCGCGGCCTTCCCGGGCGTTGCCCGGCGCTTCGAACTCCTCGGCGAGCGTGGCGGCGTCACCGTGGTCGACGACTACGCCCACCACCCCACGGAGATCGCGGCCCTGCTCCAGGCCGCCCGGCAGCGCTTCGGGGACCGGCGGCTGGTGGTCGTGTTCCAGCCTCACCTGTACAGCCGGACCCGGCGCTTCGCGGCCGCGTTCGGGGAGGCGCTGGCGGCCGCCGACACCGTCGTGCTGCTGCCGATCTTTCCCGCCCGCGAGGAGCCCGTACCCGGGGTCTCCTCGGCCCTGATCGCGGCCGCCGTGCGGGAGCGGGGGCGGGTGCGCACCGAGCTGGCGCCGTCGTTCGCCGACGCCCTGCGGCTTTTGGACGGGATGCTCGCCCCCGGCGACGTCCTACTCACCGTGGGGGCCGGCGACGTCGATCGGGTGGCCACCGGCTGGCTGGGAGGTGAGGGATGACCGCGCTTCCGCCGCCGATTCCCGTCGGCCTGCGCCGGCCCGCGCGCTCCCGGCGGCGCCGCCGCCTCGCCCTGCTGGTGCTGGCGCCCCTGGCGCTGCTCGTGCTGCCCGCCTGGCGCGTGAGCGAGGTCAGGGTGCAGGCGTGCGACGGGATTCCGCCGGCGGTGGTGGCCGGCCTCGAAGGCCTGGCGGGGACCCCGGTCGCGCTCATCGATCTCGAGTGGGTGCGCCGTTGCCTGGAGGTGTGGCCGGGCGTGCGGGACGTGGAGGTCCGCCTGAGCATGCCGGGCACCCTCAACGTGAGGGCGTACGCCGAACGGCCGGCGGGCTCGGTCCGGGTGGCGGGCGGATGGCACGCGGTGTGCGCCGACGGCAGCGTGGGCCCGCGGCTGGCCGGGCCCCGGGCGCCGGTGCTGGAGGGGCTGGACATGAGCCCGGCGGCCCTGCGCACGGCGCTCGCGGTCGCCGAGCGGGTGGCCGGAGAGACCGGCCTCACCGCGGCCTCGGTCCGGCGCATCCTGCCCGGCGATCTGGAGGTCACGCTGGTGCGCGGCTCCGGCGAGGGGCGGCCGCTGGTGGCTCACGTGGCGGCGAGGGCCAGCGCCGGCGAGCTGCGCTGGGCGGCGTTGCTCCGCGGCGGCGAGGTGGCGGCGGTGGGCTGGGTGGACGCGCGGGAGGACGACAGGCTGGTGCTCGGAGGCAACGGATGAACGGGTGGAGCACGCTGACCGGCATCGACGTCGGCTCGCGGACGGTCTCCGTGCTGGTGGCGGCCGTGGAGGACGAACGCCTGGTGGTCCGGGGCTGCGGCCAGGCGCCCCACGACGGCGCGAGGAAGGGCGTCATCGCCGATCTGGAGCAGGTGGTGGAGGCGGTGCGCACGGCGGCGGCCGAGGCCGAGACCATGGCCTCCGTCCCGGTGGAGGACGCCGTGGTCGGCATCGGCGGCACGCCGCTGCAGGGCGTCCGGGCCATGGCCTCGGTGCCGGTGACGGGGCGGCATCACACGGTGAGCGAGGAGGACGAGCGGCGGGCCCTGCGCGCCTGCGGGCGGGTCTCGATTCCTCCCGACTACCGGGTCCTGGAGATCGTTCCCTGCTCCTTCGCGGTGGACGGCCAGGGCGGGCTGCAGCGGGCGGTGGGCATGCCGGGCAACCGGCTCGACGCCTCGGGCTTCGTGCTCTACTGCCACAAGACCCACGCCGACGCCGTGGAGCAGGCGGTCAACCGCGCCGGAATCCGGGTCAGCCGCCTGGTCTACGAGCCGCTGGCCAGCGCCCGGGCGGTGGTGACCGCGGACGAGCGGGAGCTGGGATGCCTGCTGGTGGACGTGGGTTACGGCTCGACGGAGTGGATTCTCTTCTCGGAGGGGGCGGTAGTCGCCACCGGCGCCACCCCGGTGGCCGGCCGCGTCTTCACCAACGATCTGGCGGTGGTGCTCAAGACCACCACCGCGGCCGCCGAGTCGGTCAAGAGAAAGATCGGCGCCGTCACCGACGAGGACGGCTCGCTGGGCGGGATCGAGGTCCCGGCCCGGGGCGGCGAGGGCCGGCTCGTGCACCCGGCGAACCTGGTCGGCGAGATCCTCCGCGAGCGGGCGCGCGACCTGTGCATCCGCATCCACCGCGAGCTCGCGGCGGGGGGCCTGGAGCACGTTCCGCGGGCCGGGATCGTCCTCACCGGGGGCGGGGCCATGCTCGACGGCCTCGCCGAGTGTGCCCAGGAGATCTTCGGCTGCCGGGCCCGGATCGGCCTGCCCCGCGATCTCGCCGGCCTCGTGGAGCCGGTGTCGGGGGCGGACTGGTCGGTGGCCTGGGGCCTGGTGGTGCGGGAGTTCGAGATGCACCGGCGCGGGGAGATGTCCCCGGCGGCCGTCCAGGATGGGTTCTTCGCCAGGGTCAAGAGCGTCCTTGGCGAGCTTTTCGAGACAGGAGGTGGATCGTGATCGAGTTCGACGATGGCATGGTGAAGCGAACGGTGGATGAGGGGGACGAGCCGTCCGGCGACGGGGGGCTCATTCTCCTCGACGAGGCGAGATCGCCGGCGGTGATCAAGGTCATCGGCGTCGGGGGCGGCGGCTGCAACTCCGTCAACCGGATGATCGACGCCGGGCTTTCCGGGGTCGAGTTCATCGCCGCCAACACGGACGCCCAGGCCCTCGCCCGGTGCAAGGCGCCGGTGAAGCTGCAGCTGGGGGCGGAGCTGACCCGCGGCCTGGGCGCCGGCGCCAACCCGGAGGTGGGCCGCCAGGCGGCCATCGAGGAGACCGACCGCGTCTGCGACCTGCTCGCCGGTGCCGACATGGTCTTCGTCACCTGCGGCATGGGCGGCGGGACCGGCACCGGCGCCGCGCCGGTGATCGCCCAGATGGCGACCGACGCCGGGGCGCTGACGGTGGCGGTGGTCACCAAGCCCTTCAGCTTCGAGGGGTCGCGGCGCCGCACGGTGGCCGAGGAGGGGATCCGGGCGCTGGCCGACAACGTGGACACGCTCATCACCATCCCCAACGACCGCCTGCTCAAGTTCGTGGAGCGGACGACCAACTTCAACGACGCCATGAAGATCGCCGACGACGTCCTGCGCCAGGCCGTGCAGGGCATCGCCGACATCATCACGGTGCCCGGCCTCATCAACCGGGACTTCGCCGACGTGCGCACGGTGATGAAGGGAATGGGGCACGCCATCATGGGCATCGGCGAGGCCACGGGCGAGCACCGTGCGGTGGAGGCGGCCCAGCAGGCCACGTCCTCGCCGCTGCTCGAGGAGACCTCCATCGAGGGGGCGCGCGGGGTCCTCATCAACATCACCGGCGGCGAGGACCTGACCCTCAACGAGATCAACGACGCCGCCGAGATCATCACCGAGGACACCGACCCCAACGCGCAGATCCTCTTCGGGGCCGTGATCGACCCGAACATGGAGGGGCGGATCCAGGTCACCGTCATCGCCACCGGGTTCCGGTGGGAGCAGGAGGCGACCCAGGTCCCGGCCCGGCGGCCGGAGCTCGACGCCGCCCGGCCCGAGGAACGACCGGGCCGCCAGCGCAACCCGTTCTTCGTGCCCGGCGGACCGGACCCGCAGTACGGGATCAATCTCGGCGATCGCGACGAGTACGAGATCCCGGCGATCCTGCGCAAGCAGATGGATTGACGCTCGTGGAGGACTCCGAGCTTCTGCTGCGAGACGCGATACGGCGTGATCCCGCCGGTTCTCCGGGAGGTGATCGCCCGTCCTGTGCGGCCTTGCGGCCGCAGCCATTGGGAGCATCCTTCGCCCTGTCATGGCGAGGAGAGCGCCGAAGGCGCTCGACGTGGCCATCCCTAGCAGTGTTGGAGCGCGCCACGTGCCAGCGTGCCCGGGAGCTCGACGGGAGGAGGGTGGGACAACGGTTGGGAAGACCCGGAAAGGAAGGACGAACCATGCGCGGCATGAACGACGGTGAATCCCGGGCCGGATCGCCGCGCGCGGGAAGCGGCCCCGGAAGGCCGTAGGCCCGCGGGAAGACAGCTCGAAAGCGGAGACCCCCCTCTCCGCGGGGACGATGCGCCGACCGCCGATCCACCTCCCGGCGGGAGGCGCTCTTTTTCATCGCCGGCCGGGCCGCGCGGGGATGGGTCATAATGAGTCGAACCTGGAGGGAGGAGGTAGGCCGTGAGCGTGGGCCGGCTGGGGAGGAGCTTCCGCCACGTCCAGCGATACCGCGAGATCGCCACGATCCTGGTGCGCTACGGGTTCGGCGACCTGGTCCGGCGGATGGCCCTCGACGAGCGCCTGGGCGTCCGGCTGGTGACCGGCGGCCGGCTCAAGCTGCAGGCCCTCTCCCGGCCCGAGCGGGTGCGGATGATGCTCGGCGAGCTCGGGCCGACCTTCGTCAAGCTGGGCCAGATCCTCTCCATGCGGCCGGACCTGGTGCCGCCGGAGTACGCGGTGGAGCTGGCCAAGCTCCAGGACGAGGTGCCGCCCTTCTCCTTCGCGGACGCCCGCCGCATCGTCGAGGCGGAGCTCGGCCGTCCCCTGGACGAGATCTTCCCGCGCTTCGACGAGCGGCCCCTGGCCTCGGCCTCCCTCGGCCAGGTCCACAGGGCGCGCGACGTCACCGGCCGCGACGTCGTCGTCAAGGTCCAGCGGCCGGGCATCGAGCGCCGGATCCGCGCCGACCTGGACATCATGAGGGACCTGGCGGGGCTCCTGGAACGGCGGGTGGAGGGCTGGGACGTGCAACATCCCACCGGCCTGGTCGAGGAGCTGGGCCGCAGCGTCGACCGCGAGCTCGATTACACCGTCGAGGCCAGCCACATGGAGCGCTTCGCCGGGCAGTTCGCGGGCGATCCGAGGATCCACGTGCCGGCCGTCCACCGGGAGCTGACCACGCCCCGGGTGCTGACCATGGAGCTGATCGACGGCACCAAGCCCACCGACCGCGGCGCCGTGCTCGCCGCCGGCCTCGACCCCGCGCTCATCGCCGCCCGCGGCGCCGACCTGATCCTCGAGCAGATCCTGGTCCACGGTTTCTTCCACGCCGATCCCCACGCCGGCAACCTCCGCCTGCTGCCGGGGCACGTCGTCTGCTACCTGGATTACGGCATGATGGGCCGCCTCGACCGGCGCAGCCGCGAGCACTTCGCGGACCTGATCCTGGCCGTCGCCGAGCGGGACGAGACGGCGGCGGCGGACGGCCTGCTGCACCTGATGCGGGCCGAGGGGGATCCCGACCGCGTGGCCCTGGAGCGCGACGTCGCCGAGCTGATGGACCGCCACTTCTACCGGCCGCTGAAGGAGATGCGGGTGGGACGGTTCTTCCAGGACCTGATCGCGGTCGTCTCCCGACACCACCTGCAGGTGCCCCCCGACCTCTTCCTCATGCTCAAGGCCCTGGGCACGGTCGAGGGGATCGGCCGCGAGCTGGACGAGGACTTCGACATTCTCCGCCACGCCGAGCCCTTCATCCGCGAGCTCGTCGTGGCCCGGTGGCGCCCGGACCGGGTCGTCCGCGACCTGGGGAGCTCGGGCGTGGAGCTCTTCGGCCTGCTCAGGACCCTGCCCCGGGAGATCCGTTCCCTGACCGCCAAGGCGCGCCGCGGGGAGCTGCGGCTGCTCCTGGAGCACCGCTCGCTGGAGGCGGTGCTGATCGGCCTCGAGCGGGTCGGCAACCGTCTCGCCGTCGCCCTCGTGCTCGCCGGGGTCATCGTCGGCGCGGCCATCGTCACCGCGGCGAGGATCCCGCCGCTGGTCTTCGGTCTGCCCCTGATCGGTCTCGCCGGCCTCGCCCTGGCGGCGGTCATGGGTCTGGTGCTGGCGGTCGCCATCCTCCGCCACGGGAGAATGTAGACCCGGCGGCTCCGGAGCGGGAAGGAGCCCACCGTGGAACCCAGGCGACCTGCGGCACTCCCCGGATCCCCCTGAGTGCTGCTCCCTTCCGGGCCTGACACGGTTCGGGGGGCGGCGATGCACAGGGCCCGGGCTCCGCGCTGGGCTCCGTCACCGGCTGCTGGCGGAGAGGGCGGGATTCGAACCCGCGGTGGAGTTGCCCCCACACACGCTTTCCAAGCGTGCTCCTTCGGCCACTCGGACACCTCTCCGGGCTTCGATTGTCTGGCGGAGAGGGTGGGATTCGAACCCACGGACCTCGTGAAAGGTCAACGGTTTTCGAGACCGCCCCGTTCGACCACTCCGGCACCTCTCCGCAACGGGACCGGTATTCTACACCAAACGCGACATGGACCAAACCTACGGCCGGCGCCACGCCGTTGGGGCGCGTGTCCTGCCGCCGGTCCGTGGCGCCGGATCGTCCGCCGGAACGCGCCCCGGCTCAGGCCTCGTCCCGGTTGCGCCGGCCGGCGAAGAAGTCCTGCAGCAGGCGGGCGGCGGTGTCGGCCTCGAGCCCGCCGCGGGTGGCGAGGGGCGGGCCGAGCCGCGGGTCCTCGGCGAGATCGATCACGCTGCCGCAGGCGCCGAGCTGCGGGTCGGCGGCCCCCCAGATCACGAGGTCGAGGCGCGCCTGGCGGCAGGCGACGACGCACATGGGGCAGGGCTCCAGCGTGACGTAGAGCGTGCAGCCCTCAAGCCGCCAGTCGCCGAGCCTCGCGGCCCCCTCCCTGAGGGCGAGGATCTCGGCGTGGCCGGCGGGGTCGGGCCCCCGCTGGCGGCGGTTGCCGGCCCGGGCGATGACCGCGCCATCGTGCACCAGCACCGCGCCCACCGGCACCTCGCCCCGCCCGCCCGCCGCCCGCGCCTCGGCCAGCGCCTCGCCCATGAAGGCGCGATCGCCGTCGTCGAAGACCCAGTCCGGGAGCATGGGCCAAGGATAGCCGATTCTCACGGGGTTCGGACCGCGCGCCACGAGTCTGCGCGTGTTGCGATGGCGGCGCGGATGGAAGGGCCGGGGTTGGTACCGGCGCTCGGTGGTACGATGGAAGGGAACGCGGGCGGCGCCCCTGCCCGCACCGTGGCCCGAGCGCCGGCCGGCAACCTCGAGGAGGTGAGGCATGAGCGCATACCGTTATCAACTGCAGCTCAAGCATCTGCTGGAGCACGGCGTCCGCTGGGCGCCGGACCAGGAGATCGTCTACCGGGGCAGCGTGCGCATGACCTACCGCACCCTGTCCGACCGGGTGCTCCGCCTGGCCGGGGCGCTCGGCGACGAGCTCGGCGTGAAGCCCGGGACCACCGTCGGCGTCATCGAGTGGGACAGCCACCGCTACCTCGAGATGTACTTCGCCATCCCGGGAATCGGCGCCGTGATGCACACCATCAACCCGCGGCTCTCCCCCGGCGACCTGCTCTACACCCTCAAGCACGCCGAGGACGACATCCTCATCTTCCACGAGGACTTCCTGCCGCTGGTGGAGAAGCTGCGCCCGGAGCTCCCCAACCTCCGGCGCTTCGTGATCCTGACCGACGGCGACGAGGCGCCGCAGACGCCCCTGGCGTCGGCCGAGTACGAGCAGCTCCTGGCGCGGGCGAAGCCGCTCGCGGCCCTGCCCGAGCTCGACGAGAACACGCGGGCGACGCTGGCCTACACCACCGGCACCACCGGTAAGCCGAAGGGCGTCTACTTCACCCACCGCCAGCTCATGCTGCACACGTTCTCCCTCGGCCTCAGCCTGGCGGCCTTCGGCGGCGATCTCGCCCTCACCGGGCGCGACGTCTACATGCCGCTGACGCCGATGTTCCACGTCCACGCCTGGGGGGTCCCGTACCTGGCGACCCTGCTCGGCATCAAGCAGGTGTACCCGGGCCGGTACGAGCCCGAGGTGCTGGCCAGGCTGCTCAAGACCGAGGGCGTGACCATGAGCCACTGCGTGCCGACCATCCTGCAGATGCTGGTCAAGGCCGCGGCGGACGCCGGCCTGCGCTTCCCGGGCTGGAAGGTGGTCATCGGCGGCGCGCGCCTGCCCAAGGGCCTGGCGCTGGCGGCCCGGGAGCTCGGCATCGAGATCTACGCCGGCTACGGCCTCTCCGAGACCGCCCCGGTGCTCACCCTGGCCTTCCTCAAGCCGTTCATGGACGCCTGGGACGAGGACCGCAAGGTGGACGTCATGATCAGCACCGGCTTCCCGGTGCCCCTGGTCGACCTGCGGATCGTCGACGAGCAGGGGCGGGACGTGGAGGCCGACGGCAAGGCGACCGGCGAGATCGTGGTCCGCGCCCCGTGGCTGACCGAGGGCTACCTGCGCGAGCCGGAGCGCTCGGAGCAGCTGTGGGCCGGCGGCTGGATGCACACCGGCGACGTGGCCCACATGAACCCCGACGGCTACGTGCAGATCGTCGACCGGCTCAAGGACGTCATCAAGAGCGGCGGCGAGTGGATCGTGTCGCTCGATCTCGAGAACCTCCTCAGCCTCCACGAGGGCGTGGAGGAGGCGGCGGTGATCGGGGTGCCCGACCCCACCTGGGACGAGCGGCCGCTGGGCATCATCGTCCCCCGCAAGGAGTACCGTGAGACGCTCACGCCCGAGCAGCTCAAGGAGCACCTCGAGCAGTTCGTGGCCCAGGGCAAGCTCATCAAGTGGGCGATCCCGGACCGCTTCGAGTTCGTGGACGAGATCCCCAAGACCAGCGTCGGCAAGATCGACAAGAAGGTCCTTCGCGCCCGCTACGGCGCCGAGCAGGAGTAACGGCGAGCGGAGCCTCGTTCCGGGCGCGGCGCGGCGGCCCGGGGGCTGGGGTACCATGCGGCCATGCGCAAGCCCGCCCCCCGTCCCGTCGCCCCGACACCCGTCTCCCGGATCCTCCGGGCGGGTGCCGCCCTCGTTCTCGCCGCCCTCACCGCCCCCGGCTGCCGCTCGGCCGCCCCCGGCGCCGCCCCCGCCCGCCGGGTGGTCGTGGTGTCCTACGACGGCGTCGGCGCCGACCTGGCCTGGGGCTGGCTGAAGGACGGCGTGCTCGGCCGGCCCGGCGGCGTCTCAGCCCTCGTCCGGCGCGGGCTCGCCGCCCGGCGGGTGCGCATGGTCGATCCCACCCTGACCGCGGTCAACCACATCACCCTCGCGACGGGCGCACTGCCCCAGGTCACCGGGATCGTCTCCAACCGCTTCCACCTGCCGGGAACGCCGCTGCTGGAGACGGTTTCCGGCTTCTCGGCGCCCATCGGCGCCGAGACCCTGTGGCAGGCCGCCCGCCGGAGCGGCAGGCGGGTGGGCGTCCTCACCTGGCCCGGGGCCGACGGCACCTCGCCGCGGCGGCGGGGCGACTTCGGGCTCGTCTGGCCCTCCCGGCCGTTGAAGGCCGCGGGCATCGTCGAGCTGCGGCCGGCCTCGGCGGGCATGGGCTCCGTGCTGCCCTCCCACGACGGCCTGCCGCCGCTGGTGTGGACGGTGCACGTCCGGCTGCCCGGGGCCGATCCGCCGGCGCTGCAATTCACCCTGACGGCGGTGGACGGCAACGCCGACGGCCTGCGCATGTACGACACCGTGGCCGTCCAGGGGCCGGGTTCCGACGAGCCGCGGATCCTCGGCGAGGATCGCTGGTTCCCGCTCGAGGTGACGGCCCGCGGGCCGGGCGACGGCGCGGCCCACCCCTACGGCGCCTGGTGCAAGGTGCTCCGCCTGGATCGCGACCGGGGGACGGTCCGCCTCTACCGGGGTCCCTTCTACCGGGTCATGGGCTACCCGGCCGCCTTCGAGCGGGCGGTGGCCGCCGAGGCCGGGTTCTGGCCGGGTCCCCCCGACAACCGCGCCCTCGGCGCGTGGTGGCTGGACATGGGCCGGGGGATCGATCTCGACACCTACCTCGAGCAGCTCGAACGGCTCGACCGTTACCTCGACCGCGTGGCGGCCTTCGTCATCGCCCACGAGCGCTTCGACCTCCTGCTCGCCTACCACCCGACGCCGGACGAGTACGAGCACGCGGCGCTGATCGTCGATCGGCGGCAGTGGGCGTACAGCCCGGGGACCGCCCTCGCCGCGCGCGAGGGCCTCAAGCGGGTGGGCCGGTCCTTCGACCGCTCGGTGGCGGCCATGGCCGCCGCCCTCGACCTCGCCCGGGACGATCTCTTCATCGTCTCCGACCACGGCCACATGCCGATGCACGACCGGGTCAACGTCAACCAGGTGCTGGCCGACGCCGGCCTGCTCGACGTCGACACCGGCCGCCGTCACCCGCGGCCGGCGCCCACCAGCCGCGTGGTGGCGGTGACCTCCGGCGGCTGCGCCCACCTCTACCTCAACCTCGAGGGCCGCGAGCCGCACGGTACCGTGAGCCCGGCCGCGGCCGCGGACGTGCTGCGGCGGGCGGCACGCGCCCTGGCCGACGTGGACGCCGGCAGCGAGCCGGTGGTGGAGAAGATCTACACCCGGGCCCAGGCCGCCGCCATCGGCCTCGGCAGCCCCCACTCCGGAGACCTGATCGTCTTCCTGCGCCCCGGCTACGGCGCCTCCTCGCGGCTCGACGGCAAGCAGGTCGAGCCCAGCCGCGAGTACGGCGAGCACGGCTACCTCAACACCCACGACCCCCTGTGCGGCATCCTCTTCGCGGCCGGCGCCGGCATCCCCCACCGGCGGGTGAAGGAATTGCCCGCCACCGCCGTCGCCCCCATGGTCGCGCGCCGGGCCGGGTTCGGGCTCCGGGTGCGGTAGGCCAGCGGCGCCGCACCGCGAGCAAAGACGTTGCCCGGGCGTGACCCGTGTGC
>CAZXXL010000039.1:18440-18683 GCA_964644635.1 uncultured Thermoanaerobaculia bacterium | reverse complement strand
TCGCTGCCCGCTGTCGAACGGCGTCCCGAGCGAGGGCCCGCCGGGGCCCGAGCGACGGGACCCCGTCACCATTGGAGCGCCGTGAGACAGGGCAGCTTCGCTGCCCGCTGTCGAACGGCGTCCCGAGCGAGGGCCCGCCAGGCCCGAGCGACGGGACCCCACCACGCCCGGAGCGCCGTGAGACAGGGCAGCTTCGCTGCCCGTCGTCGAACGGCGTCCCGAGCGAGGGCCCGCCGGCGCCCG
>CAZXXL010000039.1:15841-18340 GCA_964644635.1 uncultured Thermoanaerobaculia bacterium | reverse complement strand
AGACAGGACAGCTTCGCTGCCCGTCGTCGAACGGCGTCCCGAGCGAGGGCCCGCCGGCGCCCGAGCGATGGGACCTCATCACGATTGAATCGCCGTGAGACAGGACAGCTTCGCTGCCCGTCGTCGAACGGCGTCCCGAGCGAGGGCCCGCCAGGCCCGAGCGACGGGACCCCTCGCGATAGGACCCCGCCCGAAAGCGGCGGCCGGTACCCTTCGACCCGAAAAAACGGGCGGCCCGATGGGCCGCCCGCTGGTTGTTCACATGTCCGCTCGTCAGGGAATGGCCACCGCCGGTATGAAGGTGGCGTCCCCGGTGGCGTTGTCCACCACCGTGGCGTAGGCGGTGACCTCCGCGGTCAGAGGATCACCGCTCGTGTTGGTGAACGAGATCACGATCGAGAAGTCGTGCAGGCCGCCCGGCACCGGCTGGTCGAGCAGGTCGATGATCGGATCGTCGAACTGGATGAACCCGTGCGGTCCGAGGGCCGTGTAGAGGTTGCCTTCAACGCTTCTGTACGTGCCCACGAGGTTGCCGGCGTCGTCGTAGACCTTGATGACGATCCTCGGCGTGGTCTGGTCCGACTGGTTGACGATCCCGAGGTTGGTTCTGTACCCCTCGCCGGCCTTGATGTCCCCCCACGAGTGGAGGCCGGTCAGGACCAGCTGGTGGACCGGAGTGCCCTCGAGACGCAGCGCCGGCACGAACTGGCCGTAGGTCCCGGTCCCGGTGTTGGGATCGGGCGTGTAGGTTCTCGAGGTCACGGCGAGGCCGAGGGGGAGTTTGTTCTTAAGCTCAACCGTCAGCGCGCCCTTGATCTGGCCCGAGGTAGCGGCCAGCAGATCGTCGTCGCACCACGTACCCAACGGGTCCACCGCCTGCGAGCTGACGACGACCGTGCCTCCGTTCGGGTTGGTGAAGGAGTCGAGCAGCTTGACCTCGAACTGGGCCGGCGAGGTGTTCGGGTTGAAGACGCAGAGCTCGGTCTTCCAGTCGGTGCCGTTCTTGCCGGCGATGTTCGCCGCCGCCGGCACCAGGGACTGGGCGTTCAGCGTGCCGCCGGCACCGCCGCCGCCCGCCGGGGCGGCGGACTGGGTGATGGTGACCGACGTGCCGAGCACCGTCACGTGGCCCGAGCGATCGCCGGTGGTGTCGTTCTTGGCCACCGTGAAGCTCACCGTACCGTTACCCACCACCGAGGAAGTGGGAGCCGTGATCTGGATCCACGACCGGTCGCTGGACGCGGTCCAGGTGCAGGAGCCGTCGATGGACACCGCCACGGAGCTGCTGCCCCCGTCGCTGCCGAAGCTCGTCTGGCCGGGGGTGAGCGTGGGCGTGCAGGTCGAGCCGCCACCACCGCCTCCGCTGCACTGGCCGTCCGCGATCGTGATGGCCTTGGTGACCGAGCCGAAGTCCGTGGTCAGCGTGACGTTGACCGTGCCCGCCTTGCTGAAATCCCACGTCGGCGCGGAGCAGAAGCTGCCGAGGAGGCTGCAGTTGCTGATGGACGGGCTGTCGCCGTTGCAGTTCGCCTGGCCGAAGTTCCAGCTCTGCGGCGTTCCCGAGCCCGCCGTGACCGTGAACTGCACCGTCTCGCCCACCTTGGGGTTGCTCGGGCTGTAGGTGAAATCGACGCTGCTCGACCCGGAGGCCGGCGCCTGGCTCATGGAGGCCGTCGCCTTGACATTCCCCGAGCCGTCCTTGAGCGTAATGGTCGCGGTCCGGAAGGCGCCGGTGTTGGCGGCGGCGGTGGCGGTGAGCGTCTTGGCCCCCGTGCCGCTGGTGGGACTCAGGTTGAGCCATGTTGCGTTGTCGGAAATCGTCCACGAGCACCCGGCGGAGGTCGTGACCGTCACCGTGCCGGATCCGCCAGACGCGGCAAATTGGCTGGGATTCACCGACAAGCTATAGGTACACGTGGTCCCACTGCACTGGCCGTTCGGCTGGACGGTCACCTGACCATTGACCGAGAAGGGGACGCCGTTGCCGTCGGTACCAGAGACGGTCACCTGGTAGCTCCCGGCAGTGCTGTAGTGATACTGAGCTTGACTGCACGTCAGAAAGCCCCCCCAAGTCAAGCCGTTGCATGTTGTTTGCTGTGGCTCGGTGCTCGGATTGCAGCTCGAACCTCCGAAGTTCCAGTTCACGACGCTGTTCGAGTTGAGGTAGAGGCCATTAACCATGAACTGCACGAACTGCCCGCGGTCGGGGTTCGTCGGTGAGATGGTCAGCGACTGCAGAGGCGGATCAGTGACCACAAGGGATTGCGTGGCGATGTCGGCTTCCTGAGTGGTGTTGTTGGTCACGGTGAGCTTGACCGTGTAGGTCCCGGCGTCGAGCCCGCCTTTAGAGGCTCCGCCCTTGGGAATGGTCGGGGTTTCCGCCGTGCTGGTCCAGACCTCTGCCGTGGCATCGGAGACGGACCACGCCCAACTGAGCTGGTCGCTGGGCTGGGAGGCTGAGGCATCGAGGTAAATGTCTTGCGCTGTCGTCGCCGGGTT
>CAZXXL010000039.1:0-15741 GCA_964644635.1 uncultured Thermoanaerobaculia bacterium | reverse complement strand
TGGGCTGGGAGGCTGAGGCATCGAGGTAAATGTCTTGCGCTGTCGTCGCCGGGTTGGGGCTGATGGTGAACGAGGCGATCGCCGACTTGACGGTCACCGTCGCCTGGGTCGCGCGGCTCGAGTAGCTGGCGTCGGCCTTGTAGTCCGCCGTCAGATCGACGGTCCAGTCGCCGGGCTGGTCGAAGGTGACGCTGATGTCCCGGGTCGTGTACGTCGTGGGAGCGCCGCTCGGATCGGTCACCGTCCAGTGGTACGCGGTGGGGTTGCCCTGGCTGGTGTTGGTGATGGTCACGGTGTCGTTGATCAGGGCCGACGCCGGGGCGGCGAAGCTCGCCTGGGGTTGGGTGTTGAAGTTGACCTGTACCGTCTGCAGCATCTCCGGATGGCCCGCCGGGTCGTACGGGTAGCCGTTGGGCACGTCCTGCACCGCCACGTGGGCGTAGTAGGGCCCGGTCGCGCTATCCGGGATCTTCCAGGTCAGGGTGGACATCGGAGGCGGCCCGGTCTTCCAGCCCGCATCTCCGGAGGTCAGCACCTGCGTCCCGGCCACGACGGCGGCGCTCGTGCTCAGCCCGGTGGGATCGTCGTCGATCCAGGCGGCGTACTCCTGGGCGTCCGCCGAGGCGCTGCCGTCGAGCGTGACCGTGTCACTCCAGAAGACCTCGGCCGGGGTCACGGTCAGCGCCGCCGCCGGGTTCTTGGGCGTGAACTTGAACCGCTCGAGCTGGTAGTACCGCGCCCAGTACATCCACTGGCCGTCGGTGGTGAAAACGGCGTCCAGCTCGTCCACCGGGTTGCCGCCGCCGGCCGCACCCTGGTTGAAGTCCGAGGTCGCCCCGTTCCAGTACGTGGGGTCCTGCTCGACGGGTTGTCCCGAGCTGAGATCGTAGAAGGCCTTCGTCGCGCCGAGCGCGTCGCCGTGCTCCATGAGAAAGACGTAGGGGTAATGGACGGCGCCCGAGTTCCACTTGCCGGCCGAGAACGTCTGCACCGTCTGCAGCTGGATGGTGGAAGAGTCGGTGGGGATCATCTTGTACAGGGTGGCGGCCGGGGTGATCGTGTTGTTGGTGATCAGCAGGTAACCGTAGGGGCTGGCGTCGTTCATGTGCCGCAGGTCGACGCTGATGGGATCGAGATCGCTGCCCGGCAGCCCGGTGGCCAGGATCGGCGGGCCGGGAACCCCGGGCACCTGCCCGATCTGGGCGGTCAGCGAGACGATGTTGACCTCGTGCTTGACCGAGTCGTGATAGATGTAGAAGGGCCCCTTGGCGGTCGTGATCTCCATGCCCCAGTCGGGCTGGAATGACGGATCGGCGCAGCCGACCTTGGTCGGCGTGCCGTTGAAGTTGGTGGCGGGGATGCTGTAGACGCCGAAGGCGCCGCCGCTGCAATCGCCGAAGAACTTCGAGCCGAATCCGCCCTTGAAGAGGAGGTACTGGGTGCTCCCGATCTTGTACGTTCCGCCCGTTGCGGTCGTGTTGGCGTACGACCAGGCCTGGACGACCTTCGGGGTCGCGCTCGGCGACGGGGTGCCGAGGTCGAAGACCCGGGCGCCGTCCGAAGAGCCCACCACCCCGTACCGGCACTCGTCGCACAGCGAGATCCCGGTAACGAAATCCAGCGCCCGGATGGAGACCAGACCCTGGGCCGTGATCGAGGCGGGCGTGATGGAGCCGGACGGCGTACAACCGTAACCGAGGCCGAACCCGCCCTTGGTGAGCTGCGTGCCCGTCGCAGGGTCGTAGATCAGCACGTCGATGCCGCTGTCCACGAGCAGGTAGGGCTTGCTCCCCCAGGTGAAGTCCTGGAGTTGACGCGGCCGGTCGTAGCAGTTGAAGGCGTCGCCCTTGTTAGTGTTGTCGATGACCCGGGGCGACTGGTAGGAGTACACGCTCCCGGTCGCCTGGGCCGCCGCATTCTTGGTCCCGCCGAAGGCGAGCACGGCCGCGAAAACACCGAAGAGGGCCACCCCGGCCCAGCCAGTCTGCATCCTGCCGGCCATCCTTCTCGCTCCCATGATCTTCATCCTCCACGGGAATCCGGAGGCGCTCGCGCGTGGCCCGGACGCGCGGCCCAGGTGCGGTCGTTCCTCCATGTCCCCTTTTCCCTCGCCGTACCCATCCACGGGTACCATCGCAGCGAAGTATAACCCATTCGCAGGCCCAGATTTGTGGGGTTCGTCACAGCGAACGGTCAAACCAGTGTCAAACCTGGCCGCGAACGCGGTTTTCGGCCCGGCAAGCCACCGTGCCGATGTCCTCCTCCGTCCGGCGCGCTCCAGGAGACTTTTCACCGCCAAGAACGCCAAGAGCGCGAAGAATGGAAGAAGGATACACGTCAACCTCGCCTCCCCTCTTCGCGTCCTTCGCGCCTTCGCGGTTCCTCTCTCCTCGGGGCGCTGCACGGAGGTTGAGAGCTAAGGAAGAAAAGAAAAAAAACGGCGGCCCGAAGGCCGCCGCTGGATTGCTCGGACCGGGATGCTTACGGAAGCACCTGGGTCGCGTCGCAGTTGGCGTTGTAGACAACCGCACCCTGGAGGGCGGCGGAGTAGCGGCCCATGGCGGCGTGACGCACGCTCACGTACACCTGGTAGTTGTCCGGCGAGCCACCGTTCGTGCCACCATCGTTGGTGGTCGACGGCGGGTAGACCAGGAGCGCCCAGCCACTCGGGAAGGGCAGCCCGAACTGCGCGATGTCGACCTGCTGGGTCTCCAGCGGGAAGAGATTGATGCGGCAGAACTTGGGGCTCGGCGACCACGGCGGGGTCGAGCCGGTCCACAGCATGGCCTCTTCGCCCTCATCCCAGAAGTACAGGCTGTACGGGATGGTGTCGTCGGCGTCTGCCCAGCTGAAAGCCGTGTCGGCGGTGGCGTCGCTGATCAGGTCGTGCACGCCGACGTAACCGGCGGCCGCCGTGCTGGCGCGCTTGAAGACCCGGATCTGGGTGGACATGGCGGTGCCGGCATTCAGGTACCGGAACGCCCAGCCGGTGGGCAGGGGCTCGCGGAAGTCGATGCCGTCCGAGTACTGGTTGTAGAAGGTGGGCGACTGGTTCGACATCGTCGGATCGGCCTCGAGGGAGACCGCGTTGAGCGCCTCGGAGAAGTTCTGGGCGTCGTTGATGTAGAAGATGTCGCCGATCAGCACGTTGTCGTACATGGCCTGCGGGCCGGCCGCGATGTCGAACGGCGTCGTGCCGGTGTTGGTGGAGCCGTCGACCCAGTAGTTGGCCGTGGCATCCGGGAACATCTTGTTGCACGAGTAGACCACGTCGGCGGTGATGTACATCCAGGTCGGATCGTTCAGCCCGCGGGATTCGAACCAGTCGCCGTAGACGACCTCCGCACCGTTGCAGTCCAGGTGCGCACGCACGGCCGTCTGGGACGCGGTGAGCAGGCCCTTCATGAAGTCCTTGAACTGCTGCGGGAAGGGCGGGAAGCTCGGGTAGGCCTCGAACTGCGGGTTGCAGACCGAGGCAAGGTTCGACGTATCCACCGAGGCCGGCAGGCCGTGCGGCACGGGGCCGACGCCGTCGGTCTGATCTTGGAGCGCGAACTCGTAGTCGCTCGCCTGGGTGCCCGTGGAGGGCAGCTGGCCGGGATTGTCGAGGATGTCGCGGATACTGAAGGTCTGAACGTCGTAGCCCGAGAGCACGACGTTCCAGTCGACGACGTGGATCGAGTAGTCGGTCCACAGGGTGAAGTGAACGATCACCGCCTCGGAGGACACGTTGGTCACCGAGAACAGGGTGTTCACGTTGGGGTCCGTGTAGTTGTACTGCACGAACGGATAAAGGATCGTGGCGGCCGGCACGACGTCGGTGGCGCAGAAGTTCGCGTACGCGACATTGCCCACACCGATCACCAGCGCAACCGCGGCGACGATGGCAAGAAACTTCTTCATACCGTTCTCCTTCCTTGCTGGTTTACGAAACTCGAACACGCCTGAACGTTTCCGTGATCGTCCTTCCCCGTCTCATCACCTCCCTGCAAGTTATTCATTCTAAAGAACCTCGTTGGTCTTCATGTCATATCAGCATAAAATCTAGCACCTCGCCCACCCCTTGTCAACCCCCCGGCGCCGGAAAAAACCTGAACCACCCGGGCATCCTACCACATTCTCGGCCGTCTGCCACCTTTCCAGCCCGCTCCAGGAGATCTTTCACCACCAAGAACGCAAAGAGCGCAAAGAACGGAAGAAGGAAAGGCCTCAACCTCGCTTTCCTCTTTGCGTCCTTCGCGCTTTGGCGGTTCCTCCCTCCTCCCAGCGCGCTCCACGGAGCTCGACCGCGAAGGGCACGGAGGAGCGAGAATCAGGTCCTCGTTGCTCTCCTCCGCGTTCGCTGCGGTTTTCTCCGCCACGGGATCAACGGTTCGGGTGGGCCGAGAGGATCTCGAAGCCGCCCTTCTTGTCCTGGCCCTCGTCGGCGCTCATGAGGATGACTTCGCCCCGGCCGTCACCGTCGAGATCCCGGATCGCCACGTCGAAGGGATGGGAGACCGGCTTGAGCTCGGGGGAGCGCTCGATGGCGTACCCGCCGCTGCCGTCGCCGAGGAGCACCACGATCTCGCCCTGGCGGCGGACGGCGACCAGGTCGGCGTGCCCGTCGCCGTTGATGTCCCCCGAAGCGATGCGCCAGTAAGGGTCATGCTGACGGTCGACTGCGTCCACCAACAGGACCTTCCAACCCACGGTCCCGCCCGTGCCGAAGGTGTACCGGACGAGGCCGGAGCGTCCCTCCGCCTTGGCGCGGCCACCGGTGCCGGCGCCGGGCATCTCCTGGAACTGCTGAAAGGCCGCCACCACGGAATGGGGACGCCCGTGCTCCGCCGTCACGTCGTAATGGTAGGCGCCGGCCAGGACCTTCTCCGGCTTGTTGCCCCGCCACTTCCAGCCGCCCTCGTTGAAGAAGACCAGCCAGCGCCAGCCGTTGGCGTTCGACGAGACCACCAGGTCGGGACGTCCGTCGCCGTCGATGTCCGGAGCCTCGAGATGGGAGCCCATGATCTTCACCGGCATGTCTTTGGTCCTGACCTTCCAGGTGCGGCCGCCGACGTTCTCGAGCACCCAGAGGGTCGGCACCGTGAGGGGCTTGCTGGTCCCCAGGTCGTAGCTGATTTCCGCAAGGAAGGCGAGGTCGGACCAGCCGTCACCGTTGAAATCGGCCACGGTGATGGCCTGGGAGTGGAGGCGGGGGTCCGGTGAGGGGAGCTTCACGAAGCGCGAGAAATCGCCCTTGCCGTCGCCGTAGAGGAGGTACTGGCCCTTGAAGTGGATGCCGATGACGATGTCCTGGTTCCCGTCGTGGTCGAAATCTCCCACCGCCACGCCGCCGTAATCGAAGGGAACCTTGGCCGGCCACTTGAGGCCCTTCCACGCCCGGAAGGTCCCGTCCCCCCGGCCGAGGGCAATCAGCGGCGCGTGATATGGGCCCTCCCGCGGCGGCGGCAGCACCATATCGATCTTTCCATCGCCGTTCATGTCGGCGGGGACGAAGTTGTTCCGCCACTGGCCCTGCTGGGGGAGCCTTCCCGTACCCACCGTGAAGGTCAGGGCGTCCTCCGAAGGCGGCGGGGCCATGACCTTGGCGAAGTTGAGCAGGTTGAGGGTCTCGGGCGTCTGCTCGGTCATCACGGCCCGGGCCTCCTCGATCTGGTGCAAGAGCCAGAACCGGTGCAGCGGAGATTTGGGGTCCTCCGGCGGCAGGGGCTTGAGCCACACCGAGTCCTTGTCCTCCCTGTCGATGAGGAACGGCCACTCGGGACAGGCCTTGCACGGGTAGGCATGCGTCTTGTCGATGCGGACGATCTCGCTCTTCGAGTAGCGGCGCGGCTTCATCATGTCCTGCAGCCACTGGTCGAAGCTCTTCTTTTTCAACGGGGGGCGCTTGGGAAACACCTTGCCGGACGTTTTCGGGGCCGTGATCGCAGGGGTCCTGGTCGGCGGCGTCGGCGGCACTCCCTGCGCAGCAGCGGGGACACCAAGGCCGAGCGTCACCGCCACGGCGACGGCGGCGTCACGCATCGCCCGTGCACCTTTTGCGAAGCTTTTCATTCCACTGTCTCCTTTCGAGCTTGAAGCACCCTCCCGATCGGGAGGAGCTTGATACCTTACACCACGTCCGCCAGCCTGGGCCGGACCTTCTCCAGCCCGGCGCCGCCCACCACGACGAGCAGCAGGCCGGCCGCCAGGACCCCGGCCACCACCGGCCAGCCGGGCGCCTCGAGGCCCAGGAGCCCGGCCCGCACCAGCTGGGCGAAGACGGTGACCGGGTTGACGCCGATCAGCGCCCGCAGCCATCCGCTGTGGATCATGCTCAGCGGGTAGACGATCGGAGCGCCGTAGAACAACAGCAGCAGGCCGAGGTTGAGGACCTCCTTCACGTCGGGCACGAACGCGCCGAGCACGCTGAGAATGAGCGCGAGACCGAGCAGCCAGACCAGGAGCACCACCAGGCCGAGCGCCACCCAGCCCAGGGCGGCGATGGAGACGAAGCCCGCCGCGGCACAGATCACCGCCATGGTCGCAAAGGCCAGCCCGTGGTAGCCCAGCGTCGCGGCCAGGTCCGCCACCAGGAGCACCTCGACCGGAAAGCTCACCCGCTGGATCAGGTTCCGGTTGCTGCGGAACAGGGACGCCGCGCGGAGCAGGGCGTCGTTGAAGGCGAGCACGGGCACCAGGCCGGCCATGAGAAAGAATCCAAAACCCACGCCGCGCTCGTTTGCAAGCCTGATACCAATCACGCGGGAAAAGACGATCCAGTAGAGGAGAAACTGCACGCCGGTGCTGATCAGCGGCCACACCCAGCCCAAGAAGAGCTCGGCGTGCCGGGCCGAAAACGACCTCACGACCAGCTGGCGAAGCAGAAAGCCGTTGCCCGTCAGGGCCTTGACGAAGCTCTTCAGGAGTCTGACCATGTTTCCCAACGGCGCTCCCCCTCGAGATCAGAAGATACCGCAACCCGGGTGTGGGAGCGAGGAACGCGAAGAACCTTCCGCCCCCGGGGCGCGGGTGCGCGCCGTCACTTGACCCTGATGCCGCGACGGCATATGATGATGGGAGCCAAGCTCGGGTTGTGTATCGCTCTCCTCGAACGGGGGGCCGTGCGGGGCCGGAGAAGGAAGGTCAGGTTCAGTGAGGCCGAAACAACGTCAGACCGTCAAGATCGGCGAGCGGCTGCGCCACCTGCGCAAGCTGCGCGGTCTGACCCAGGCGGAGCTGGCGCGCCAGATCGGCATCCAGCAGTCCGATCTGTCGCGGATGGAGAAGGGGACCTACCGGGTTTCCCTCGACAACCTCTTCAAGATCCTTGCCGTGTTCGGCATGGACATCGCCGAGTTCTTCGCCGACCGGCAGCCCGCCCCGGCGCCGGCGGCCGAGCCGTTGTCCCAGGCCGACATGCAGATTCTCCACGCCCTGCGCAAGCTGAGCCCCGACGCTCGGCGCGAGGTCGCCGAGTTCATCCAGTTCAAGTCCCGGCTCGAGCGGAGCGAACGCGGCCGGGCCGGGCTCGCGAAGCCCGCCGAGGACGGGAAGAGCCGATGAGCTGGTACGAGGAGCTCCTCCAGCGGGCGGAACGGGCGTACGCCCGGGGCGACACCGAAACGGCGCTCGCGCTCTTCGAGGCAGCCGAGCAGCGGGCCCTCGCCGAGGGCGACCAGGTGCGGGCCGACCGCGCGTACTGCAACCGGAGCACCGTGCTCATCGACCTCGAACGAGGTGCGGAGTGCGTGCCCAGGCTGCAGGAGATTCTCCTTCGCACCACGGACGGCATCACCCGCTGGATGGCCAGTTACTCGGTGGCGATGGCGCACTACGGCTGGCAGGATCTGGAGCGGGCCGAGTCGTGGTGCCGGCGCGCCCGGCAGGCGGCAGCCGCGTTGGCCGACCCCATCCGCCGCGCCGCGACGGAGAACCTGCTCGGCAACATCGCGCTCGTACGCTCCGAGTTCCACACCGCCGAACAGGGGTACCGGCTCGCGCTCGAGGTCTACGAGAAGCTCGACGGTTACCACCGCCTGATGAGCGCGCAGATCGAGGACAACCTCGGCTACGTGCTGGTGTGCACCGACCGGGTCCGGGACGGCATCGGTCACTGCGAGCGTTCCCGGCAAACGATGGAGGAATTGGGGGCGGAGCACTACCTTCACCAGCCACTCCAGGATCTTTGCTACGGCTACCTTCTCGCCGGGGACGCTGGAAGGGCCCGCGACTACGGCGAGCGGGGCCTTGAGCTGGCCCTCGAGCTCGACGACCGCCTGGTGGTGAAGAACTGTCTCTTCCTGCTCTCCGAGGTGGCGATACGCCAGGGCGACCGCTTCCGGGCGCGCCGCTTCCTGACTGAGCTCGCCAACTACTATCCGGACCTCGCCATCGGCGAGGAGCTCATTGACATCTTCATGGACATGGACCTCACCCGCGTGGTGAACCTGCGAGGCTCGTGATGCGACGAATCCTCACCCTCACGCTGTGCGTTCTCCTGGCCAGCGCCGTGGCCGCACGGGCGGCGGTGCCTGACATGGCGCTGGACCGTTCCGGCACGCTGTACCGGGTCACCGGTGACAACGGCCAGCTCGTCCTTGCCGTGACCTCTCCGGGCGCCGAAGAGCCCACGCTGGCCCCGGTTCCGCAGGCGACCGGCTTCCACGCCGGCTCGGCTTCGGTCAGCCTCGACCGCGTCGGTCACACCGCGGTCGTGGCCTGGCAGGAAGACATCGGCCCCGGCCTGTCGCGGGTCATGGTGGCCACGTACCACGACGGGACCTGGTTCGGCCCGATCAGCGTCTCCCAGACGGGAGCCGGCTCGGTGAGCGCCGTCAACCCGACGCTGCTCGTTCACCGCGCCACCTTCCTGGATGCGGACGGGAACCCCTACACCCAGGCGTTCATCCACCTCGCGTGGTGGGCGGACCCGGACGCCACCGACGGCGGCCACGCCATGTACGCCTACATGTCCATGGACGACGACGGCGTTCCCAGCCTCTCCGATCTCGCGCCCCAGGAGGTCCACGCATCGATCCCCTACGGCGCCCCGTGCTCGTTGCTCGATCAGGCGGCGACCTTCAACCACCCCAAGCTGGTCGTGGATCCCCAGACCGGTGATCCGCAGCTGCTCTACGCCGACCTGGAGCAGTGCCAGCTGGCCATCGTCGACCTCCACCCCGAGCCCGAGAGCCCAAGCGATGGCGACGACGGATCCATCGTGGCCCAGCGCAAGCGCAACGTCATCGTCTTCGGGCTGAGAAAGCAGATCTTCGTGCGGCCGGACATCCGCCTCGACCACGCCCAGCTAGCCATCGGCCACAACATGTCCGTGGTGCTCTTCTGGGACGTCGACGGCGGCATCGACTACATGACCATGGACGACCAGAACACCTCCGAGGTCTCGACCATCAAGCTCCACGAGGGCCTCAACCACGAGCAGGCCGTCCAGCTCATCCAGCGCCTGGCGCAGTAGTCACGGGAGGCAGCCGGGATAACGCGGCCCGGAAACGCCACCCGTCCTCCCGGCGGGTGGAGGCAGCTCCCCGCCCGTAAACGCGGAAACGCTGTGGTTGACCACGAAGTGCCGCCCCTCCGTGGAAGGCATCGGAGCACCGCCCGCTGTATCATCGTCATGGGAGAACAACCATGTACCGGCTCACGCTGAGCATTGAGAAGCTTGACGAAGGGGGTTTCCTTGGAACCTGTTCCGATCTGCCGGGGTTCCTGGTCCAGGGATCGAGTCCCGAGGAAGTTCTTCACCTCGCACCCGAGGTCGCAGCCGATTTCATCGCAGTCCTTCGCGAGACGGGGCGTCCTCTCCCGCCAGAGATCAAGCTCGATACCACACCGGCCGAGCTCGCGGTGTACGTTCCCGCATAAGGTATGCAAAGCTCGCCCGGAAACTCCGGAAGAACGGTTGCGTGTTGAAGCGGCAGAGCAAGGGTGGCCACGAAATCTGGTATTGCCCGCGCACGGGCGGCGTCGCCGTCATTCCCCGGGGAAGCGGTGAGATTCCACCGGGGACTTTGCATGCGATCTCGGTCTGCGGCTGAAAGAGTTGTAGCCCGGATCGTTCACACACGATCCCCTTCAGCCGGTGTTACTCCAGCCAGCGCCCCCCTGTTCACCCCCTCACCCCCTCACCCCCTCACCTCCTCACTTCTTCACCGACTCAAGCAGCCCCTCCAGCGCGGCGGCGTAGGCATCCCAGCCGAGCTTCCCGGCCGAGGCCCGGGCGCCTGCGGCCAGGGCCGCCAGGTTCTCACCGTCCAGCCCGGCCAGCGCCGCGGCCAGGGCGGCCGGGTCTCCGGGCGAGACCAGGCGCCCGTTGACGCCGTCCTCGATCAGTTCGGGCAGCCCTCCCACCCGGGTGCTGAGCACGGGGATGCCGTGCTCCAGGGCCAGTGGCGCCACGGCCGACTGGGAGCCTGACCGGTAGGGCAGGACGACGAGATCGGCGGCACCGAGATAGGCCGGAAGGCTCGTCTCCGGCACCCAGCCGAGGTCGAGCCGGACCCGGCCGCCGAGGCCGAGCGCCCGGACCCGGCGTACGAGCTCGCGGCCGAGGCCGCCCCAGGCCTCGCCGGCGATCAGGAAACGCCACGGTGACGCCGGACCCAGCTGCGCCGCGGCCTCCAGGAGCACGTCCACGCCCTTGTACGGCCGGATGAGCCCGAGGAAGAGCGCCAGCTGCGGATCCTGCGGAAGCCCGAGCCGCCGGCGCGCCTCCGTGCGGCCGGGCAGCTGCAGACGCTTCGGCGACGGCAGGGTGCAGCTCGCCACCGGAATGCCGCCGAAATCGCGCTCGAGCCCCTCCGCGAGCGCCCGCGCGT
This sequence comes from uncultured Thermoanaerobaculia bacterium, assembly GCA_964644635.1. Taxonomy (GTDB): domain Bacteria; phylum Acidobacteriota; class Thermoanaerobaculia; order Thermoanaerobaculales; family Sulfomarinibacteraceae; genus CAZXXL01. The sequence goes on along the minus strand of CAZXXL010000039.1, from coordinate 4,924 downwards.
GGGTGAACAGCCCCTCGCACCGTCCGAGGACGGCGCGCGCGGCCAGGCGCCGGACGCGCCCGGCCCCGTGGTCGGCGGGGTTGTGGACCACGGCCACCGCGGGCGGCCGCCCCCGGGCGGCGAGGAGGAAACGCCACAGGGGGGCCCAGGCCCAGGTCCAGTAGGGCAGAACCCACGCGTCGGCGTCACCGGCGAGGAGCTCGCGCCGGGCGGCGGGCCAGGTGAGGGGCGCGAAGGGCTCGAGAACGGCACGGGCGCCCGCGATCCGGGGACAGGCGTCGGGGTCGCGGTCGCCGGCGCCGGGGTACAGCCGGCGGGGGTACTGCCGGGCGGCGGTGAGGAAGGCGACCTCGTGCCCGCGGCGGGCGAGCGCCTGGACCAGGGCCGTGGTCGTCGCCGCGATCCCGCCGCGGAAGGGGTGCCCCGGCCCAAGGACGGTCAGGCGCACGAGTCCCTCAGCGCGTGGGCGGGTGGGTCGCCTTGCGGTACCGCCGCTCCAGGTGCACGCGCACCGCCTCCGGCACCAGCCCGGAGACGTCCCCGCCCAGGGCGACGACCTCCTTGACGAGCCGGGAGGACAGGTAGGTGTACTCCTCCTTGGGGGTCAGGAAGACGGTCTCGGCGTTGGGCGACAGACGCCGGTTCATCAGGGCCATCTGGAACTCGTACTCGAAGTCGGACACCGCCCGCATGCCGCGGATGATGATGGACGCCTTGACCTCTTCGAGGAAGCGCACCAGCAGACCGGAGAAGCAGCGGACCTCCACCTCCGGCCGGTCGGCGTACATCTCGCCGATCATCTCCAGGCGCTCGGACGGGCTGAAGAGCGCGTCCTTCGTGGTGTTCTCCAGGATTCCGACGATGACCCGCGGAAAGATCTGCACCGCCCGGTCGATGATGTCCACGTGTCCCATGTGGATCGGGTCGAAGGACCCCGGGTACACGGCGAGCTTGGATGAAAACGCAGCCATGGGATCACTCCTCCACCGCGCTGGCCACCGCGCGGTTGTGATGGCGGTCGATGACGCGCACCACGACCAGGTGCCGGCCGCTCTCGGCCGGAAAGTGAAAGACCTCGTGCCGCTGATCGACCAGCCCGTCGTCCGGGGCCAGCGGGTGCCAGCCGGCGCCGTCCCGCGACCACTGGGCCACGGAGATGGCGCTCAGCGCGTCGGCGGCCTCCACCCGCCACCGCTTCCCGTCCCGCACGATCCGCAGCTCCGGCGGCGTGTGGTCGACGACGAACCAGGGACTCGGAGCCGCGTCGGTGGCCGGATGGACCGGGTTCCGGGGCGCGTCGGTGGCCACCAGCCGGAACCGGTACCAGCCGTCCGGAACCGCGGTGGTGTCGATGGCGATCTGGGTCCGCTCGAGGCCCTTCTTGACCGGAAGGATGAAGCCGTCCCGGCGCTCGAGCGTCAGATCGAAGCGCAGCGGATCGCCGTTCGGATCCTCCACCTTCCAGGTGACGGTGCGGTAGCCGACCCGCCAGTACTTCTTGCCCCGTCCCGCGGCGCGGCCGCCCGGCCGCCCGGGGCTCAGCGTGGTGAAGATCCCGTTGACGTCCGGATGCGCGACGTCCACGAACTGCCCGCTGGGCGGCGGCGCCGCCAGGAACACCACTCCGGGCGGCTGCACCGTCAGCGAGACGATCCGCGGCGGCAGGTTTACCTCGCGGTAGGCGACGGTCACCCGCTCCACCGCGCGCGCCTCCTTGCCGGCCGGAATCTTGACCTCCCACTGCAGGGAGGTGGCCGGCGGCAGCGGCACCTTTCCGCCGGCCGCCGGGAGCCAGTCGCTCCAGGGAAGCCAGGTCCTGTCCGGTCGCTGGGTCAGGCCGGAGCGGAAGCGGATGCGCACGGCGTCCTCGGGCGGGTCCACCCGGTACCGCCCGAAGGCCACCGGCCGCTTGAAGCGCTCCACGGCGCTCGAGAAGGTGCCTCCGGCCGCCGAGAGCGGGCGCCTGGTGAGAACGGCGGCGGGTCCCTGGGTCAGCAGCACCCGTCCGCCATCCAGGATGGCCGTCACCTGGACCGCGTCCAGGAAGGCGAGCCTCGTCCCGCCGCGGCGGCCGAAGCGCCACACCTCGCCCTCGTAACCCGTCCCGACCAGGACGCCGCTCCCGTCCCAGGCCAGGGCGGTGGCCACCTGGCCGGCGAAGCGGTGCACCGAGAGTAGCGCGCCCGAGGGCGTCACCCGCAAGAGCTCCGACGATGCGGTGGTGCCGTTCACCTTGGGCAGCTTGAGCTTGGCCGGGGTGACCGTCACCGTCTCCCCGGCCTTGCCGGCCGGCGTCTTGGCCCCGGCCGGCGCCTTCTTCTCCTCGGGCGGACCGACCACCGCCGCCGCCCACACATCGCCGTCCGGCGCCACCGCGAGATCGGCGATCTCGGTGAAGGGCGAGTCGGCCACCATGCCCACCGAGCCGGCCCCGTCCACCCGCAGCACCAGGCCGCGCCCCGAGGTTCCGACCAGCAGCACGTCGCCGTCCACGGCCAGGCAGCGGGCGTGCGTGTCGGGCAGCTCCAGCCAGCGTTCCAGGCCCCTGTCCGTCAGCCGGTAGAGGGTCGCCGGCGAGCCCGCCGCCACCACCGCGCCGCCGCCGAACCAGGCCAGGTCCCAGAAGCCGCCGCCCTCGATGCCGCCCCGCCTCACGAGCTTCTTCCCATCCCACTCGAAGACCGCCGCCGGGCCGGTGGTCGCCACCAGCACGTGCCCGGCGGGCGTCCGCAGCATCGCCGTCACCTGCTCGGCCGGCACCTCCACCACCCTGGCGACGGCGCCGGCGGCGAACCGGTACAGGGCCGCCGGGTGGCCGGTGCCGACGAGGATCGAACCGTCGCCGAGGGTGACGCCGGCCAGGACCACCGGAGCCGGGATCTTGGCTCGCGGTTGCCAGCCGGGCACGGGCACGAGGCGGCCGTCCTCGGTCACGGCGACGCCGTTCCCCTTGCCCTTCAGCATCTGCTCCGCCGTGTCGACCGTCCACCGCCGGGTCTCGGTGGCGGCGAGGTTTCCGGCCAGCGCCAGGGCCAGGACAGCGAGCGCGATTCTTCTCATCGTTCCTCCACAGTGGATGGTCGGCGCCGCTCCACCCCATCCCGGCGAACGACCAGGCGGAGGCGCACGGCGCCCCGGAGCGGCATCCCCAGGTCGGCCGTCTCCCGGGCGGCCACGGAGTAGCCCACCGGGGCGACATTGCCGTCCAGGCCCGCCTGGAGCGACAGCAGCACGCTCGGGGGCACCGAGATCGTTCCCCCCTCCAGCACGGCACCGGAATCCCGCCGCTCCAGGGCCACCACCGCCGAGGTGGAGGGCACGATTCTCCCCAGCAGGCGGAGCTCGTCGGCGAACGAGGCCGGCCGCAGGGGCCGCGCCCTGAGATCGTAGGCGGTCCACGCGCCGCCGTCCGCCACCACCAGGTCGAGCCGACCGGGCGGCACCGACTCGGGGACCCGGATCGAGAAATCACGCACCAGGATCGGGCCGCGCCGGACGCGCCACCGGGTGCGGACGCGCAGGCGGTCGCCGGCCCGGACCGCCGTCCGCTCGGGCACGGCATCGATGAGGCTCGCCCCCACGGTCCGTTCCACGGTGTCGAGCCGGATGGCGATGCGTTCCAGCGGCGGGGCGGTAAAGGGAACGGCGCCCAGGTAGCCGAAGACCGCCGCGGTCAGGGCGGCGGCCTGGGCCGGGGCGTCGCCCGCGGGGATGGCCTCGCCGAGGTGAAAGCTCTCGCCGTCGGCGTAGGCGGCCTCGAGACGGATGCTCAGGGTCTGGTTGCCGAATTTCCGGCCCCGCGTCGTGGCCGTCGTCTGTACGATGTAGGCCGCCAGCAGCGGCAGCAGGCTGGGATTCGCGGCGACCCGGAACGCGTACGAGCGCTGGGGCGTGCTCACGCTCACCGGGATCATGGGCGCCGTGCCTCCCAGGCGCCCGAGGACCCCCCGTGCCCGGTCGACGGTGATCTCGCCGATCGCCCGCCCGAGCGTGAAGAACTTGAACGAGGAATTGAGGCTGGGCAGAACGGCGCTGACGTGGGCGCGGGCCAGCGGCAGACGCACCGAGCCGCCGCCCAGGAAGGGATGGCCGAAGGCCCAGATCTCGTCACCGCGCACCTCGGTGACGGTCCCGCCGGCGGCCACGCTCGCGTCGCCGGAGATCAGCACCACGGCGACCATGGAGCCCGGGCGGATCTTAGCGTCCGGACGTGGTGTCGCGACGGCCGCGGCCCCGGGTGCGGCGGCGGCCATGCCCAGCCGGGAAAACAGCGTCCCCAGCCAGCCGTCCGCCGGCGGACGCCCCATCCCGCCCGCGGCGACCGCCAGCGGCAGTCCCCGGCCGGCGCCATCCGCCGACGGCGCAAGCCAGTCCAGGACCAGCCGCGGCAGGCGGCCCTCGCGCAGGCCCTCCTGAATCTCGGCCAGCGACGGCCCCGGCGCGGCCCCGCCGCCCTGTCCGGCCGCGGGCCGTGCGCCCAGCTCGAGCATGCGCACGAAGGGCGTCACGCCGCCGATGGGCTCGCGCTCGAAGGCCCAGCCGTAGGCCAGCGCTCCGAGCAGCCTGCCGCCGATGTACACCGGCGAGCCGCTCATCCCGGCGACGATGCCGGTCTTCGCCAGCCGCGGATCGTCGAGCCTGACGATCACGCGCTCGCCCTCGGGCGTGGCGGGTCCCTGGATCCCGAGCACGGTCACCGGGATGCGCTCGATGCCGCCGCCGTCCATCTCCGTCAGGCACACGCCCTTCGTCCCGGGCGCCACCGCGAGGGGATGCTCCACCACCTCGACCGCGGGCGCGGCGGCGGCAAGCCCGGTCAGCATCAGGGTGAGAAAGGCGCGTCGGAAGCTCACGGGCCGCCATTCTACCCGAAGCGCCGTGAGACAGGGCAGCTCCGCTGCCCGCTGTCGAACGGCGTCCCGAG
>CAZXXL010000038.1:0-18704 GCA_964644635.1 uncultured Thermoanaerobaculia bacterium | reverse complement strand
GAGGAGCCGGGCGGAGCCCGGCGACGTGGCGATCCCTGACAGCTCTGGAGCGCGCTGGGCACTGCTCCGTTGCGGTGTCCAATCGTGAGGGGATTGCTTCGTCGGCCCTCCGGGCCTCCTCGCAATGACAGAGCAGGGGGGCGGAGCGGGCGGTGGGCGGTCAGCCCCGGGGCATCGGTAGGAGGGCCCCGCCGGAGACCGGGAGGTCGACGCCGGTGAGGTGGCGGGCGCGTTTCTCGTCGGCCAGGAAGCCCACGGCCTCGGCGACGTCGGCGGGCTCGGCGATCCGGCCCAGGGGCACGCCGGCGACGATCCGCCCCTCGCGACCGGCCTCGGCCAGGGCCGGCTCGGCCATCGGCGTGCGCACCCAGCCGGGCGACACCAAGTTGACGCGGAACGCCGGGGCGAGCTCCTGGGCCAGGGACTGGACCAGGCCCCAGAGGGCTGCCTTGGACCCCGCGTAGTGGCTGTGGCCGGGCTCGCCGCGCTCGCCCGCGGTGGAGCCGATGAAGACCATCGCTCCGCCTGGGACGGAGCGGGCCGTCTCCCGGGCCAGGTAGTAGGCCGAGAAGGTGTTCGTCCGGAACATGGTCTCCAGGCGCTCGGCGGTGAGGCCGCGGACGGGCCCGTCGTTCCAGATCCCCGCCGAGTGGACGAGGACGTGGAAGATCCCCGCCGCCGCCACGGTGCGGATGCAGCCCTCCTCGGTGGCCAGGTCGGCCTCGACGGTGAGCACGCGGTCGGCGCCGGCCTCCCGCCGCAGGGTCTCCACCGGCCCGGGCTGGGTCCGGTACTGGGCGACGATCCTGGCGCCGGCGGCCAGGAACCAGCGCGCGCAGGCCAGGCCGATGCCCGACGACGCGCCCGTGATGAGCACCGTTCTTGCGTCCTTCGTCATCGCTTCGCTCCTTGTCCGTCGCCCTCAGGGTAGCACCGGCGGCGCACGCCATCCGGACGGGGAGATCGCGTCTGGTATTCTACAGCCCGACCACGGGGAGGCCGGAATCCCCGGGCGGGAGGGCAAGCATGGTGGTTGGTTCTGTCACGCGTGGATGCCAGGTGGTGGTGATCGGCGCCGGGCCGGGCGGGTACGTGGCGGCGATCCGCCTCGCCCAGCTCGGCAAGGACGTCATCCTGGTGGAGAAGGCGCCGCGCCTGGGCGGCGTGTGCCTCAACGAGGGCTGTATCCCGTCCAAGGCCCTGATCCACGCCGCGGACCTCAAGCACGAGGTGGAGCACGCGGGGCGGATGGGGATCGCCGCGCCGGCCGTGAACGTGGACCCGGCCAAGCTCGTCGCGTGGAAGGACGGCATCGTCAAGAAACTGACCGACGGCGTGAAGTTCCTGGTGGAGAAGAACGGCGCCGAGATCCTCGCCGGCACGGCCCGTTTTCTGAGCGACCGTTCGCTGGCCGTCGAGACCGGGGACGGCACGGTGGAGATCGAGTTCGAGCAGGCGGTGATCGCCACCGGCTCCTCGCCCATGGACCTGCCCGGCTTCGAGCGGGACGAGGAGACGGTGATCTCGGCCCGCACGGCACTCTCCCTGGGCCGGGTTCCCGAGCGCCTGGTGGTCATCGGGGCCGGCTACATCGGGCTCGAGCTGGGCACGGTCTACGCCAAGCTCGGCTCCGCCGTGTCGGTGGTGGAGTTCCTCCCGGACGTCTTCCCGGCGCTGGACCCGGAAGCCGGCCAGGCCATCAAACGGCGCCTGAAGAAGCTCGGCATCGCGCTTCACCTGGAGCACCGGGCGCAGGCCGTCGAGCCGGGGCCGCCGGCGGTGGTCACCGCCCTCGGCCCGGGCGACCGCGAGCTCAAGCTCGAGGCGGACGCCGTCCTGGTCAGCGTCGGCCGGGTTCCGAACACCGCGGGCCTGGGCCTGGAGGCGATCGGTGTCGCCACCGACGAGAAGGGTTTCATCACCGTCGACGAGCGCCGGCAGACGAGCGTCCCCGGGATCTACGCCATCGGCGACGTCACCGGGGGGGCGCTGCTCGCGCACAAGGCCTACCAGGAGGCCAAGGTGGCGGCGGAGGCCATCGCCGGGGAGCCGGCGGCCTTCGACAGCGTGGCGGTGCCGGCGGTGGTCTACACCGATCCCGAGCTCGCCTGGTCCGGCCTCGGCGAGCGCGAGGCCCGGGCCCAGGGCTTCGACGTCGTCACCGGGACCTTCCCGTTCCGGGCCTCGGGCCGGGCCATGACCCTGGACGCCACCGACGGCTTCATCAAGGTCGTGGCCGACGCCTCGACCAAGCAGCTGCTCGGGGTGTTGGCCGTCGGGCGCGGGGTCTCGGAGCTGATGGGCGAGGCGACGCTGGCGCTTGAGATGGGCGCGTTCCTGGAGGACGTGGCGGCGACGATCCATCCCCACCCGACCATGTCGGAGGCTCTGCAGGAGGCGGTGGAGGCGGCCCTCGGCCGCGCCGTCCACATGCTCAACACCTGAGCGGCGCGGGGGGCGGCGCTATAGTATCCGCGGCGCCGTCGCGTCCAGGGCTGCGCCGGAGGGGGTACAGATGAAACTCGGCCGTCTTCTTCCGCTGATCGTCCTCGCCTCGTTGCTGGCGGCGCCGCCGAGCCCGGCCGCGGGCGCCGTCTCCCGGCCATCGGTCCTGCTCGCGCTGGGCCCCCTGCCCCTGCCCCTGGGCAGCAAGGGATCGGGACCGCTGGCCCCGGGCGAGAGCCTGGTGCCGGAGATCGACCCGCTGCTCGCGAACCCGGCGGCGGGGGACCAGGTGGTGCTCGACCCCCGGGGATCGGTGACCTGGACCGAGGTGAAGCCGGGCGCGGACGGAGCGATCTCGCTGCCCAAGCGGGGGGTGTACTGGATCGTCGCCCGGGTGGAGCTCGACCGCTGGACGCGGCTCGGGATCCGGGTCGAGGGCGGGGATTCGCGCACCGTCTACGTGGACGGCAAGCGCGCGGCGGGCCCCGAGGAGGGCGCCGGCAAGGCGCTCGAGGCGACGGTGCAGGCCGCCCGCGGCCGCCACCTGGTGGACGTCCGGGTGGTGCGCCGGAGCGAGGGCGGCGAGCGCCCGCGGGTGAAGCTCTCGGTGAGCACGGATCCCGCGGCTGGCGTGCGCTGGGTCGCGGGCGGCCGCGAGGCGCCGGCGCGCTTCGACGAGATGCGCCGGGTGATCGCCGTCGGGCCGATCGCGGTCGGGCAGGAGGGACGGATGATCGCCCGCCGCCTGACCTTCCGGGACCCGGTGGGCGAGGGGCGCCGCTCCCGGGTCGACGTGATCCGTCCGGACGGCACGGTGGTGGCGGCCTCGGTGGGGGATGCGACGGCGGTACCGATCGCCTTCTCCCCCAACGCCAAGACCGACCTGCTCCTGCTCCGGCAGAAGGGCCGGCACGGCAGCGACCTGGTGCTCTTCGATCCCGATACCCGGACGTCGCGCACCATCCTCAGGGACGAGCCCAACCTCGGCTTCGTGCACTGGGGGCCCGGCGGCACCCACCTGCTGATCGCCTCCGGCCGGGGGGTGAAGAGGGCCGATCCGAAACCGGATGCGCCGCACCGCGAGCGGGCGCTGCGCGAGAAGCTTCCCGACTACGTCACGAGCCGCCACCTGTGGCTGGTCGAGGTCGCCACCGGGGCCCGCCGCGAGCTGACCAGGACCGGTGACTGGGTGCTGGAGGACGCGGCGTTCGTGCCGGCCAAGCGGGCGGTGATCTACGCCCGGACGGTGCCGCTGGACAGGCGTCCCTGGTTCGCCACCGAGATCCGCTGGATCGACCTGATCGAGCAGACGGACACCAGGATCATCACCTTCCAGGGCGGGTGGGAGAGCCGGCCGGCGCGCCTCTGCGCCTCCATCGACGGCAAGCGGCTCGCCTTCCTCGGGCCGCCGGACCAGGTGGGCGAGGGCCACCCGGAGCACAACGTCTACAACCGCCAGGTGTGGCTGCTCGACCTTGAGTCCAAGAAGCTGACCAGGATCACGAGCCTCAAGGGCCCGGCCTTCACCCTCTCGCGGGGCGAGCTCTTGAGCTGGGACCACCACGACCGGAACCTGGTCGCCGCGGCCAGCGACGGCTCGGTGACGCGCATCGTCAGGGTCGAGCGCGTCGGGGAAGGCTGGCAGACCAACCGTCTCGGCACCATCGCCGAGTCGGTGGCCCAGCCGGCCGTCTCGCCCGACCACACGGTGGTCGTGTACGCCGCCTCCGGGCGGGCGGTACCGCCGGAAATCCACGCCATGGACGTGGACTCGGGCAAGGAGCGGGTGATCGAGCGCCCGAACGCCGGCCTGGCGAAGATCTGGCGGCTCTCGCTGCCGGAGAAGGCCCATTTCAAGATCGCCACCGGCCGCTACCTGGACGCCTGGTGGTACCCGCCGACGGTCAAGGCCGACCAGGGCAAGACGCCGCTGATCGTCTACTACTACGGCGGCGCCACCCCCACCACCCGCCGCTTCAACACCACCCACCAGGTGCTGGCGGCCAACGGCTACGCCGTGCTCGTCATCAACCCGCGGGGCGCCATCGGCTACGGCCAGAAGTTCGCCGAGGCCCACGTCGACGACTGGGGCCCGGTCGCAGCCAAGGACATCGTCACCGGGATCGACGCCTTCCTGGCCGCGCACCCGGACATCGATTCCAAGCGGGTGGGGATCTACGGCGGCTCCTACGGCGGCTTCCTGACCGAGTACCTCGTCAGCCACTACGACCGCTTTGCGGCGGCGGTGGCCATGTACGGGATCAGCGACATCAGCGGCTACTGGGGCGCGGGGGCCTGGGGCTACACCTACGGCGACACCGCCCTGGCCGGGGCCTTCCCGTGGACCGCGGAGAAGCTCTTCGCGGGGCACTCCCCGGTCTACAACGCCGAGAAGATCCACACGCCGCTGCTCCTGCTTCACGGCGAGGCCGACCGCAACGTGCCGGTGGAGCAGTCCAAGGAGCTCTACACCGCGCTCAAGGTGCTGGGGCGGCCGGTGGAGCTGGTGCTCTTCCCGGGCGAGGGGCACGGGATCGCGGGCAGCTGGAAGGACTGGGTCGCCCACCGGACGATGATGCTCGACTTCTTCGACCGCACCCTTCGCGGCCAGCCCGGGGCCTGGAACGCCCGCTGGAAGGAGGCCGCGGAGGCCGGAGGGAAGCCGTGACCGCCGCCGACGGGCGGGGAGGGACGGGACCGGAGATGGATCGGGACACCTACGAAGCCTTCGCCGCCGAGCGGGAGGCGCTGAACGAGCTCGTGCTGGAGCACGCCAACCTCGAGATCAAGCGGTTCTTCAGCCTCGACGCCCAGACCTACCGGGACGGAGCGCTCCCGGCCCGGACCAAGGAGATGCTCGGCCTGGTGGCCTCCCTGGTGCTGCGCTGCGACGACTGCGTCACCTACCATCTCGGCCGCTGCCGCGACGAGGGCGTCACCACCGCCGAGCTGGTGGACGTTCTCGGCGTGGGGCTCGTCGTCGGCGGGTCGATCACCATTCCCCACCTCCGGCGCGCCATGCGCACCTGGGTGCAGTTGACCGGGAGCGACGGCGGCAGGTGAGCGCACCCGGCCGGCCGCGCACCCGGCCGCGATACCGCGCCCTGCTCGGCCTGGCGGTCCTCCTCGGCCCGGCCACCGCATGCACGCCGGCGGCGCCCCGGGCGCCCCGCCTCGACCGCTGCAACTTCGTGGCCGGCACCCAGACCATCCTCCCCGCCTACCAGTTCACGCACGAGACCTCCCTGGTGGAGACCGCCCGGCGCATCCGGGAGATGGGCGCCACGGTCATCAAGATCTCCATGTCGCCCCGGTACTCCGGCGTCGAGTACCACCTGCCCGCGAGGCCGGAGATTCGCTCGTTGAAGACCCTGGCCGAGCTCGAGCCCTCCTTCCGGCGGGTCTTCGCCATGGACTTCTCCTCCTACGTGATGTGGGCCTACTGCTTCTCCCAGTACCGCGGCGGCCAGGGCCAGAACGACCTGGTCAGCTTCCGGGACGGCCTCTCGGACGCCGAGGCGGCCGCCGTCTACCGCGAGATGTACGACCTCGCGGCCTACCTGCTGACGGCCTACAGCGGCACCGGCAAGACCTTCTACCTCGGCCACTGGGAGGGGGACTGGCACCTGCGGCCGTCGTCCGATCCCACCCAGCCCGTCAGCGACACCGCGGTGGCCGGCATGATCCGCTGGTTGCGGGTGCGGCAGAAGGCCATCGACGACGCCCGCCGGCGCACCCCCCACCACGACGTCGCCGTCTACGGCTACACCGAGGTCAACCTGGTGCGCCGCGGCATGGCCGGCGCCCGCTGCGTCACCACCGACGTCCTCCCGCACGTGGATGTCGATTACGTCTCGTACTCGGCGTGGGACGCCACCAACCGGCCGCGCTCCCTGCGCTGGATGCGCATGTGGGTCTTCGCCTCCCTCGACTTCATCGAGTCCCACCTGCGGCCCAGGCCCGGGCTGCCTCCGGGCCGCCGGGTGTGGATCGGCGAGTTCGGCTACCCGGCGATTCGCTTCACCCAGGCCGAGGCCGACCGGCGCACGCGCTGGGTCCTGCGCGCGGGGCTGGAGTGGGGATGCCCCTTCGTCCTCTACTGGGAGCTCTACAACAACGAGCTCACCCCCGAGGGACGGCAGCGGGGCTACTGGATGATCGACGATGAGGGGCGGCCGACGCTCGTCTTGAGAACCTACCGCGCGTATTACCGCGAGGCCCGGGCCTTCGCCTCGGCCTTCTTCCGAAAGCACGGCCGCCTGCCAAGGCGGGACGAGCTGGCGCGGGCCGCCCTGAGCTTCACGAGCCTGCGCTGACCCCGGCCTGCGCCGCCTCCGCCGGGCGCGTCCGCCACCGGCGGTGCATCCACACCCACTGCTCCGGGTGGGCCCGGACCTGGGCCTCGATGGCGGCGGTGGCGGCCGCCGTCAGCTCACGGACGGCCTCGTCCCGGCTGCGGGCGGCGGGCACCGGCAGGGGCGGATACACCGCGACGTGGTGGGTGCCGTCGGGGCGGCGGTGGATGAAGGCGGGGACCACCGGCGCGGCGGTGTTGATCGCGAGCATGGCCGCGCCCGAGGGCGTCCAGGCCGGGCGCCCGAAGAAGGGCACGAAGACCCCCGGGATGTCGCGGATGTCCTGGTCGATGAGCAGGCCGACCACGCGGTTTTCGAGCAACGCCTCGGCGAGTCGGCGGCCGGCGCCGTGGCCGCGGGCGACCACCTCGGTGCCGAAGCGGGCGCGCAGGCGGGTGGCCACCCGGTCCAGGCGCGGGTCGTAGAGCTCGCGCACGGCGATGGTCATGGGGATCCCGGACAGCCCCAGGGCGGCGTTCAAGAGCTCCCAGTTGCCGCAGTGCCCGGTGACCAGCACGGCGCCGCGGCCGGCCCGGCGCGCCTTCTCCAGGTGCTCGAGCCCGGAGATCGTGAACAGCCGGCCCACGCGCCTCGGGGACGCGTTCCACAGGAAGGCGACCTCGGCGAGGGTGGCGCCGAAGTGGGAGGCGCTGGCCCGGAGCAGCTTCCGGCGATCGCGCTCGGGAAGCTCGGGGAAGGCGGCGGCGAGGCTCTTTACGGCCCGCCGCCGCTCGGTGGTGGCGAGCGCCAGGGCCAGGCGGCCGCTGGCGCGCCCGGCGAGACGGAGCCATGACAGGGGGAGCGCCCCGCCCCCGGCCAGGAAGGCCCGGAGGGCGCCGTAGAGGAGATCGTGGCGGAGGCGGCGGGTCGTTCTGCCCATGCGCTCAGTGTACGACGTCCGCCGGGGTCCCGCGGGTCCGGGTCGCGTGCACGAACGACCCGGAACGGCCCGGCCTTATTCGGTCCAACTCGCACGAAGACGTGGCTTAGGAGCGGCATTTATGTATACTGGCGGCAATTGGGGGGGAGACGTGGCCGAGACACCTACCGTACTGGTTGCAGACTCATCGGACGAAAGGCGGCGCGAGCTGGGGCTGGCGCTCTACGAGGGCGGCTACGAGGTCATCAACGCCGTCAACGGGGAGGAGGCCATCCGCTTCACGGCCGGCCTCAATCCGACCCTGGTCATCGTCCACACCGGGCTCGCCGGCGTGGAGCCGCTCGACCTTCACGAGCGCCTGGCCGCCACCGGGCTCGACGTGCCGCCCTTCCTCGTCCTCCACGACGACCCGGCCGCGGTGCCCGAAGAGCCGCCCGCGGGCGACATCTACTTTCTCTCGTCGACCGAGCTCGAGCCGGCCCGCCTCCTGCAGCAGGTCCGTCTCCTGCTCCTCGCCCGGCAGATCGGCGGCGAGCTCGCCGACGGCATCGACGTGCTCTACGGGGATTTGACCCGCATCCCCATCGGCGACCTGCTCCGGGTGCTCCAGAAGTTCGTGATCACGGGGCACGTGAGCTTCTCGGTGGGCCCGGCGCCGGGTCTCTGGCTGCGCGACGGGGCCGTCATCGCCGCCCACTGGGGCTCCATCACCGGCCGCAAGGCCTTCAACCGGATCGCGGCCCTGCACGGCGGCGGGTTGGTGCTCAGCCTGGAGGACTTCGACGGCGAGCCGCAGATCGACCTCGACCTCGCCACCCTCGTCAACGACGCCGTGGACGAGAAGCTCAAGCTCGACGAGCTCTTCGACACCCTTCCCTCCCTCCGCTCCCGGGTCAGCGTGGCGATGGGGGAGCGCTTCTTCTCCACCGAGTTCAGCCCGGTGGAGCGGGAGGTTCTGACCGCCGTCCAGGAATCGAAGAATCTGGGCGACCTGATCGACAGGGTGCCCGAGCAGGACCTCGCCGTCGTCCAGGCCGTGGCCTCGCTGCAGGAGCAGGGCATCCTCGAGATCAAGGAGCCCGAGAGCCAGCTCCACATCGTCACCGACTCCACCTCGGACCTCCTGCCCTCCTTCGCCCGCCGCCACCACATCACCATCGTGCCGCTGTCCGTGCTCTTTGGAAGCCAGGTCTTCAAGGACGGCGTCGACCTGCTGCCGGACGAGTTCTACAAGCGGCTCACCCAGGCCGCCAAGCTGCCGACCACGAGCCCGCCCAGCATCGGCGAGTTCAGGGAGGCGTACGCGCGCCTCATCGGCAGCGGCGACATCGTGTCCGTGCACATCTCGCGCAAGCTCTCCGACACCGCCAAGCGGGCGGAGGACGCCATCCAGAAGGGGGCCGAGGAGTACCGCCGGGCGCGGGAAGCCTCCGGCATCGAGGGGACCCCCATGATCCGGGTCGTGGACTCGTGGCAGACCACCATCGGCCTGGGCATGATGGTGATCCTGGCGGAGCGGATGGCCAGGCGGGGCCTGGCGGTGGACGAGATCGTGCGCCGCCTCGAGGACCATCGCAAGCGCTACCACATGCTCTTCTCGGTGGACACCCTGGAGTACCTGCAGAAGGGCGGCCGGATCGGCAAGGCGCAGGCATTCCTGGGCGCACTCTTCGGGATCAAGCCGATCCTTGGCCTGCAGAACGGCGAGGTCGTGCCCGTCGACAAGGTGCGGGGCGGCAGGAAGGTTCTGCCCAAGCTCCTGGAGCTTCTGAAGCAGCGCATCGACCCCAAGCGGCCGGTGCTGGCCGCCGTGGGCCACGCCTCGGCCCCCAAGTGGGCGGGCCGCCTGCGCGACATGCTGCGCAAAGAGCTGCAGATCGTCGAGCTCTTCGAGGGCGAGATCGGGCCCATCGTCGGCACCCACGTCGGGCCGGGGACCGTGGGCGCCTGCCTCTTCCAGCCCACCGACGAGGAGATGTCGATCCTCGGGCCGGACGAGGGGTAGCCGGCGAGCCTACGCGGCGCCGTCCCAGGGCTCGATGGCGGCGATCCTGGCGCTGCGGCCCTCGACCGTCACCTCCTCGCCCACGCGCCGCCCGAGCAGCTCCTGGGCGATCTCGGTGCCGTTGGCGAAGCGCCTCCGGTCCACGTCCGCATCCCACTGGCCGACGATGGTGACCGGCTCCAGCGGCCGGCCCTCCGGGTCCTCGAGGCGGACCACGGTCCCGATGTTGACCCGCGACGTGTCGGCCGCCCCCGGCTCCAGCACCTGCACCCGCGCCAGGTCCTCCTGGAGCTTCGCCGCGCGGGCGGAAAGCAGCTCCTGGCGATCCCGGAGCATGTGGTACTCGAAGTTCTCGCGCAGGTCGCCCTCCGCGGCGGCGGCCTGGATCCCCTCGAGCGTCTTCGGGATCTCGACCTCGAGCAGGCGCTTGAGCTCGGCCTGCCTGGCCTCGATGGCGGAGCGGGTGGCGACGAAGGCCGGGGCCTCCTCCCGCGCGGCGCCCGCCGACCGGCGCTGGGCGGCCGCCTGCTGCACCAGCCGCAGGCGCCGGTCCTCGAGGCCGGAGATGCGGGTCATGCGCTCCGCGAAGCGCTGGGCCTGTTCCGGCGTCGCCCTCTCGAGCATGATGCGGATGGCCGCCCGGCCGCCGTCCAGCAGGGACTTGGCCCGGGCGCGGAAGCGGGCGAAGTCCTTGCGGGTCAGCGTGTCCGGCAGCAGCTCCAGCACCGACGGCGTCATCCGCTGGCGCAGGATCCCGGGCGCGTCGTCGTCGGTCATCGCCTCGCAGGCCCAGATGAAGCGGGCGGCGTGGCGGCGGGGGTTGCGGAAGACGGCCTCGAGCACGTCCTCGAGACGGTCGCTGTGGCCGCTCTCCTCGAGCGCGGCCGCGATCCGGTCGAGCACCGCCGGATGTTCCTCCTCCAGGAACCACTCGCTCCAGGCCTCGGCCCAGTCGTCGGGACGGGTCTCGCGGACGGCCTCGAGGGCGCGCAGCCGGGCGGCCCGGTCCTCGATGCCGCTCAGGAGCCGGACCGGCTGGACCTCGCGGACGAGCCGGCGCAGGCACTCCTCCGCGGCGGCGCTCCCGCCGGGGAGGCCGGCGAGGGCGAGCGCGGTCTCCCAGGCCGTGCCGGGATCCACCCCCTCGAGCTCGCCCAGGGAGGTCTCCAGGATCGCCGCCGCCCGGCGCGCCCAGGCGTCGCCGCGGGCGGTCAGCCGGCGGACGAGGTCGAGGCGCCGGCGCGGGGCGGCGTTGCGGAGGGCCTCGACGAGGGATTCGGCGGCCTCGTCGGCGGAGGAGCTGACCTGGTAGCGCAGCCTGGATCCGGAGCCGGACACCAGCACCCGCGGGTGCTTGCGCGCCTTGGCCCACCAGGCGGTCCACCGCGCCGGGGGCAGGATGCCCTCCATCGCGGCCTTGATGGCGGCCACGTCCGCCGGACCCTCGAGATCCTCCAGCAGCTCCACCAAGGCCTCGCCCGGGTGGGCGGCCACCAGCTCGCGGAGGGCCTCCGGGTCGGTCACCTTGCGGTACAGGAACCCGCCCTCCCGGAGGCGGCGCAGGTACTTGTCGGCGGCGCCGAAGGGCACCGAGACGGGCCGTGCGTTGCCCACCTCGACCTTGAACGTGTCGAGGTCCAGGTTGGCGTCGGTGATGCGGCCGACGCCCTGGCCGCGAACCTCGACCACGGTGCCCACGTCGTAATCGAGCCAGCGCTCGACGACGGCCAGCACCTCGAGCGGCCGGCGGGCGGAGCGGAGCGGGTGCCTCTCCAGGACCGCCTCCAGCGACGGCGAGCCGGCCCGCGCCCCGCGGAGAGCGTTCTCCAGGCGCTCGGCCAGGCCGGCGCCGGGCTTGTCGGTGAGGCGGATGAGCTCGCTCAGCGCGGTCAGGGCGCCGGCGTGATCTCCCCGCCCCTCCAGGGCCTCCGCCAGGAGCTCCAACAGCGTGCGGGCGAGGGTCTTCCGGCCCGCCTTCCAGGCCGCGCGCCGGGCCTCGAGGAGGTCGTCGATGGGGATCGGGTCGGCGTCCAGCGCCTCGAGCCAGAGCTCCTCGACCCGCTCCCAGTCTCCGGCCTCCACGGCCTCGCTCAACCTGCCTGCGACCTGTCCGGTGTCGTCCATCCGCCCTCCGACGCGGCCGTGGCCCTGCAACGTCGGATTGTACACGCCCCCCTCGGCCGCGTGAAACGGCCCGTCCCACCGGCCCGGGCGCTTCCCGGCGCCAAGGTGGCGCGCCTCGGGACGCATGCCGTCGGAGTCGACCCGTCTGCCCACAAATTGTGGGACGCCAACCCGGAGAGCGATTCCGATCGCGATCTTCTTCCGCAGGCTGGTTGGCCCGCCAAGTTGGCGATATCATGGGAGTTGAATAGGGGCGCCCGGGTGCGTTATGACACCCGCGGCAACACGCCTCCTCGCTGCGGGCTGGTCGCTGTTTTGGGGAAAAAGGGGGAAGCAGCCACATGTTCGTAGATGAAGAGATGTGTGAAAGGAGGATCAACACCCTCACTGATGAAGATTGGCGCCCACTGCTGGAGTTGATCCCGGAGATTGAAAGTTCGCCAAGATTTGGACCTAATCTGAGCGATTCTGTCTGTTCGTGGCCCTGGGAGGGGAGGGTTGGGGTGGGCGGGGTGGGATTGGGGCACGTACGGGGCCGGTCACGAGCTACCGGGAGCGGTCGGATCAGCCTGAGCCGGAAACGTAAATGAGAATCGTCTCAAGAGCGTGTTGTGATGGCACACCATCCGCAAGCGCATCGGGTTGTGAATCAGTCGCTGAGGTCGAGCTCGTCAGGCTGGCTGCGGTATTGGCGGTGGAGACGAGCACAGACGCCACATCTCATCCAGGCGGAGGCAGTCCAACGCTGTCTGGGTGACCTTCAGAACGATCTTGCCGGCATGGTTGACGATCTTGCCGGCGACGTCGATGAGCTTGCGTCGGAGGGTCGTGGCATACGCGGTCTCGGGGACGACGGGCTCGCTGACATCGGACTTGAACGCCTCGAAGAGCATGAACGCCAGCAACGTCAGGTAGTAGTAGGCGGTGTTCTGCCGGAAGCCCTTGAACGGCAACCGCTGGTCAACGAAGTCCTTGTATGCCCGGTGGACCAACTCGTCACATCCACGGCCGTGGTAGGCCTCGATGATCCCTGTCGCTTCGAGGTAGTGCCCCGCTCCCGCATCGACGAGGGCCTGGTCGATCGCCAAACCCATTCCGATGTTCGTGTAGATCAGTGTGTCCGGCCTGGCAAACTCCAGGAGCATCTGGCGATCCTCGTAGGTCGGGCGGCAGAACAGCGCACGACGAGCTCGTTTCCAGCTCTTGCGTCGGTCGCCAAACTCGATGAAGCTCCACTCCTGACGGTCGTTGACGTAGGTGGCCCAGGCTGAGGCTCGGTGTCCTGCGATGAAATCCTTGATGTCCGGGCAAAGCCTGCCACCGCTGACATATCCAACTCCAAGCTCATCGTACAGCTCAAACAGCTTCTGGTCGCAGTACCCCGCATCCTGCCGGATCACAATCGGCACTGTCTTGGAGAACCGGCGGCGGATCAACCGCACGACATGCTCGACCATCTTCTCGGTTGAGTCCTTGTGGTTGCTGTGATGGTGACCCGCCCTGAATACGGCATCCACGATCATCCGGTTCCACGCCATTTGCAGCGGTGCGAAGCCCTTCACTTTCTTGTAGGTGGGCCTCACCCCCTGGCGTTGGTGTGCGTCGTCGTTGTCCATCACCATCACGTCCAGGTCAAGAACCACGACTTTCGGCTGAGCCAGGCAGAGCCGCCAGATGAACATCTCCTGCAGCAGCCGACGAAGCAGCCAGATCCGGCCAAACCCGATGCTCCCGATGAACCGCTTCACCGCATGCGAGGAGATCAGGTCCTCAGGCCGGCGCTCGATTGTCGCGGCATACCCGGCATCGCTCTTCAGCCTGTCGAAGTGCGTCAGATGGCGGCACGTACCATCGATCAGAAAAAGCAAAATCTGCCGGACACATTCTGCTGCCGGCAGCCCCTTTGCACTCCTTCGCAACGGTCCGAGCCAGCGGCTCAAGAACCAACCGAGCCGGATCCGGTCGAGGTATCGAGCGAACAGCGCCAAGCCGACACGGCTCGTCAGCGTGTCCGAGGTCACCTCGATCCCCGTGATTCTTCTCTCCTGGCTGAGGGCTACGGTATGCTTCATGTGTCCCACCTGTTGGGTGACCGCAGGGCATGATCCCCTAATCACCCTATATCTTCATGAAACATAGGTTACTCCAACAGGTGGGCGTTTCCAGACGGCAAAACCGCTCAAGCTAGGAACGCGTGTGTCGGCTGCGGTGTCTTCCGCGGCGGTGTCCTCCGAGCTGATGCCACCAAGTAAGGGGCTTGGATCGGCGTAGGGATGTGAGGCAACCCGCCAGCCAGCTGTGGAGGAGCAGCTCGGAAGCCGAGTGAAGCCTGCAACCCGGGCCATCGTTCCAGGCCGTCGCCGAGCATGACGGCACGGCGGATCGTGGAAGGGGCCGAGTTACGCCAATCACCGGACCTGGCACCTTTACCTTCCTGGCACCTTTACCTCTATTTAGCGATTTTTTTAGGCATCGTTTCATCGGAGAATACGCTTGAACTCGGGTGACACATCGACCACCTCTCGAAACCCACCGAGAGCCTTGACCAACTTCACGAGGCCGCGCCCCTCGAAAAACTCGAGCATATGGTTTACGACGGATAACGGAACGCCCGTCTGCTGATGAAGAGCTGAGTTTGTAGCAATTCCTTCATTAACAATCTTCGACACAAGCGTAGCGACAACCTGCTCGTAATCCCCCATATCGTGGCGAAGAAACGCATCAGCGGATGAAGGGCACATGCGCACCAAAACGATTTGCCCACCGAGCACGCGTTCAGTCCCGATGTAACCTCTGCCTTCTAGAATTTCGAGGCTCTCGCGGATGTCTTCATCGGACAGGTCAAGCGATTTCAATTCCTGATACGCTTCGGTCGGGTCAAAAAGCTGTTCGCCAACCTTGAAATACTGTCGACAGAGTGCTGCGAATACCAAATTGTCGGATTTAGTCAGGCCGGGCAAATAGTCTATGACGGAAGTGGCCGCGTGTTTAGGCGAGGTACCAAGCCTGGGTTTATCCGTTGATCCGAAAATTGCGCTAACGATTTGATTCAACTCGGATTCGTAATCATTGAGGTCGCGAATCTTGACCCACAAGAGATGCTTGAGCGCTTCCGGCACGTCACAGTCGTCGATAACGACGGGTATTAGGCGACAGGATCTTTCAATACGTTTGACAACACCTGTGTTCAATTCCTCACGGACCCACGGTTTCACGACGCTAGCCGACGAAAGAACAATTATGAAGACGTCGGCGTTGCGGATTCCTTCCTCGAAGATTTTGTCGACGAGACTGTCTCCCGGTTTGATTTCCCACCGATCAAGCCAGACATCGACGCCCTTTTCGCGGAGCTTTGTCGCAAATCCAAGCACGAACCGATCCTTGTCGTCGGATGCGTGACTGATGAATGCTTTCGGAGCTGTAGTCATAAGATGCCTAACGTCCAGGGTCACTTGCCACCATGAAGCAAGGCCGCAAGCCGCAGCGAAATGGCGATCATCTGCACCCTATGTTCATGGTTCATTCTCCAATCGGACTCCTAATATAATCCAAAAACAATTTACCGATTTGTGTAGTACGCTCGGATAAGATACCACTCCGTGTCATCATAGTATGCAAGCCTTCTGTATTAACAAGGGCTCTTGAATACAGATCTTTCCAGATTAAATCATATAAATCCCTTTTTCCTCTCAATTCAGGGAATGCAGTTTCAACGAGGTGACTCATTGCTCCCATCGAAATATTGCCAAACTGTATATTGTGTCTTTGAATGTAAGCCGGTGGATCATTAAATAAATCAAGAAGCTTCAGATGCCAGACGGTTAATGTGTCAATGAATGAAAGGAACATTTTCTGGAGAGATTCTTCGGGGGAATTGGGCAATGCTGAATTCAAAACTGCATTTTTTAGTGCTTCTCGCTTTTCTTTGGTGCTTGTTCTTATGGCAATCTGAGTTGCCTCGACCGCAACATCAATAAATTCATCATTCTCTTGGAGCGATTCCAACACCACACCGATTTCTTCTTCAAGCCTTCGCAGTGCTTCTCCAACTTCTTCCATCCACTCACTGCGCCTTTTTTCAAGCGGTGGAGTGACTATGGCGGTTAATAGTTCGGAAGCAGCTGCACCAGCAGCGGGGATGGCTCCGAGCCCAGCTCTCGCAACTGCATGGATAGCATCGCCTGCACTTGTTTTTGGGGGTTTGTATCTTTGCTTCTCATTCATTTTCTGAACCATAACTACTAAATATGCGTCCGAAGTGACGTGTTGTTTCGCAGCAGGGTGTTATGGGTCATTCGGTTGTGTGCCTCCAAGTCGTATGATATCATGATGTTACTTCCCGATCCACGCTGCGGAAGGAGCATAAGCGATGTGCGCAAACACCTCATCCGCGGCGTGGCGGCGGAAGGTGCTGGACGAGGCGCGGGAGGCCGCCAGGGTCCGCCATCTCAGTTACCGAACCGAGCAGGCCTCCGTGAGCTGGGTCAAGCGCTTCGTCCTTTTCCACGGCAAAGGCCATCCTCGTCACATGGGAAAGAGCGGGGCGGTGAGCCCCCTCGACCGGAGGGACTGAGCCGCGGGTGCCGGAAAGCCTGACGGGAATCCACGGCTACCGCAGGTTGATCTGTCATGCAGGTCGTTGATTATAAACCGGTTATACACACCACGCCACCACGAAACGCCGTGCTGGGGATCCTGGAAGAGCGCTTCGTTATCTCATTGTCACGCTCCGTCCCCGGGGCGTCAAGGAGGCCGGAGCCGGTAGGGGTCGCAGCGTTTCCGCGACACCGGGCGGCCCCGCCGCTGATGGTGAAACGGCGTGCCGAGCGAGGGCCCGCCAGGGCCGGAGGAAGGGACCTGACCACGCCCGGAGCGTTTCCCGGAGCACTGGCCAGCACGCTCCAACGCTGTCAGGGATCGCCACGTCGCCGGGCTGCGCCCGGCTCCTCGCGATGACAGAAGGGGGTTGATCGTCATTGCGTCCGGGGCCGGCGGACTGCGGCCTGGCGATCATCACGGACCTGCCGGACGCCGCCCTCCCGGACACGCCCGCGTGGCGGGAGCGGCGGGGGCTGGCCGCCCGTTGGGCGCGCCTGCTTGCCGGGGAACGGGGCCGCCACAGGCTGGACGCGGACCTGTTCGTCTACCGCAACGTGCGCACGAACAACGCCGACCTCCCGGCGACGGCGTGGCGTCACGGTGGGGGTCCCCTCCCCTCCTCCTCCGCCGACGACCTCGACCCCGGCCTCGGCGTCCCCTTCACGGAGATCTTCGCAACCCGGCAGATCCTGATCGCGCCCACCGAGCTGTCGGCCACCGCTCCCCTCAAGCTGAACGCGCCCCGTTTCGGCTTTCGCGCCGCCACCCTGCCCGGCTTCTCGCGCGCCATGATCCCGGCGCTCAGGCTCGACTACGGCGAGGTCAACCGCCGGGTGATGATCCTCAAGGCCCTGCTCGACCGGGCGCAGTCGGCGCTGCTTTCCTTCCGGGTCGAGGGCGGATCCCGGCGTTCCCTGACCCTGGATCTCAGGCACCGGACGGCCCACGCATCCGGCGGCCTCCTCACCCAGCCCGGGACGGCCGGCAACCTGCCCTCCGGCGAGGCCTACATCGTGCCGTACGAGGGAGAGCTCGACGGCGATCCGAGCCGCTCGGCGGGCACTCTCCCGGTGGAGCTCGACGGCGAGGTCGTGGTGTACCGGATCGAGGGCAACCGCGCCGTGGAGGTGCTCGGCGGCGGGGAGGTCGCGGGGCGGGAGGCGGCCCGCATCGCGGCGGAGCCGGCCTACGGGAACATCGCCGAGCTCGGGCTCGGCGTGCTGGCCGGCTTCGGGATCGAGCCGGTGGGCGAGGTCCTGCTCGACGAGAAGCTCGGTCTCCATGTCGCCTTCGGCCGCTCGGATCACTTCGGCGGCGCCGTCGGCGCGGCCGATTTCTCCACCCCCGAGGCGGTTGTTCACCAGGACAGGGTCTACGTGCCCGCGATCCAGCCCCGGGTCCGGGTCGAGGCGGTCGAGCTCGAGGAGACCGGCGGCGCCCGGCCGGCGCTGATGCGTGACGGCCGCTATGTCGTCGACTTCGACGGAGGCGGAGCCGGCGCGAACGGCGCCCCCTGAAGCGGGGCCGGCGCCGGGTCCGGTGGAGCGTCGCGCCCGGACGCCGTATCATGGTCGCTGGAGACCCGATGCTCAACGAGCTCAAGCCCGGAGATGTGCTGGGGGCGTATCGCCTCGTCGAGATCCTCGGCCGCGGCGGCATGGGAACCGTGTGGGCCGCCCGGCACGAGGTCCTCGAGCGCGAGGTCGCGGTCAAGCTGCTCTCCGAGCATCACCTGCCCAGCGGCCAGGTGAAGAAACGCTTCCAGCGCGAGGCCAGGGCCATGGCGCGCCTGGTGCATCCCAACGTCGTCACCATCTTCGACGCGGGATCCGTCCGCAGCGAGGACGGCGCCGAGGTGCCGTACCTGGTCATGGAGCTCGTCCGGGGCGTCTCCCTGGAGCACAAGCTCCACGACGGTCCCCTGGCCCCGGAGGAGGCCGTTCGCATCGCCGTCCAGATCGCCGACGCCCTCGCCGCCGCCCACGCCGCCGGGGTCGTTCACCGCGATCTCAAGCCGTCCAACGTGATGATCGCTCCCGGCGGACACGTCAAGGTGCTCGACTTCGGGCTGGCCCGCCTCCTGCAGGCCGACGGCGTGCCCGAGACCACCCTCACGACCACCGGGATGGTCCTCGGGTCCTGCCCGTACATGTCGCCCGAGCAGGCCACCGGCGAGAAGATCGGGCCGGCGTCCGACGTCTTCTCCTTCGGCTCGGTGGTCTTCGAGATGCTGACCGGGCAGCGGGCCTTCGACGGCAAGACGCCGGTCAACGTGCTGGAGAACGTGGCCCGGGCG
>CAZXXL010000037.1:0-18819 GCA_964644635.1 uncultured Thermoanaerobaculia bacterium | reverse complement strand
TCCACCGAAACCAAGGGCAACCAGATCGCCCTCAGCGCCCTGTACAAATTCTAGGAAACGGAAAGGAGAAATCACCATGGCTGACGAGAAGAAGGAACAAGTGGACGTCACCGAAGCCCAGATCGCCGTCCACTGGAAAGAAGAGGAGTACTACGATCCGCCCACGAGCTTCATCGCCCAGGCCAACATGACCGACGAGGACATCCTCGAGCGGTTCGGGGAGGAGAACTTTCCCAACTGCTTCAAGGAGTACGCGGACATGCTGGACTGGTACGAGTACTGGCACACCACGCTCGACACGAGCAACCCGCCGTACTGGAGGTGGTTCGTCGGCGGCAAGATCAACGCCTGCTACAACTGCGTGGACCGCCACCTGCCGAAGTACAAGAACAAGACCGCGCTCCACTTCGTCCCCGAGCCCGAGAACGAGGCCATCCAGCACATCACCTACCAGGAGCTCTACGTCAAGGTCAACGAGTTCGCCGCCCTCCTGCGCGACTTCTGCGGCCTCAAGCGCGGCGATCGCGTGACCCTGCACATGCCCATGGTGGCGGAGCTGCCGATCACCATGCTGGCCTGCGCCCGGCTCGGCATCATCCACTCCCAGGTCTTCTCGGGCTTCTCCGGCAAGGCCTGCGCCGACCGGATCGTCGACTCCCAGAGCCACGTCCTGATCACCATGGATAGCTACTACCGCGGCGGCAAGCTCCTCGATCACAAGGAGAAGGCCGACATCGCCGTGGCCGAGGCGGAGAAGGAAGGCCAGAAGGTGGACAAGGTCCTCATCTGGCAGCGCTACCCCGGCAAGTACTCCGCCCAGACGCCGCTGGTCGAGGGCCGCGACTTCATCGTCAACGACCTCCTGCCCCAGTACCTGGGGGTCAAGGTGGAGCCCGAGAAGATGCTCTCGGAGGACGTACTCTTCCTGATGTACACCTCCGGCACCACGGGCAAGCCCAAGGGCGCCCAGCACTCCACCGGCGGCTACCTGGCCTACGTGACCGGCACCTCCAAGTACATCCAGGACATCCACCCCGAGGACGTCTACTGGTGCATGGCCGACATCGGCTGGATCACCGGCCACTCCTACATCGTGTACGGGCCGCTGGCCCTGGCCGCCTCCTCGGTGATCTTCGAGGGCGTGCCCACCCATCCCGACGCCGGCCGCCCCTGGCGCGTCGCCGAGGAGCTCGACGTCAACATCTTCCACACCTCGCCCACGGCCATCCGCGCCCTGCGCCGGGTCGGTCCCGACGAGCCCGCCAAGTACAACTACAACTTCAAGCACATGACCACCGTCGGTGAGCCCATCGAGCCCGAGGTGTGGCGCTGGTACTACAATGTTGTCGGCAAGAAGAAGGCCGTGATCGTGGACACCTGGTGGCAGACCGAGACCGGCGGCTTCCTGTGCTCTACCGTGCCGGCGATCCACAAGATGAAGCCCGGCTCCGCCGGTCCCGGCGTGCCCGGCATCTACCCGGAGATTCTCGACGACAACGGCCAGCCGCTGCCGCGGGGCTCCAACAAGGCCGGCAACGTCGTCATCCGCAACCCGTGGCCGGGCCTGATGCAGACCATCTGGCGCGATGACGAGCGCTTCGTGAGGCAGTACTACGAGCGCTACTGTAAGGACAAGAACAGCAAGGACTGGCACGACTGGCCGTACTTCGCCGGCGACGGCGCGGTGGAGGCTCCGGACGGTTACTTCCGCATCCTGGGCCGCATCGACGACGTGATCAACGTCGCCGGCCACCGGCTGGGAACGAAAGAGCTCGAGTCCGCAGCCCTCATGGTCGGCGAGGTCGGCGAGGCGGCGGTCGTCCCGGTGCCGGATCCCATCAAGGGCCGGGTTCCCCACGTCTTCATCTCCCTCAAGCCGGGCATCGAACCCAGCAACGAGATCGAGCAGAAGGTTTCCGACACCCTGGCGAAGGAGATCGGTCCCATCGCCAAGCCGGGCCGCGTCTGGATCGTGCCCGACATGCCCAAGACCCGCTCGGGCAAGATCATGCGGCGCGTGCTGGCGGCGGTGGCGTCCGGTCAGGACACCGGCGACACCACGACGCTGGCCAACCCGGAGGTGGTGGAGAAGATCAAGGCTCTCGCCTGATTTCGTTTTCCGGCATCACGCCGTGACACGGCCGGGCCCGTCGGGCCCGGCCGTTTTTTCTGGTGACAACCAGGACCCGTCGTGGTAGCGTGAATTCATGTTCCGCATCATTACGGAGGGGATGGCTTACCGCGAGCACGTCCTCCTCAAGGACGGCGTCGGGGTGCTCCTCCGGCCCGCGACGCCCGAGGACGTCCCGACCGTCGAGGACCTGCTCGGCCGGGTGTCCCAGGAGACCCTGCAGATGCGTTTCATGGCCGCCGTCGCCCAGGTTCCGCACGAGACGGTGGTCGAGATGTGCAGCGGCGACTTCACCGAGCGCGGCTGCCTCCTCGCCATCACCGGCGAGGGGGAGAACGAGCGGGTCATCGGGCTGGGCGATTACATCGGGTACGGGGACGGCCGCACCGCCGAGGTCTCGTTCCTCGTCGACGACGAGTACCAGGGCCGGGGCATCGGCACCCTCATTCTCGAGCGGCTGGCCGGGATTGCCGCCGCCTTCGGCTACGTCGAGTTCGAGGCCGAGGTCCTGTGGGAAAACCGGGCCATGATCAACGTCTTCCGGTCCTCCGGCTTCGACGTCCACCAGGCCGCCGACAGCGGCATCGTGCACGTCGAGTTTCCCGTCGACGCGCCGGGCGCGCTCCGGGAGCGGGCCGAGATCCGGGACCGGATCGCCACCGCCAACTCCCTGATTCCCCTGCTCCGCCCGAAGACCGTCGCCGTGGTCGGCGCCTCCCGGGACAGCTCGGGGATCGGCAACATGATCTTCCGGCACATCCTCCACGCGCGCTTCTCGGGAACGGTGTACCCGGTCAACAACCAGGCTGAGTCGGTCCACGGCGTGCGCGCCTATCCGTCGCTGGCGGACCTGCCGGAGCCCGTCGACCTGGTGGTCGTCGCGGTGCCCGCGGAGTCGGTGCTCGAGGTCACCGACCGCGCCGTCGCCTCCGGGGCGAAGGGCCTGGTGGTCGTCAGCGCCGGCTTCGCCGAGACCGGCCCCGAGGGGGCGCGCCGCCAGCAGGAGCTGGTGGAGCTGGTGCGGGCGCACGGCGTGCGCCTGATCGGGCCGAACTGCCTGGGCGTCATCAACACCGACCCCGACGTCCATCTCAACGCCAGCCTGGCGCCCGAGATCCCGCCGCACGGCAGGATCGGCTTTTTTTCCCACTCGGGCGGACTTGGGCTCGTGATCCTGGAGCACGCGTCCGACCGCGGCATCGGCTTCTCCACCTTCGTCTCCGCCGGCAACCGGGCCGATGTGTCGGGAAACGACCTCCTGCAGTTCTGGGAGGAGGACCCGAACACCGACATGGCCCTCCTCTACCTGGAGACCTTCGGGAACCCGCGCAAGTTCGCGCGCATCGCCCGCCGCTTCACCCCCCGCAAGCCCATCCTTTGCGTGAAGAGTGCGCGCAGCGCCGCCGGCCAGGTCGCGGCGTCGGGCAGGACCCGGGGAACCTTCGGCGGCGAGACGGAGGTGGACGCCCTGTTCCAGCAGGCCGGGCTGATCCGCGCCGAGACGCTGGACGAGATGTTCGACGTGGCCGTGTTGCTGACGCACCAGCCCCTCCCGCGCGGCAACCGGGTCGCCATCGTCTGCAACTCCCGCGGCGTGGCGACGCTGCTGGCCGACGCGGCGGAGGCCCACGGTCTCGCCCTCGACGGGCCCGGCATCATCGATCTCGGCCCGCTCACGAACCCGGAGGAGTACGAGAAGGCGACCAGGACCGCCCTCGAGGACGAGGCCGTCGACGCTCTCCTGGTGAGCTTCGCCTGCGTCGGGGAGTGCACCGGGGAGCCCGTGGCCCGGGCCATCCGCCGCGCCTACCTCCGCGCCGGCAAGACCAGCGGCTTCGCCAAGCCCACGCTCCTGTGCATGATGGGCTGGCAGGGCGCGATCCAGCCGGTGCCGGCCGAGCACGGCGAGGAGCCGGGCTCCCGTCCCGTCTTTCCCGTCTACCTGTTCCCGGAGTCGGCTCCCAAGGCCCTTGCCAAGGTCGTCCGTTACGCCGCCTTCCGCCGCAAGAAGCCCGGCAAGCTGGCCTGGTACGAGGATGTCGACGCCGCCGTCGCCCGGGCCGAGGCCAGGGCCGCGCTCGATGCGGCCGGCGAGGGCGACGAGCTGGTGTGGGTCGGCGGGGAACGGGCGAAACGCATCCTCGGCAGCTTCGGGATCCCGGTGGCGGCCTTCCCGGACCCGGAGTCCGGAATCAGGGTCACCGTCCGGCCGGACCGCTACTTCGGGCCGCTGGTCGAGATCTCCCCTTCGGAGGCCCGGCCGGTGGTCCGCATCACGCCGCTGACCGACCGGGACATCCAGGAAACGGTGGAGGCCGCCGGTATCCGGGACGGCGAGGATGTCGCGGAGCTTTTGGGCCGGATCTCGCAGCTCATCGAAGAGGTACCGTGGATGGCCGCCATGAAGGCGAGCATCCGCACCCCGCTGGAGGCCGACGAAGGCACCTGCTCCGTCGTCCACGAGGACGTCGAGCTCGGCCTCGCGCCCCAGGGCTTTTCGGCCGGGGGTCCCGCCCGCTGAAGGAGGAGATCATGCTGGTGCGAGAGATCATGCACCCCAACCCGATCACGACCTCGCCGGACGCCTCGCTCCAGGAGGCCTACCGGCTCATGAACGACAAGGGCATCCGCCACCTGCCGGTGGTGCGGCGCGGGCGCCTGGTGGGCCTGGTCACCGACCGCGACCTGCGGCTGGCCACCAGCACGCTGGCCGAAAAGCCGTTCCCGCCCTCCGCCACGGTGGCCCAGGTCATGAAGCACCCGGTCATCACGGCGGATCCACTCGACCCCGTCGAGGTCGCCGCCCACACCATGCGCGAGCTGAAGATCGGCTGCATGCCCGTCCTCGAGGAGGACCGGCTGGTGGGTATCTTCACCGGGATCGACCTGCTCGACGCCATGATTCGCCTCACCGGCGTGCACCGGCCCTCGGGGCGGATCGAGGTCAGTCTGCCCGACCGGCCCGGCGAGCTCGCCCGCCTCACCCGTCTGCTCAGTGAGCGCGACGTCAACATCCAGTCGATCCTGAGCTACCCGGACAAGTCCGGCAACACCAGGCTCGTCCTGCGTATCGCGTCGATCGAGTCCCGGCCGCTGGCGGAGGCCCTCTGTGCCAGCGGCATCGAGGTTGTCTGGCCGCCGTACCGCACATGCCAGTAGCCATCTACCACCCCGAGTACGGCACCTACGCCTTCGACGCCGAGCATCCGTTCAGCCCGCTGCGGATCGAGATGACCATCGATCTCCTGCGCACCGCCGGGGTGGCGGTCGACCTCGTCGAGCCTCGGCCCGCCACCCGGGAAGAGCTGCTGACGGTTCACGATCCGGACTACCTCCATGCCGTGGCCGACGCCGGGCACAACCCCTCCGACCCCAGGCTCGAGTACGGGCTCGGCACCCCAGACAACCCGGTCACGGCCGGCATGGACGCGGGGGCCGCCCGCATCGTCGGCGGGACGCTGACCGCGGCGCGGATGATCGCCGAGGGACGCGCCTCGAAGGTGCTCCAGATGGGCGGCGGGCTGCACCACGCCCAGCCCGCCCTGGCCTCCGGCTTCTGCCTTTTCAACGACCTCGCCGTGGCCATCCGCGACCTGGTCGCCCACGGGCTCACCGTGGCCTATCTCGACATCGACGTGCACCACGGCGACGGGGTGCAGAAGATCTTCTACACCGACGACCACGTGCTCACCCTCAGCCTCCACGAGTCCGGGGAGTACCTGTTCCCGGGCACCGGGTGGACGCACGAGCTCGGCCGCAGCATGGGGCGCGGCTTCAAGCTCAACGTGCCGCTGGAGCCGTTCACCGAGGGCGACAACTACCTGGAGGTCCTGGACATGGTGGCGCAGCCGGCGCTCGAGTACTTTCGGCCCAACGTGCTCGTGGTGCAGGCCGGCGCAGACGCCCACTACTCGGACCCCCTGGCCGACCTCCTGCTCACCACGCAGTGGTACCAGAAGCTCTTCGAAAAGATCGTCGCCTACGCGGACCGCTACGCCGGCGGACGGCTCCTGGTCACCTTCGGCGGCGGCTACTCCCTGGCGGCCACGCCCCGGCTCTGGGCCATCCTCTACCTGGTGCTCTTCGGCAGGCCCGTCTTCGACAGGCTTCCCGACGCCTGGGTCGATCGCTGGCGCCGCTACCTCGGCGAGGATCCGCCACTCACCCTGCACGACCCCCCGGATCCGTACGATGTCATCCCCCGCCGGGACGAGATCAACCGCCACAACCGGCTCATGGCCCAGCGGCTCCTGGACGCCGTGGCCATGCTCTGGCTGTGACCCGCATCGTCGCCGGAAAGGATTCCACCGAGAAAGGAAATGGCGACCCCAACGGGATTTGAACCCGTGTTGCCGGCGTGAAAGGCCGGTGTCCTCGACCTGGCTAGACGATGGGGTCGCAGCCCTGCTCAAAGCCGGCGCCCCGCGGTTCCGCCGGCGCCGCCCCGGTTCCCTTTCCCCCACCGAGGGGAATCCCGCCGGGACGCTTATCGTACACCAATTCCCGGTTCGGGCAAAGGACCACCGCCGCCGGGCCGACCCTCAGTCCAGGCCCGCCCGGTCCGAGTCCCCCATCTCCACGCCTCCGCCCGGGAAGTACTCCCGCCATCGCCGCGAGACCAGGGCCGCCGTCGCCGGGTCGCAGAAGAGCTCTCTCGGGTACGAGGGCCGGAGCCGGGCGTCGATGACGATCGGCGGCGTCCGCACGACGCGGTTTTCCCGCACGGTCGTCGCCGCCGCGTGGATGTCCGCCGCCGGATCGAAGCGCGTGAAGGTGGTCCACAGGAAGCTCGCCGGGCCCGCCGCGGCACGGGCCGGCTCGTCAGTGAGCACCACGAGCGGCCAGCCCGCGAACGCCGGGTGCGCGGCGATCCGGTCGGCCGCTCCGGGCTCCTCGGCGAACGGGGGCCCGCCCACCACCAGGCAACCGCCGCAGAACACGCGCACGTCGGAGACGCCGGCGGGAACCTCCGCGGCCGTGAAGGACCGCGGCAGGTCCCGCACCGGGTCCCCCAGCCCCAGCCACACGCCCTTCGACCCCCGGTTGACGGCCGGCCCCGTGTAATCCAGCGTGTCCATGGCCGTCTCGGCGAACACGTACAGGTCGCTCTCGATCCGGCTCCGGGCCAGCATGTGCTCGAGGGTCCGGGGGAAGTCCCGCAGGTCCACCGGGCGGTCGGTGATGAAGAGGAACTTGGTCAGCGAGAGCTGGCCCTCGCCGAGGATGCGGCAGGCCGAGACCAGGGCCTCGCGGCGGTAACGCTCCCGGACCACGGCCGCCGACAGGGCGTGGTACCCGGTCTCGCCGTACGACCAGAAGTCCTTCACAGTGGGCATGGCCAGCTCGAGAAACGGCTTGAGCAGCTCCTGGAGCAGGTCGCCGATGAAGAAGTCTTCCTGGCGCGGCTTGCCCACCACCGTCGCCGGAAAGACAGCGTCGCGCCGCCTCGCCATCGCCTGGACATGGAAGACGGGATAGTCGTGCACAAGGGAGTAGTACCCGTAGTGATCCCCGAACGGCCCTTCCGGCGCCCGCTCCCCCGGCCGCACCTCGCCCATCAGCGCCAGCTCGGCGTCGGCGACGAGCGGGTGGGGACCGATCCCGTGCACGGTCCGCAGGCGCCGCCCGAGCAGCAGCGACGCGAGGACGAGCTCGGGCACGTTTTCGGGGAGTGGGGCGACGGCGGCCAGGATGAGGGCCGGCGGGCCGCCCAGGAACACCGTCACCGGCAGCGGCTCGCCCCGCTCCTCCGCCGCCGCGAAGTGGAAGCCGCCTCCCTTCCCGATCTGCCAGTGCATGCCGGTGGTGTCCGGGCCGAAGACCTGCATCCGGTAGACGCCCAGGTTGTGGCCCAGGCCCTCGGGATGCTCGGTGTAGACGAGCGGCAGGGTCAGGAACGGGCCGCCGTCCTCGGGCCACGACGTCAGCACCGGGAGCCGCCCCAGGTCCACGGACCGCGAGACCTCCTCGGTGACCGGCCCGGATCGCACCCTCCGGGTCCCCAGCCGCAGCAGGCCGAGCCCGAGATCGCGCGCCCGCCACAGCCGCCCCGGCGACGGCGGCACCAGCTCCCGGAGGGCGCCGGCCAGCCGTTGGACGAACCGGAAGGGCCGGGGACCGAAGGCCAGCGCGGCCCGCCGCCGGGTGCCGAACAGGTTGGTCACCAGCGGCATGTCGGATCCGGCCGGGTTCTCGAAGAGCAGGGCCGGGCCGCCCGCGGCGATCACCCGCCGGTGAATCTCGGCGACCTCGAGCCGCGGGTCCACCGGAACCTGCACCACGGCCAGCTCGCCCTCCCGGCGCAGGAACTCGATGAACGCGTGCAGATCGAGGAATGACTGTACCGTCGCCCGCCCCCGCGCCAACCTTACCATTCCGCCCGGCCGGCGCGCCGGCGGCGGGCGGACCGGCCGCCTCCCGTCAGCTCTCGATCTTTCGGATCTTGAGCATGAGAGTGACCATGGCGATCAGAATCAGGACCAGGGCGATGAGGAGGCCGTGCCGGCGGTACCGGATCTCCTTGCGCGCCCGGGCGGCTTCGGCGAGGGCTGCCTTGGCGGCGGCCACCGCCCCGTCCGAGCGCTTGGTCACGGCGGAGACCGAGGCCAGGTGAACCTCCGTGCGGGCCTTGATTAGGTCCTGGTGGGCTTCCTGGAGCTTGATCTCCGCGTCCTCCATCAACATGCCCTTCTTCTCCGCGTCCGCGACCTCGGCCCGCGCCCGCTCCAGGGTGCCGGTCGCGAGCTCCAGTGCGGCCCTGATCCCGGAGGCCGTCTCCCCGCCCCGGTCGGACGCGTCGTGGCACTGGCCGCAGAAGGTCCCGTCGCCCACGCCGATCTTGGTATCGTCCGGGGCCGTGACCTCGTGGTGGCCGTGGCAGGCGTCGCAGGCGCCGACGCCGATCTCCGGGAACGCCTTCGCGTGCGGCGACTTCTGGAAGAGCTCCATGTTCTGCACGTGGCACGTGCCGCAGACGTTGGACACCGAAGACACCCCGGGGGGCGTGGCGCCGTGAGAGCCGTGACAGTCGTTGCAGGTGGGCGCGGACAGGTCGTTCTTCTTCGTGAGCTCTTCGAAGTGCACCGAGCGCTTGTACTTGTCCACGATGTCGCTGGGGATGTCGTACTTCGCCATCAGCGCCTTGTCCGCGTGGCACTTTGCACAGGTGGCGACGACGTGGGTCGGGTACACCGACGATCTGGGATCCTTGACCGGCCGGATGCCGTGCACGCCGTGGCAGGAGACGCAGGTGGCGACGTTGGTGTCACCGGCGGCGATTCGCTTCCCGTGCACGCTGGTCCGGTACTGGGCCAGCTGATCCGTGGGCAAATTCGGCGCGAACTTCTTGATGAACGAGCTCTTCGCATGGCAGGAGCCGCAGAGCTTGGGGATCTCCGTCGGCTTCGGCACGCCGCGGTAGCCCCGCCGCGGGCTCATCGCGTCCTCCGGGTCCTCGGCCTTCGCATCGCCGCCGTGGCAGGCGACGCAGCCCAGGCCGGGCCGGTTGTGGACGTCGTGATCGAAGCCGACGGCCGGGTCGTGGAGCTTCGGCTCGTCGATCTCCAGGTGGCAGCTCTGGCAGGTGCCGCCCGAGGTCACCTTGATGGCCTCCGAGCCGGCCGCCCCGCCGGCGTCCCCCTGGCCCGCGCCGGCCGCACCCGGTGCGAGCACCAGCAGCCCGACGGCGATCACGCACCCGGCGAACCCTTCACGCTTTCCACGCATCACGAGAGCACCCCCACCAGCGTCAGTATGGTCGTCCCTGCGATGTACGTCAGGACCACGACCCCGATTGCCGTGAACAACCGCGAGCGTTCTCCCCGCTGCGACTTGCGGTCGAGAATGGGAACCAGGAGCCAGAAGAGCCCGCCGAGGGCGAAGGCTCCCAGGCCGAGCAGCTCGCCCTCGATGCCGAGCACCGTGGCCGGAATCTTCTTGAGCGTCTCGAACATGAAGAGGAAGTACCACTCGGGCCGGATCCCGGCCGGCGCCGGGGCGAAGGGATCCGCCTTGACGCCGAGCTTCCAGGGGAAGAAGGCGGCGAGAGCCGCCAGCACCGCCAGGCCTGCGAGCCAGACCACGAGCTCGCGGTACACGAAGTTCGGGAAGAAGGGGATGGCGGGCCGGCGCTCGGCCTCGTCCTTGACCGAGGCAGGAACGTGCATCCCCTGCCGCTGCACGAGGAGCAGGTGGAACACCAGGAAGGCGGTCAGCACCATCGGCAGGACGGCGACGTGGATGCCGAAGAACCGGGTCAGCGTCGCCCCGGTCACGTCCTCGCCGCCGCGCATCACGTGGAGCAGCCAGTCGCCCGCGAAGGGCACCTTGCTCACCATGTCGGTGCCCACCCGGGTGGCGAAGAAGGCCAGCTTGTTCCACGGCAGCAGGTAACCGGAAAAGCCGAACCCCATGGCCAGGACCAGCATCACGAAACCGCTCCACCAGGTCATCTCACGCGGCTTGGCGTAGGACTTCATGAAGTAGACCGAGAACATGTGCAGGAAGGCCGACAGGATCATCAGGTTCGCCGACCACGAGTGAATCGAGCGGATCAGCCAGCCGAAGGCGACCCGGGTCATGATGAACTGCACGCTCTCGAAGGCGGCCTCGGCGGTGGGACGGTAGTACAGCAGCAGCAGGATGCCGGTGCAGACCTGGACAACGAGGAAGAAGAGGGTCAGGCCGCCGAAGAAGTAGGCCCAGCTGAAGCGGTGCCTGGGCACCTCCTTGTGGCGCGCGAACTCGACCAGCGGGGTCAGGTCGAGGCGGTCGTCGAGGAAACGGTAGACGGCGTCGAAGATACGCACGGCTCATGCCTCCCTGGAGACCCAGATCTTGCCGCCCTGGATCGACACCTTGTACGGCTGCAGGGGCCGCGGAGGTGGTCCGGCGACGTTGATGCCGTTCAGATTGTAATGACCATTGTGGCAGGCACACCAAATCTGCTGCAGATCGGGCCGGTACTGGACGGTGCACTGGAGGTGCGTACAGATGGCGGTGAAGGCGCGGATCTCCCCGGTGGGTGTCCTGATCAGAATCCCCGGCTTGGACCCGAACCTGAAGATCTTCCCGGAGTTGGGCTTCAGCTCGGCCACCGTACCCGCCAGCACGCGGTTGGTCTGCGCCTCCGCGACCTTCGGCGGCATGACGTAGCGGAATACCGGGTAGAGCGCCGACACGACCACCGCCCCGAAGGCTGTTCCCAAGAACCAATCCACGAAAGAACGACGCGAGGGCTTGAAGTCCCTGGTGTCCTGGCCCATCGCCACCTCCTCCCACCGTTGAGCTCCGACACGGCCGCGGGGATCCGTCAACCGATGTTGGGCGACATCTTATCCAAACGACTGCTCAAGTCAAGAAACTTGTCGTCCCCCGCCATGGTCCTCTTCGCAACACCATACACCACGCCGATCGGGGCCCCGGAGGGCCCGCGCCCGGTCCGGGTATACTCCAGGAATGCGCCGCCAGGGTCCGCTCAGCCTGCGCCACCTCGTTGTCGCCGTGCTCGCCGTCGTCGTCGTCAACGCCCAGATGACCTGGTGGATCATCTTCACCATCCGGGAGAACCGGGCGCGGCTGGGCCTCGAGCGCGCGAGCATGGCCGCCGTCTGCTCCACCCGGGCCGCCGCCATCGCCAGCGACCTGGCCGCGGCCCAGGCCCGCCTGGCGACGGTCCTGGCCGGCTCCGAGCACGTCCCGCCGGCGCCGCCGCGGCCGTTCGTCGGGCTCGCGGTCTCCGCGGTGCCCGCCGCAACCACCGGCTGGCGGCGCGCCGGCGACGGCCTCGAGCTCCTGCTCCCGTGGCGGGGGCGCACGGTGCTGGCCGCCGCCGACCCGGCGTGGGCGCGGCGCCTCCTCGATCCGCCCCCCGGTTACACCGTGGCCGCCGGGCCCGACCCCTCCATTCCCGGCGTCGCCCTCCCGGCGCCGCTGGGCTCCCTCCAGCTCCGCCCCACCCGCGCCCACTGGGAGGCGGTGCTCAGCGACTATCGCCGCCACATCGTCATGGTGGTCTCGGAGGGCAGCTTCTTCGCCCTCCTCATCTTCGTGATGATGGGCCTGCTGTGGAAGAGTCTCCGGCGCGAGGTCGAGCTCGAGCGCCAACACCAGAACTTCCTGTCGGCCATCACCCACGAGCTCAAGTCGCCGCTCGCCTCCATCCGGCTCACGCTCGAGACCCTGCTCCGCGGCCGCGCCGACAGCGAGACGTCGCAGCGCTTCCTGAAGCACGCGTTCGACGACACCGAGCGGCTGCAGCTCCTGGTCCAGAAGGTGCTCGAGGTCACCCGCTACTCGGCCGGGCGCCGATCCATCTCCCTCCAGGATGCCGACCTCAGCGCCCTGGTCGACGAGACGGTGGCCACCTTCCTCCGGCGGGCGAAGGCGGCCGGCGGCGAGGTCGACGCGGACATCGAGCCGGGCATCTCCGCCCGGGTGGATCCCGAGGCCTTCCCCATCGCCTTGTCGAACCTGCTCGAGAACGCCATGAAGTACGGCGGGCGGCCGCCCAGGGCCGAGGTCCGCCTGCGGGCCGCCGGCGGCCGGGCCGTCCTGACCGTGCGCGACAACGGCCCCGGCATTCCGGAGGCCGACCTGCCGCTGATCTTCGACCGCTTCTTCCGCGGCGGCGACGAGCTGCGGCGGACCAGCGCCGGCACCGGCCTCGGCCTCTTCCTGGTCAAGGCCATCGTCAGCGCGCATCACGGCGACGTCCGCGTCGCGTCCACGGGTTCCACCGGGACCACGTTCCGCATTACACTTCCAGGAGCGAGCGTCGTGGAGGACCAAGCATGAAACGCCACATTCTCATCGTCGAGGACGAGGAACACCTGGCCGAGGGTCTCGCCCACAACCTCCAGTTCGAGGGCTACGCCACGACCATCGCCCACGACGGTGAGGAGGGCCTGAAGCTCGCGACCTCGATCCAGTTCGACCTCATCCTCCTCGACATCATGATGCCCAAGCTCGACGGCCTGGAGGTCTGCCGGCGGATCCGGGCCGCCGGGAGCCGGGTCCCCATCCTCTTCCTCACCGCCAAGTCCTCCGACGCCGACCGCCTGCTCGGCCTCAAGGTGGGCGCCGACGACTACATCTCCAAGCCCTTCCTGCTTGAGGAGCTGATCCTCCGGATCCAGGGGATCTTCCGCCGCCAGGACTGGTACCGGGACACGCCGGAGGAGAACGAGACTTTCCGCTTCGGCGACAACGCGGTCAACTTCCGGACCTTCGAGGCGCGGACCAGGGACCGGACCATCCACCTCACCGAGAAGGAATGCATGCTCATGAAGCTCCTGGTGGAACGGCAGAACCAGGTCGTCTCCCGGGAAGAGATCCTGGAGCGGGTCTGGGGCTACCGCTTCTCGACCTCCTCGCGCACCATCGACAACTTCATCGTCCGCCTCCGCCGCTACTTCGAGCCCGACCCCAAGAAACCCCGCTACATCCACGCCGTCCGCGGCGTGGGGTACCGGTTCACCCCCAACCCCGAGTGATGGCCCCCACCCGACGGCGCGCGATCCTGGCCGGCATCCTGATCGGCAACGCCGTCGCCTTCGCCGGGGTCGATCCGCCGCTTGAGGCCGCCACCGCCCTCCTCGCCGTCCTGCTGGCGGCCGACGCCTGGGACCTCGCCGGGCTCGACCGGTGGACCCTCCGCGGCGGCACGCTCCTCGCCGGCCTCGCCCTCCTCCAGCTCATCCCGGCTCCCGCGGCGGCGCGAGCGCTGATCCAGCCGGGCCTGGCCCCGTTCACGCCGCCGGGCTGGTGGACGCTCTCGGTGGCGCCGTGGGCCACCGTGGAGGCGGCCGCCGCCTTCGTGGTCCTGGCCATCCTCGCCGTCGCCGCCGCGCGGATCGCGGCGACCCGCACCGGCCCCCCCTTCATCCTCACCCTCCTCGCCGCCACCGGCCTCTTGACGGCGATCCTCGGGCTCGCCACCGAAGGCGGCCTCCCGGGCCGCGTGCTCCTGGTCCGGGTCAACAGCCTCGGGGGCAGCCCCTACGGGCCCTTCGTCAACCGCAACCACTTCGCGCTCGCGCTCGAGCTCACCATCCCGGCCACCGCCGCCATCCTGGCCATGGCCGCGCGGCGGCTGGTGGTTCCCGGCGAGGGGAGGCGTCCGGCCGCCGTGACCGTGCTCGCCGCCGGTCTCGCCGTCACCATCCAGCTCGCCGCGCTCATCCGCTGCGGCTCCCGGGGCGGGGTCGTCTTCCTGCTCCTCGGCGGCCTCGCCAGCCTGCCCCTGTGGCGTCGCGGCCGGCCGGGCCGGCGCTGGTCCTGGGTGGCCGGCGGCGCGATCATCCTGGTCGCCGCCGGGGTCCTGGCCTTCAACCGGATCGGGGCGCTGCACGACCGCTTCAACGAGCTGCTGGTCATCAACGGGGTCAGCGGCAACACCCGGCTCGACCTGTGGCGGGGCACCTTGGCGCTGGCCGCGCGCAGCCCGCTCACCGGCTGCGGCCTGGGGGCCTACCGGTACGCCATCGGGCTGGACAAGCCCCCGACCGGGGCTCTGCGGCTGGAGCAGGCCCACAACGACTGGCTCGAGCTCGCGGCGGACGGCGGTGCCGCGGGCCTGGCCGCCGCCCTCCTCCTGGTGGCCGGGCTGGCGGCGGCCCTCCGCCCGGGGCGGATCCGGCGGCTCCGCTTCACGGCGCGGTATCCCGCGGCGGCGGCGGCGTTCGCCCTCGCCGCCTGCGCCCTCCACGAGCTGGTGGGCTTCGGGCTCCAGACCCCGCTGAACGCCTACCTCGCCGCCACGTGGGCCGGCCTCGTGTGGGGGTTCCGTGATCCCCGCGGCGCCGCGCCCGCGGCGGCCCGACCCGGGGACGCCGGGGGAGATTCACCGTGAGCCCGGCTCCCGACGCGCCCATCGGCGAGGCGGTCGCGCGGCACGTCCGCGCC
The DNA here is from genome assembly GCA_964644635.1 of uncultured Thermoanaerobaculia bacterium. Classification (GTDB taxonomy): domain Bacteria; phylum Acidobacteriota; class Thermoanaerobaculia; order Thermoanaerobaculales; family Sulfomarinibacteraceae; genus CAZXXL01. The sequence continues at coordinate 3,785 of CAZXXL010000037.1, read as the reverse complement.
ATGCGGATGCTCGCGGTCGTCTTCCTGCTCACCCTGCCGGCGGCTGGCGCCGGCGCCTTCTTCCTGCCGCGGGCCCGCGTGCCCGGAATCTCCCCGCCGCTGGTGCTGCTCGCCACCGCCGCGGTCGCGCTCTGGTACGCCTTCACCGTCAACCGGGCGGCCGCCCGCAGGCTGCGGCGGGTGCGGGAGCGGTTCGGCGAACACGGTGACGTGTCCCAGCTGCTGCGGGAGCACCGCAACGCCTACCTGCTGGTCCTCGTCCGCCTCGAGGTCATCGTCGTCTGCGGCCTCATCAACGCCGAGGCCGGCGCCGGGCCGCGGACCACGGTCTGGTTCGTGGTCCTGGCGGCCATCCTGATGGCCCTCGCCTGGCCCACCGAGCGCAAGACACGGCTCCTGCTGGAGCGGGTCGGCGCCTCGGTCAGATAAGGCGCATCCGCGGCCGAGAAAAGCCGGTCGTCCCGGTTTCCCCCGCCTCCAGGGCGCCTTCCATGGCGTCGAGATCGGCCAGCAGCCCCGGGACGTCGACGCCGACCTTCATGCCGGCGACGCGGAGCAACTTCTCCCGCGCCCGGCGGATCATGGTCCGCGCCCGGGCCGGGCTCCCGCGTTCCAGATGGTGGCAGGCGACGGCGACCTGGAGCAGACCCTGGTAGAGATCGCGCGCCGGCCCCCGCGCGGTCTTCCACGCGCCCTCGAAGGCCGTGTGGGCCGCGTGGTAGCGGCCCTCCCGGTACAGGCGAATCCCCTCCAGGACCTCCGGCGGCAGGGGCTTCGGGCCCGCCTCGGGCACCCGGCTCACCTGCCCTTCTTCATCATCTCCATCATGTTGAAGGGCTTGGCCTTGGCATTTGCCGGCGGTTCGTAGGCGCCGGCCGGGGGGGTCCCCTCGGTGATCGCGACGACCTCCTCGTGCGAGGTCATCTTGGCGCCCCCGCCCATTCCCATCTGGGTGACGGTGTCCTTGGCCACCGGGAAGCCATCGATGCGGCTCAACGTCTTCGCCGCCTGGGCCATCCCCGGCTGCAGCTCCAGCATCGTCTCGGCCATCCTGGCGAAGGAGGACAGGTCGACCTTGACGTCCTTGGTGACCCACCAGACCTGGTGCACCTTGGCCATGGGGGAGCTCAGGTCGATGTTCCAACGGACGGCCTTCCATCGGCCGACCTTCTTCGTCTCGCCCGTCTTGGTGGCGGTCACGTTCATCTTCATCATCTGCAGCATCTGGTCGCCGATGCCGGGAGGCAGCAGCTTCTTCAGGTCGATGGGCAGGTCGATCACGCTGTAGGTGGCGCCCCCGGGCTCCACGACGTACATCTTCTTCCGGTCGAGCCGGATGATGATGACGTTCCGGCCTTGCTCCACCCGCATCCTGTCCTTGCCGATCCAGCTCGTGATCGTGGCGTCACGGGCGGGCATCGTCCGCCCCATCACCGAAAAGGCATCCACGTGCTGTTTTTCCACCACCTTGACGTCCGCCATCCCGAAAGCCGGAATCGCCGCCGCCAGCAAGACCCATGTCAGGAACCGGCGTACTCTCATGCTGACCTCCTTTTGTCGCGTGAAGGAGATTCTACACGATCCCTCAAATCTCGACGCCGAACACCGTGCGGACGAGGAAGCCGATGCCGAAGCTCACCGCGGCGACGCCGAGGCTGATGCCCGCCATCTCCAGGAACCTGGGCGCGAAACGCACGTCGCGGGCGACGCTGATGTAGGCGGTGAAGGCGGCGATGATCGCCACCGCCACCGCCAGGGTCGCGGCCAGCGCGGCGAACACGTTGGCGAGCAGGAAGAAGGGCAGGATGAGCAGGACGACGGCGAGCACGTACGCGCTCCCGGTGTAGAGGGCGGCCTTGCCGGGGCTCTTGGCGCCGCCCCCCGCCACGTCCCCCTCCGACTTGGACGAGAGGTACTCGGACGCCGCCATGGACAGCGAGGCGGCCACGCCCGTGATGAGGCCCGCCATGGCCACGACGCGCCCGTTGGCGAACGCCAGGGTGAGCCCGGCGAGGGCCCCGGTCAGCTCGACCAACGCGTCGTTGAGGCCGAGCACGATGGAGCCCGCGTACTCGAGCGGCTCGTCGTGCAGGAGGTCGATGAGCTCCCTCTCGTGCTCCTCCTCGTCGTGCACGATCGCGTCGATCCCGGGCACGTCGTTCATGGCGGCGTACTGCTGCTGGCTGAAGAACTCGCCCCGCTCCATGAGCTTGAGCGAGAAGGTGATGCCCAGAACCCGGGCCAGCCACACGTACCACCAGACCCGCAGCCGGCTGACGCGGACCCGCCGGCGGGTCAGGGCCTTCCAGAAGTCGTGATGCCTCTTCTCGTCGGCCGCGATCCGCCGGAGGATCTCGGCGTTCTTCGACTCCGGCATCCTCGCCGCCAGGCGCCGGTAGATGAGATGCTCGGTGAGCTCCGACCGCTGGGCCGCCAGCATTGCCTTCGCCGTGGTGGCCATCCGTCCTCCTCCTTCCGCGGTAACCCTTTCAGCGCGCGCCGCGATTGACGTCGCGGCAGAAGGCCGCGAATCCGCGCACCATCGTTTCCAGGCGTTCCGCCAGGGCGGGGTCGGTGATTCGGCCGTCCTCGTCCAGCAGACGGTCGATGCCCTTCAGGAACACCCGCCGCCCGTAGAGATGGGCGTGGCGGTACTGGAAGACCATCTCCAGCTGCTCGACGGCGCGCAGCCCGCCCCACTCCCCGGCGGCCACGCCCACGAAACCCGCCGGCACGTCCACCAGGCTTTCCGGGAACCGCAACATGTCGATGAAGTACTTCAGCACTCCGGGAAAGGACCCGTTGTACTCCGCCACCACCGTCAGGATACCGTCCGCCTCCAGGATCGCCCGCTGGAACGGCTCGAAGGCGGCTGGCTTCGCGGCGTAGGCACCCGGCCGGAAGACGGCCTCGGGGAGCTCGCGCAGGTCGAGCAGCGCGACTTTCTCACCGGCGCCCTCCAGGATCCCGCGGCACAGCGCGGCGACCCGGGAGGAGTTGTTGCCCTCACGGTTGGTTCCCGAGATCACGACGATCATGGTCTCCCCCTCCTCCTGTTCTTCGTTCGCCGGCGGCGATTCATTCTATCTCCCCGCGCCCCGCACCGCACCCCGGCCACCCTGCGCTCATGCCAGCCACCGCCGGCACCAGCGGCCGAGCACGCCGACGGCGAAGAGCCGCTCCGCGTGGTCGGCGGCGCCGCGCTCGTGCTCCTCCCAGGCCGCCTCGAGGAAGCCCTCGTCGAGGCCGATCTCGCGCGCCGCCCACAGGGAGGCCCGCCGGATCGGCTCGCCCAGCGGCCCCCGCAGCCACGCCCCCAGAGGAACCTCGAAACCGCGCTTCCGCCCCGACGGCCGCAGGCCGGGGGCGAGCCGGGCGAGCACGGTGCGCAGGAGACCCTTGCCCCGCGCCAGGTGCTCCGGGAGGCCGGCCGCCAGCTCCACCACCCGGTGGTCGAGCAGCGGCACGCGCACCTCCAGGCCGTGGCTCATGGAAGCCCGGTCCACCTTCGCCAGCACGCGCTCGGGCAGGAAGGTCAGCAGGTCCAGGAGCCGGTACCGCCGCCACGGCGGCTCGGCCGCCAGCCGCCGCACGACACCCTCCGGCCACGGCAGGGGGGCCTCCGCCTCGCCGAGCAGCCTGGCCGCAGCCGCCCCCGGCCACACGCCCTGCAGGCACTGCTGGGCCCGCCCAGTGGCGGGTGGGGAGGGCGCCCGCCCCAGCCTGGCGGCCCGGGGCGCCGCCGCGCCGGCGGCCCCGCAGAGCAGCCCCCGCGGCACAGGGGT
>CAZXXL010000036.1:0-18967 GCA_964644635.1 uncultured Thermoanaerobaculia bacterium | reverse complement strand
GTCGGCGGGTGGGGCGGCGGGCTGTCGCTGCCGGGCGGCGGTGGCACCCCGGGCGTCGGGGGCGGCGGCCCCGGGGGCGGGCGCGCCGGCCCGGCTGGAGGGGACACCGCCCGGCCTCGTGGAGGGCGGCCCGGGCCAGGCGGCGGCCCCGCCGCCGCCCCCACCACCGGCGCCCCCCGCCTCTCCCGGCGAGGGTGCCGGCGCCGTGCCGCCCCCACCACAGGAAGCCCCCGCGCCGTCCGTGGCCCCCGCCACGCCCCCTCCCACCGCGAAAAAACGGACCGTGGCCGTCGCCGCTGCCGTGGTGCTGTTCCTGCTCCTCGGCCTGGCGGCGGCCGGCGTCGTCGCCTGGAAGTTCGGCGCCGGGCCCGTGGCGGCTCTCCTGGGTTCCGGAACGAGCGGCGAAACGGCTTCCACCACCGAGAACGTCACCACCCCCGAGGAGGCCACCGGGACCTCCGACGTGGCGGCCGCGCCCCAGAGCTTCGCCGACGTCAGTGGCGTCGAGGTGGAACAGGGACAATTGACTTCGCAGGAGGCCCCAGGGCAAGCGCCCCCACCGGCAATCCAGGGGAAGACGGGTTCTCAGGGGATTCAGGACCAGGCCTCCCCGGCCCGGCAGGCCGCCTCCGGCCCGGCAGGAATCAGCAAGACGGCCTCCTCCACGGGCGGAGGCGCGACCGTTTCGTCCGCCTACGCCGGAACGGCGTCCTCCTCCACGGGCGGAGGCGGAACCATTTCGCCCGCCCATGCCGGAACGGCGTCCTCTTCCACGGGTGGAGGCGGGACCGTTTCGCCCGCCTACGCCGGAACGGCGTCCTCCTCCACGGGGGGAGGCGGGACCGTTTCGCCCGCCTACGCCGGAGCGGCGTCCTCCTCCACGGGCGGAGGCGGGACCATTCCCCCCGCCCACGCCGGAACGGCGTCCTCCTCCACGGGGGGAGGCGGCACCGTTTCGCCCGCCTACGCCAGAGCGGCCTCCTCCTCCTCGGCCGCCCACGCCGCCCCGGCCCAGCCTCCTGCTCCCGTCTCCAGCGGTACCATCGTCCTGGCGGTCGGTGAGGATCTCGCCGCGGGCGAGGCCGGCCGCTACCTCAGGGAGCGTCTCTCGAGGGCAGGGATCGAGCTCGCCGAGCTGGACGACTTTCCCAGGGCCCTGGATCTTGTGGAAAAGGATCCGGCTCCTCCCACCAACGCCATCCTTTCGCGCCTCCGGGGGAGAGCCGCCAACCTGGTTCTCGTTCGGGTCGAGTACCTGGGGAGCCGCGAGCTCAACTACCTCGGTCGCGGCAGCACCACCACCGAAACCGGCCGTATCCGCATCACCGGGAGCGGCCTCGAGAGCCAGCGGACCTACACCGGGGGCAACCCGGACCAGACCCACCGCTCCCGCCTGACCGTCACCTGCTACGACCTGGCCACCACCCACACCCTGGCACCGCGATGGAGCACCACCGTCGAGTACACACCGCTGAACGTGGACCGCAACGTGGAGAAGGCCCTCGGTAAGGAGGCCGGCGACATCATCGACCTGATCCGGAGGTAGGGCCTGACGCCAGGCTGGCATCAGGTCCCATCCCGGCCGGAGCGGAGCGGCAAGCCGCTCCGCCAGGGGGTGGATCTGCCGGGATCGTGCTGGGAGCGGTTGCCACGTGAGTCTCTCCCCCCAGCTCCCCTCCTTCTCCCCTCACCGCCGCAGGTCGAGCTCCTCGGCAAAGTCGGACTCGTAGAACTCCCAGCGGCCGCGCTGGCCGGAGGCCTTGATCTCGCGGTCGATGGCCCGGAGGTCCTTCCGCTTGACCTTGGCGCTGATGGTCTTGGGGAACTCCTCGAGGAACTCCAACATCCGCGGGCGCTTGTAGGGCGCCATCTCCGCCCGGATGAAGCGGAAGAGGGTCAGGGCGGTCTCCCGGTCCGGATCGAAGCCCTCCTTGAGGACCACGTAGGCCTTGGGCACGAGGCGGTCCCGCTCGTCCCGGCTGGGGATCACCGCCACCTCGAGTACCGCCTCGTGACGGATGATCTCGCTCTCCACCTCGAAGGGGCTGATGCGGTAGTCCAGGCTCTTGAAGACATCGTCGACCCGGCCGACGAAGTGGACGAAGCCGTCCTTGTCCATGGAGGCCGTGTCCCCCGTCAGGTACCAGCCACCGACGAAGATCTCGGCGTTGCGGCGCTCGTCGTCATAGCCTCCGAGCAGGCCCAGGGGCCGGTCGGGCTCCGTTGCCACGGCGATCTGGCCGTCGGTCCCCGGCGGGACTTCGTTCAGGTCGTCGTCGAGGATGGCCACCCGGTAACCCGGGGCCACGAGACCCATGGCCCCCTCCCGTGGCTGCATGCCGGGGAAGGTGCCGATCAGGGCCGTGGTCTCCGTCTGGCCGAAGCCCTCCCGGAGGTCGACCCCCGTTCCCTCCTTGGCCCGGCGGATGATCTCGGGGTTGAGGGGCTCGCCGGCGCTGACCATGGTGCGCAGGGAGAACCGGTACCTGGAAAGATCCTCCACGAGGAAGAGCTTCCACACGGAGAGGGGCGCGCAGAGGCTGGTCACCCGGTGCTTCTCGATCATGGAGAGCACCTCGGGCGCCGAGAAGCGGGGCTGGCGGTACATGAAGATGGTTGCGCCGGCGTTCCAGGGGCCGAAGAAGCTGCTCCAGGCGAACTTGGCCCAGCCCGGGGCGCTGATGTTGTAGTGGATGTCCCCTGGCTTCGCGCCGATCCAGTACATGGTCGTCAAATGGCCGACGGGGTAGGCGTGGGAGTGCATGACCAGCTTGGGCTGGGCCGTCGTGCCCGAGGTGAAGAAGAGGAAGAGGTCGTCCGTGGCCTCCGTCGGAAAGGCCGGCTCGAAGTCCCGCCCGAAACGGTCCACCTCCGCGTAGGCGGTCCAACCCTCGGCACCGGAGCAGTCACCGTCGGGGTTGGGAACACAGATCCTGGCGCGCAGGCCTCCCAGGGCCTCGCCGGCGCGGGAGGCGCGCTCGACGAAGGGGGCGTGGCAGAAGAGGAAGCGCACGTCCCCACGGGTGATCCGGTCGCCGATGTCCTGGGCCGAGAGCAGGGTGGCCGCCGGGATGATGGCGCCGCCGGCCTTCATGATGCCCAGCATGATCTCGGCGATCTCGGGCGCCAGGTCCATCATGATCATGACCCGGTCACCCTTCTCCAGTCCCTTGGCCCGCAGGAAGTTGGCCACGCGGTTGGAGCGCCGGCGCATCTCGTCGAAGCTGATCTTCCGCTCGGTCCCGGCGGAATCGGCGTAGATCAGCGCCGGGGCCTCGTTGCCCATGGCCATGGCGTCGAAGTAGTCGAGGGCCCAGTTGAAGCGCTCGATCTCCGGCCACCGGAAACCCCGGACCGCCTCGTCGTAGCTGTCCACGCCGAGCAGAAAATCCCGCACCTCGAGAAAGCTCTTGACATCGTCACCCACGGAACACCTCCTGGATCCGGCGCCACGCCGGGCAGCGCCTCGTTGATCGGATTCTACATGTTCGTGGACCGGACGCCCGCGTCCGCGCTAAGGTTGTGGATCATGGAAAGAGCCTGTATCTCGAGCCCGGGGAACACGGCATGAGCCGGCCGATCCTGCTCGTGGGCGACATCCACCTGGGCCGGAGGCCGCCGGGGCTGGAGGACGTCCTCCCGGCCCTGGGCCTCGAGGCGCACGAGCTCTCCGCATCCGCCGCCTGGAACGCTGCCGTTACCTGGGCCATCGAACGGAACCACCGGGCGGTCGTTCTTGCCGGAGATGTGGTCGAGGGGGTCCGGGACCGCTTCGAGGCCTACGCCCACCTTCAGCGGGGCGCCTCCAGGCTGGCGGAGGCCGGCATCCCGGTGTTCGCCGTCGCCGGAAACCACGACGTGGAGGCGCTCCCCCGCCTGGCCGACCGCTTGCCGGAGGTCACGCTCCTGGGCCGGGGGGGACGCTGGGAATGTGTTCCCATCCCGGGGCGGGAGGACGAGATCCCCGTGGACCTGGTGGGCTGGTCTTTCCCCCGGGCCCAGGTCTTCGACGATCCGGCCGCCGGCCCCGGTCTGGAGCAGGCGTTGGAGAAACGGCGGCCGGGCGCCCGGCTGATCGGCGTCGTTCACGGAGATCTCGACGCTCCCGGTTCCCGATACGCGCCGTTGTCCCGCCACCGGCTGGAGCAGGCATCCGTGGACGCCTGGTTCCTCGGCCACATCCACGCCCCGGACACCCTCGAAGGCCCAAGGCCCCTGGGCTACCTCGGTTCCCTGCCGGCCCTGGATCCCGGCGAGACCGGCGTCCATGGCCCGTGGGAGCTCGAGCTCGACGGCGGCCTCACCCTCCGCCAAGTGCCGCTCTCGCCAGTGCGTTTCGAGAACGTGGAGCTTGAGCTCGGCGCCGACACACCGGCGGATTCCGACGCCCTCCTGGCCGGCCTGGGGCGGGCCATCCGCGAGCGCCTGGGACCCTCCTTGGAGGTGACGGACGGCCCGCTGAAGTTGTTGGCCGTCCGTCTGACCCTCACCGGCCGCCTCCACGACCGCCGGCCCCTGGAGGAAATCCTCGATCTGGAGCCGGTGCAACGGCTCTTCCCCGGCGAGAACCCGCCCCTAGTCATCACGCGGATCACGGACCGGACCCGGCCCGCAGTGGACCTCGAGCAGCTGGCCGCCTCGCCGACCCCCGCCGGGGAGCTGGCACGGATCCTCCTGGCACTGGAGCACGATCCACCCCGGGAGCTGCTCGAGGCGGCCGAGCGAGAGATCGCGCCGTGGAAGAGCGCCGTCTGGACGGGCGGCGAGGTGCCGCCGCCCCCGGAGACCAAGGAGCTCCTCCGGGCCGCCGCCCGACGCGCCCTGTGGGCCGTTCTGAAGAACCGCCGCGGCAATGGGGAGGCGCCGTGATCCGCCTCCGCCAGCTGAATATCCACCAGGCGCCGGGCCTGCCCGACGGTGTGGCGGTTTCCTCCCTGGAACCGGGCCTCAACCTCGTCCTCGGCCCCAACGCCTCGGGCAAGTCCACCCTCGTCCGGGTGCTCCTGGGCACCCTATGGCCCGACGGCGGTCTCGGGGAGGTCCTGGCCGAAGTCGTGCTGGACGACGGCGGGCGGGAGCACAGGGCCACCCTGCGCTTCGGCAGCGTCCGCTGGGAGCCCGACCCACCCAACCTGCCGCCGGCGGAGGTTCGCCCCCTCCTGGCCCTGGATCTTCGCTCCCTGCTCGAGCGCAGCCAGGCCGACACGGCTTTCTCCCGCCGGCTGGCCGTGGAGCTCATGGCCGGCTACGACCTCGACGCGGCCCTGAAGCGCCTGAAGGCCACCGCCCCGCGGACTGGCGAGCTCCAAAAGGAGCTGAAGGCGGCGCGCGGGGAGCTTAGGGAGCTGGAGCGCAGGGCGGAGGATCTGGTCCGCCAGGAGTCGAGGCTCGCGGAGCTCAGCGACCAACGGGATGCAGCCCGAGGAGCTTCCGGGCTCGCCGACCTGGCGGAGAAAGCCGCCAGGCTGGCCGGGGTCCGTGCCGAGATCGGGGAGCTGCGAACAAGGCTGGACGCCCTGCCCCCTGGGCTCGAACGGCTCCATGGCGGCGAGATCGAGGAGCTCGAGCGGATGCAGACGGCGCTCAAGGCCGCCGGCCGGCGGGTGGAGGATCTGACCACCCGGCTACGACGGACTCGGCAGAGGACCGCGGAGCTCAGCCTGCCCGGCCGACACCCGGCGCCCCACGAGGTCGCGGCGTGGCAGGAGCGGGTCCGTGAGCTCGTGGCGCACGAACGGAAGCTCGCCGACCTCGGCGAGCAGGCGGCCGGGACCCGGGCGGAACTGGAGGACGCGGCGCGGGCTCTCGGCTCCTGGCAGGCACCGCCGGACCGGCTTCCCGCCGATGTCCTCGCCACCCTGGAGGGGGCGCTCCAGAGGCGGAAGGAGCTCCAGTCCAGGGTTCAGGAACTCGAGGCTGCTGCAAAAAGTTGGGAGAGCTGGGCCGGCACGGCACACGGTACCGACGCCGACCGCCTGATACGGGGCATCGACGCCCTGCGGAGCTGGCTTCGGACCGCCCCCGTGGAGCGGGTTCCGGCTTGGCCCGGCTGGGCAGCCGTGGGACTCGGCGCCGTGCTCGTTCTCCTCCGGTGGGTCCCCATGGGCCCGCCACCCCTGCCGCCCGTTGTCGCCGGGTGGCTCCTCGCGGTGGGGCCGCTCCTCCTCGGCGCCGGGGGCGGTTTCCTGGCGGCCCTAAGCCTTGTCCGGCGTGGGGCCGGCGCCCGGTCCTTCGCCGATACCCAACGGCGTGCCGCCGAGGCCGGCCTCGAGCCCGAGGCCTGGGAGCAGGCCGCGGTCCGCCGGCGGCTCGACCGCGCCGAGGGGGAACGGGACGAGCTACTCGCGGCCAGAAAAGCCGCGCAACGGGCCGCCGACACCCGGCTCGCGCTGGAGCAGGCACGGCAGGATCTCGAGGCTGCCCGGGACGGAGTCCGCGAGCTGACGACCTCCCTGGGGCTCGCCGATGAGCTGCCGGAACTGGCGTTGATGGAAGCCGCCGGCCGCGTCCGGCACTGGGTGGAGGCCCGGGACGCCCTGGCCGGCCTCGAGGGGCGGATCGCCGCCGCGAGAGATGCGCTGCGCCAGGGGCTCGACGAACTCGGGGCGTGGCTCGAGGAGCTCGGCCTGCCCGGCGTCCCGGATGCCGACGGCGCCGCCGCGATGGTGGAGGAGCTCGCCGGCCGTCTGAAGGAGCTCGACCGCCTCACGGAAGAGATCGCCCGTGGCGAGGAAGATCTCCAGAGCGCGCGAAGGGAGCTCGACGGGGCCGGGGAAGCGCTCCACGGGTTCTGGAAGCGTGTCGGGATCGATCCTCCGGACACCGTGGAGCTGCATCGCCGGCTCGAAGCCCTTCCCGAACACCGCGACCTGGAGAACAGCTTACGGGAAAAGCGCGCCATCGCCGCCACCATCGAGAGCGACCTCGGCCGGGAGGACGCCTGGGAACGCCTGAACCTCGATCCCGAAACCTTCACCGAGCAGCAGGCCCGGGAGCTGGCCCAACGCCACGCGGATGAGGGGGGCCGCTACGAGGGGATCGTGGCCGAGATCAAGGAGATCGAGGCGGCCATCGGGCAGGCCGAGGGTGGCAGCTCCCTGGAGGAGGCCCGCGCCCGGGTCGCCGAGGCCGCCCGGGCCATCGCCGCCCACCGCGACGCCGCCATGGAGACCGTGCTGGCCCGCTTCCTCGTGGAGCGCGCCCGGGAGGCGCAGCGCCGGGAGCACACCCCGCGCGTGCTCCAGCGCGCGCAGGAGAGGTTCTCCACCTTTACGCGGCAAGCCTTCCGCCTCACGGTGGACGGCGACGGCACGCTCTCGGCCGTGGACACGCGAACGGGCGCCAGGCGCTCCCTGGAAGAGCTCTCCGACGGCACGCGGATCCACCTGCTGCTGGCCGCCCGGCTGGCCGCCATCGAGGAAGCCGAGGGTGCGGCCGGCCCCCTGCCCCTCCTGCTGGACGAGGCGCTGTCCACCACGGACCCGCGCCGCTTCGGCGAGATCGCCGGCGCCCTGCTGGAGCTTGTCCGCGACGGACGGCAGATCCTCTACCTGACGGCCGATCCCGCCGAGGCGGCACACTGGCGCCGCGCCTGCGAGGAGGCCGGCCTCGACGAGCCACCGCTGCTCCACCTCGGCCCGCCGCCGGAGCGGGCCGCCGGCTGGGCCTCCGGCCTCTCCCTGGACGCCGGAACCCTCCCCGAGGTGCCGCCCCCGGACGGCTTGGACGCCGTCGCATGGGCCGAGCGGCTGGGTATCCCGGCCCCCGACCCGTGGCGTCCGGCCGGCGCGTGGCACCTGCTCCACCTGTTGCCCGACCGGCTGGAAACCGTCCACCGGCTGTTGCAGCTCGGCTTCTCCGAGGTGGGACCGCTGACCGCCGCCCTCGAGTCCGGCGCGCTCGACGGCGTCCTCGATCCCGCCGACCGCGCCCTCCTCCGCGCCAGGGCCTGCCTCCTCGAAGCGGCCCTCGCGCTCCGTGGGGAGGGCCGCGGCCGTCCCGTCACATGGAAGGACGTGGAGGCCAGCGGCGCCGTCAGCGCCAAGTACGAGGAGGCCGTGAAGCAGCTCGTGGAGAGCCACGGGCGCGACCCCCGCGCCTTCCTCGCCGCCGTCGGCGCCCTCCGCGGCTTCCGCCGCGGCAAGCTCGATGAGCTCGAGGAGCACCTGGCAGCCGCCGGCATCCTGCCCACCGGCGACCCCCTCCCCGACGAGCTCGTCGACCTGCGGGCCACCGACCGGTGCCGCCCCGCCTTCGAGGCCGCCGGCATCGATACCGTAGAGGCCACGGCCTACGTCCGCAGCCTGCTCAGCCTGCTGGAGCGCTGACCCGCGCCTTCCGGAAGATCAGGGCATCCAGACTGGCGATCCCGGGCCCGAAGAACAGCAACCACAGGAGCAGCACCAGGAAGGTGTAGGCCGTCACGTCCGTGGGAGAGAGCTGGCTGAGGGGCAACCACGAGCCCATGAAGTCCGCCCGGTCCGCTGTCATCAGGGCGACGACCATGGTCGAGAGCAGTCCGGCCGACATCAACCGCGTCAGGAGCCCGGCGATGAGGAGAGCTCCGCCCACCAGCTCCAGGGTGGCGATGAATGCCGTGTTGGCCGCGGGAGCCGGAATGCCCAGGGAATCGAAGAACCGCACCGTGCGGTCGAAGTGCTGCCACTTCCCCAGTCCAGCCTGGATGAAGGCGAGTCCCAGGGTCACCCGTGTGACCAGGGGGGCGATGAAGGCGAGCTTTTCCAGAAGGTGCGAGATCCGTTGCATTGTCCCGCCCTTGGGGCTTTCGTGTGTCATGGTGGCATCCCTTTCTGCAGAACCGCAGCCGGCGGCTGCGTTCAAACCTCCTATGCCGGCCACCTCGGACGGGTTTCCTCCAAGGTGGACCGCCGCCACCGTGCACCGGGTGTCCTCCCCTCCGAACACAGGGCGGGAATCACCCCCTTCGGGCGTGTCCCGTACCGGGGCCGGCAACCCCGCGGCCCATGGATCACTCCTCCAGGAGCTCCACGAGACGCCCGGCCAGAAGCTCGCCGAGCCGGAGCCACGCTTCGATGCCGGCGGGGTCCAGGCCGTCCTCATGGATGCCGGCCGTCACGACGACGGCGCCGCCGAAGCGCCTGGCCAGCTCCTCGGCGATCCGCCGGGCCACGGGCTCCTCCTTGTGGGGCGGCAGCGTCAGCACCGAGGAGGTGACGGACGGCTCTCCGGGATCGGCGGTCGAGTGCCGGCCGACGGCCAGGACGACACATCCCACGTGCGGTGTCCCACCCTCGACGACGACGACGAGATCCCGTCCCGCCCGGCGGACCCGCCCCTCCAGACGCCGTCCTCCGGACTCGGCCACCGCAAGCCGGCAACCCTCATCCATGACCTTCGACCCCCGGAATGCTCTCCCCCGCGTCGGCAGCTCCACGGTCTCCTGCCGGGCCGGCGCTTTCGAGAGCCCGGGCCAGCATCTCCTCGGCCTGGCCCCGTGCCACGAGCACGACGAGGCGCTCCCACTCCTCCCTAGGCTCTCCCGAGACGCCGAAGCGAGGCCGGCCGCCGGACACGGCCAGCAGGCGGAGCACATCATTCGGGTGCGACCGCTCCGTCTGGAGCAACAGGCGAGCCGTTCCTTCGCGGCCCAGATCGAGCTCCATCTCCTCCACCTGCCCCCCCTCGATCATCCGAAGCCATCTCGGGACGTCGATGGCCCGCCCACCCAGCAGGTCCAGCCACGCCCGCGAGCGGCGTCCCAGCTCCTCCGGGGGGCGCTGGAGAACGGCGATCGGGTGGGACACATGGAACTCGTGGTGGACCAGCTCGGTCACCAGGAGGTTGAGCTCGTCGTTGGTGGTCCCGGCCACCACGCGCGTGTCGGCCTCGACACCCGCCTCCTCGTGGGTGATGGCGTCCCGGGCGTCCCCGAGAACCGTTTCGAAGCCCGCAGCCCGCGCCCGCTCGAGCCGCCACGGCACGGTATCGATGACGACGACCGCCCAGTCCAGGCGTCGGAGAGCGTGGCCCAGAGCGGTCGTCAAGGCGTTCTCCCCGACCAGGACGGCCCGCCTCCTGGAGGGATCCGTAAGATATCCCAGCAGACGCGGCAGAACGACCGCCCCAGCCGTCGCCCAGGCCCCCGTCGCCAGGATGGAGAGGTAGACCAGCCCTTCCATGGCGTGGGCGCCCTCGATTCCGCGGCCTGCCAGGTCGCGAGCGGCCAACGATGCGACCGCCGCCGCCACGATGCCCCTGGGCGCCGTCATGGCCAGGACCAGACGATCCCGCGCTCCCGCCATGGAAGGCCAGACGGAAAGGGCGACGGCCAGGGGGCGGACCAGAAAGATCAGGATCGCCACCACAGACCACCCCCCGAGACCCAGTGCCACGATGCTGCCCAGGTCCAGCTCACCCGCCAGCAGGATGAACAGGACGGAGATGACCAGCGCCGTGACCTGCCCCTTGAAGGCCCGAAGACTGACCAGGTCGGGCAGCTCGTCCGCGGCGACGGTGATACCCATGACGACGGCGGCCAGGATCCCGGACTGACTGGCCTGCCGCTCGGCGCCCAGGTAGCCAACCATCAGAATGGCCAGCACGACGAGGTTCCGCAACTCGCCACTGACGAATCGGGTCTTCAGGAAGAACTTGGCCAGGGCTCCGGCGGCGAAGCCCAGGACCGCCCCGGTCAGAACGAGGAGGACGACCTCCCCGGCCATCTCCCGGACGGGCACACCCGATCGCTGGATCCACTGGAGCACCAGGTACGCGAGCACCGCTCCGACCGGGTCGATGATCAAACCCTCGGAGATCAGAATGGTCTTGACCCGCCTGGGAACGATCATGTGCCGCAGCAGGGGCACGATGACCGTCGGTCCCGTCACCGTCATGATCGCTCCGAAGAGCGCCGCCGTGGGCCACGGCATCCCGGCCAGGGCGTGGGCCGCCCAGGCCGCCCCGGCACCTGTCACGAGAACGCCGATTGTCAGCAGATTCCGGACCGGCTCGCGCTCCCGAACCAGGTGGGAGAAGTCCAGGGTCAGGCCGCCCTCGAAAAGGACGATGGCCACTCCCAGGTGGATGAAGACCTCGAGAACGCCTCCGAGGGAATCCGGGTCGAATAGACCCGCCGCGTGCGGGCCGAAGGCCATCCCGAGCAGCAGGAGCGGCAGGATGGCGGGAAGCCGGAGCCGCTCCGCCATCACCTGCGCGAGGATCCCCAGTGCCACCGCCGCGACCACGGTCGTCATCACCATGGTGACAGGGTAGCGATGCCGCACCCCGCTGGTCCACTTCTCCAGCCCTGACCGTTCAGCAGACTCCGTGGCGAAGGGCGGGAGGCACCGCAGCTCCCGGCATTCTCACAGGGCCGGGACACGCGCCCAGCCCGAATGGCCGCCGGGTCATCAGGTCCGTGGTCCACGGAGATGGCGGCGTGGGCTGAGAGGAGGCGCACCATCACTGCCTTGAGCGAGCGAATCGAGAGAACGCCGGAGCGGCCGCGCATCCCACCCTGCAGCAGATGGATGGTCAAAGGTCCGGGCTCATCACGGCCCCGGTGCCGGCCGTCACTGCGCAATCACGACTCAGCACGAATTATCCCTTGACAACAGCGGGAAGCTCTCGATATTGTTAGACTTCGTGAGCTGGAAGGAGGAGGGATGATCAAGTCGGATCTCGTCGAGAGGGTCATGGAAGCCACAGGATTATCGAAACCCCAGGCGGCTGAGGCCGTCAACGCACTCTTCGAGGGGATGAAGGAGGCGCTACTCCGCGGCGATCGCATCGAGCTCCGCGGGTTTGGAGTCTTCCAGGTCAAGAACCGCAAGCGGGGCGTTGGCCGGAACCCGAAGACGGGTGACGAGGTGGAGATCCCGCCTGGCAAGACCATCCGCTTCAAACCGGGAAAGGCTCTCCGGAATCTTAGCTGAACGATTGCCGGGAGAAAAACGACATTACGTGGACTCCGGCCCCGGGGATCCACCCCCCGGGGTCTTCGTGTACCCACCGGCGACCTACCGCCCGCGATGGTGGCTTCACATCCTCCTTTTCTGCCTGACCCTCCTGAGCACCACATTCTTCGGAGCACTCTTCGCCGGGAACCTACCGGAGGAGTTCGCCAACCTGCCCCTGGCCACCCTGGCGACCCGCCCACGCTTCCTCTTGGAGGGGCTCTCCTTCTCCCTGCCCCTCCTGACCATTCTCCTCAGCCACGAGATGGGCCACTACGTGGCCTGCCGGATCCACGGGCTCGCCGCCACCCCCCCATTCTTCATACCCGTCCCCTTCGGGATCGGCACCATGGGGGCCGTCATCCGGATCAAGGAGCCCCTTCGGGACAAGCGCCAGCTCCTGGACGTGGGTGCTGCCGGACCCATCGCGGGCTTCGTCGCCCTCCTGCCCTTTCTGATCTGGGGAGTGGCCACCTCCCAGGTGACTCCCTTGCCACAGGGGCCCCAGTACCTCTATTTCGGAGAGCCCCTCCTCTTCAAGCTCGTCGCCCGGATCTTCCATCCCGGCATGGGTGCCGGGGAGGATCTTCTTCTCAATCCCATGGGCTTCGCCGCAT
Source organism: uncultured Thermoanaerobaculia bacterium (assembly GCA_964644635.1). Classification (GTDB taxonomy): domain Bacteria; phylum Acidobacteriota; class Thermoanaerobaculia; order Thermoanaerobaculales; family Sulfomarinibacteraceae; genus CAZXXL01. The sequence continues at coordinate 6,414 of CAZXXL010000036.1, read as the reverse complement.
GGTTCGGACTCCTGATCACAGCCCTCAACATGCTGCCCTTCGCCCAGCTGGACGGTGGACACATCGCCTACGCCCTCTTCGGCCGGTGGCACCGGCGCTTCGTCTGGCCCCTTTGGTCCCTGCTGTTTCTCCTGGGGTTCCGATGGATCGGATGGTGGATCTGGGCGGTCATCGCCCTGGTCATGGGTGTTCGCCATCCCAGGCTGTGGGACGAGGACCGGCCCCTCGATCCGCGAAGACGGGCCATCGCCTGGCTCGCCTTCCTGATCTTCCTCCTCTGCTTCATGCCCCAGCCCATCGCATTGGTTTCCTGATTCTCTCCGGACGACCCCCCAGGTGACAGACGGCCGAAGCCCCCTGGATCCGGTGATCTGCGCAGCCGTGTGCACACTTGAGTTGACGTGAATGTAATCAGGCACTATATTCCTCATTGGTGATGCGGCGCTCGTTCACCGTGGCAGAGTGGAAGGAGCCAACGTGGTCGAAAGCGATGAATTGCTCAACAAGATCGCCGATGTTCTCAAAGCGATGGCCGACCCAACGCGCCTCAAGATCCTCCACTGTCTCCACGGGGGAGAACGTTGCGTCTCGGATATCCTCGGGGCCGTTGGCGGGAGCCAAGCCAACATCTCCAAGCATCTTTCGGTGCTCAGGAGGGCCGGTCTGGTGGATTGCCGCAGGGAGGGCCTCAACGTCTTCTACAGGATCATCGACGCCGGCGTGTTCACCATTTGCAGCAATGTCTGTGACTCCCTCGAGGTCCGGCTGGACAAGGCCCACCAGGCCGTGGTGGCGGGCCGCCAGGAGATCGAGCTACAGGAGACCGGCGTGAAGGGCACGTCCGGCGAAGGGTCCTAGGGCTCTCGTAACCGGCCGCAACCGACGCAGGGAATACAGGATCATCAACAGGGGTTTTCAAAGCAGATCCAGCGGCAGCTCATGAAGGGCCCGCTCGATCAGGAGAAGGACGAAAATGCAGCAGCAGGAAACCATCAAAGGAACGTGCCCGGTGTGTTCCGGACAGGTGCGGCCGTTGCCCACCTGAGGTGCCTTGCTCTGGCGGTGCCAGAGCTGTGGCGACATCATGAGAACCGAGCAGGTCTTCCCCGACGGTGTTCCCCGCAAGGTGTGGGACCTCATCGTCCGGGGTTGTTGAGGAGGAGCTCATGCCGATCTACGAGTACCGCTGCAAAGAGTGCGGCAAGGTGTTCTCGAAGCTCCAGCGCATGGGTGCCACGGCTGAGGGAATCACCTGCCCCGCCTGTGGAAGCTCTGACGTCGAGCGGATGGTGTCCAGCTTCGCCAGCGCGTCAGGCGGAACGTCGGCGGGAGCCGGCGCCTCCACATCATCGTGCTCGGGCTTCACCTGAGGCATCTGAACAGAAGGGGCCCGTGCGGCCCCTTGATCCCACAACCACAAACAGACGGTTCCGTGACGAGCGCGAGACGGCCTCCGCTTGCCCCGCACTGCTCATCAGAGATCGTCGCGAAGGGTGGGAGATGCCGTGCCTGGCGGCATTCTCGTGGGGGACACGCGCCCAGCCGAGCCGGGGCACGGGGCTCCGAGGCCGGGGAGTGGGCCGTGAGCGAACGCAGGCGTGCCTGCGACACGTTGAGGGAGCGAAGGCGGGCGCCGTGCATCCCCCCCTGCGGCAAGCGGATGAAGAACGATGCGGGCTACCCGGCCCACAGCCCTTTGGCGATCAGCTCCGGAACGGCCTCCGCGGAGGACAGCACGGCCAGGGCACCGAGGCGCTCCAGCTCCCCGCGGGGCGTCGTCCCCGTCAGCACGCCGGCGAAGGGCACGCCCGCCGAGCCCGCCGCCACGGCGTCCACGGCGTTGTCCCCGACGTAGAGGACGTCATCCGGCTCGAGGGCGAGCTCCTTCAGGGCCAACACCAGGGGCTCCGGGTCCGGCTTGGTCCGCTCCACCATGTCCGCGCCGACGATGACACGAAACTCCGGTAGGAGCCCCTCCCTCTCGAGAACCTCCGCCACGCGGTACCTGCGCTTGGTCGTGACGATTCCGAGCTCCAGACCCCGGCCCCGCAGCTCCCTGACGATCCCGGGAACCCAGGGGTACAGGGAGGTGCCATCGGCCATCACCCGGTCGGCATGTTCGATGAACAACCGGCGGAACTGCTGGGCGCCGCCACCGTTCCTGCCGGTCAGGAGCTCGTAGATCTCCTCCAACGAGAGCCCGATCCCCCGGCGGATCTCCTCCGGCGCCGCCTCACCGAGCCCCATGTTCGTCAGGGCGTGATTGACACACTGGACGATGGCGCCTTCCGAATCGGCAAGGGTGAAGTCGAAGTCGAAGAGAACGGCCCGCATGACGCCGCATTGTAGCGCGGCGGCTGGTGTTTTCCCGGGGGTGAGTTTCTCCCATCTCCGGCGCACGGTTGATCGGGGCCGAAGGGGCCGGTAATGAGCCGCCTCGCGGTGGAAAAGGGGACAGGAACGGATTGGATCGGTGGCATGGCCCGTCCAGCACACCCTTGTTGCGAGCGAGAAGGCAATCCGGGACGGTCCGTGCGCCGGAGATGGCAGAACCCTTCTGCTACCCTCCTGACCATGGGAAGGAGCTCCCTGACGCAGGGCCGTATCGCGGCCTTCTGGCTTCCCCTGGAGGCCACGTGGCTGATGATGTCACTGGAGGGTCCATTCCTTGCCGCCGTGGTCGCCCGTCTCTCCGAGCCCAAAGAGAACCTGGCCGCCTTCGGCGTCGCCTTTTCCTTCGCCCTGATCCTCGAGGCCCCCGTCATCATGATCATGAGCGCCTCGACGGCCCTGTCGGCCGACGCCACCAGCTACCGCAGGCTCCGTTCGTTCACGACGATCCTCAACGCCCTGGTGAGCTGCCTCGCGTTCCTGGTGGTCGTGCCGCCGGTGTTCCACTTCATCGGCGGCACCGTCATCGGCCTCGAACCCGACGTGGAACGCCTGACCCACGGGGCGCTCGTCCTACTTCTTCCCTGGCCCGCGGCCATCGGGTTCCGGCGCTTCTGGCACGGGCTGCTCATTCGGGCGGGCCTGACGCGCCGGGTCACGGCGACCACCGTTGTCCGTCTGGTGACCATGGCGACGACCGCCATCCTGCTCGTGCTTCTGGGCGAGGACCTTCCCGGGGCCTGGATCGGCGGAGCCTCCCTGTCCGCCGGCGTCATCTTCGAAGCCGTCGCCGCCCGAATCCTGGCGGCCGGCGTCATCCGGAAGACCCTTTCCATGGAAGCCCTCCGCGATCCCTTGTCCCACGGTGAGCTGATCCGCTTCTACACGCCCCTGGCATTGACCTCGCTCATGACCCTGGGCGTTCAGCCCATCGTCGTGTTCTTCATGGGACGCGCCAGGGCGCCCCTGGAATCCCTCGCCGTCCTCCCCGTCATCAACGGCCTGACCTTCATCTTTCGCAGCATCGGCCTCGCGTACCAGGAGGTGGGCATCGCCCTGGCCGGAGAACGCCTGGAGAACCTGCGTGCACTGGGGCGCTTCGCCTCCACCCTGGCCCTGGCCGCCAGCGGCGGCCTGGCACTGGTCTCCCTGACCCCCCTGGCGCACTTCTGGTTCGGAACGGTTTCCGGTCTCTCGCCCGACATGATCGCCTTCGCCATTCCACCGACCCGTCTCCTGATCCTCGTTCCGGCCCTCTCCGTTCTCATCTCCTTCGAGCGGGCTCTCCTCGTCGTTCAACGGCGGACGGGAGCCATCACATGGGCCACGGCCCTGGAGGTCGTGACCATCGTCGCCGCCCTGTCCGTCGGCATCCTGGCCTTCGACGCCGTCGGCGCCATGGCCGCCGCCATCGCCTTCATGGCCGGACGCACGGCTTCCACCGGATTCCTCATCGGCCCATGCCGGCGGGCGGCCGCAGGGGGAACCCCGCCATGATCGTGAGCACCTGCTCTGACCGCTCCGCCCGTGGATGGCGCAGAAAGGAACAGGCCGGGCGGAGCACCACATCGCCACGTGGCAGCCGGCGCCCGAGGGGGCGAAGCCCTGTGCCGAAACGCCACCGTTCCCGTCCTACAGGCCACCTTCACTGCGTCCCCCCTGGCGCGTGCTACAGTTGACGATCGCACTGGGTGTATCCGCCCAGTGTGGATCCCGTCGGTTCCAACGACGATCTGGAGCACAGACCATGGACGAGTCGTTTCAGCTTTCCAACAGCCACGTGGAGGTCCGGTACCGCGGGGAGACCCACGAGATCCCAACGGGGACCCGGGTCGATGACTTCCTTCAGGTGGTGGACGGCACCATCGACGACACCGTTCTCGCGGCCATGGTCAACCGGCGCACCGTCATGCTGGATTTCCCCCTCCGGGGCCGCGTCGATCTGGAGCTCGTGCGCTACGGAAGCCGCGCCGGCGAGCTGGTGTACAAGCGCTCCGTCAGCCTGATGCTCTATGAGGCCTGCCTGGAGCTGTACCCCGGCGCCCGGCTCGCCATCGGCCAGTCCCTCGGCAATTGCTATCACTTCGAGGTCGGCGGGGAGCATCCGGCGTTTCGCGTCATGGCCGAGGCCCTCGAGAACAGGATGCGGGAGATCCACGCGGCGCGCCGTCCATTCATCCGGGAAACCGTCACCATCGAGGAAATCGAGGACTTCTTCCGCCGGAGAGGCTGCGAGGACAAGCTGGCCCTCCTGGCGACACGCCGTTCCTCCACCGTGCACACCATCCGGTGCGGGCGGTTCGTGGACCTGGCCCACAGCCCCTTTGCACCCAACACCGGCTGCCTCCCCACATTCGCCGTCAAGGCCTACGGTGACGGCCTCCTGCTGCGTTTCCCACGCCGGGCCAACCGGGAATGCCTCCCGGCCTTCCGCGCCCGCAAGAAGCTGTACGCAACCTACGTCGAGACCCGGCAGTGGCAGGCGCTGCTCAGGGTCCGGCACGTGGGCGATCTCAACCGGCTGGCCCTCAACGGCAAGATCAAGGACCTGATCCACATCTCCGAGGGACTCCACGAGAAGAAGATCGCCGCCATCGCCGATCAGATCGCCGACCGGGTGCGTCACGGGCTCAAGCTGGTGACCATCGCCGGGCCCTCCTCTTCCGGCAAGACGACCTTCTCCAAGCGCCTCTCGGTCCAGCTGCGGGTCGCCGGCCTGGAGCCCGTGGCCCTCTCCCTCGACGACTACTACGTGGACCGCGAAGCAACACCCCTGGACGAGGAGGGAAAGCACGACTTCGAGAACATCGAGGCCATCGACCTCCCTCTCTTTCACGAGCAGCTTTCCCAGCTTCTCGGGGGCCGGGAGGTACGGACACCCAAGTACGACTTCGTCAGCGGCACGCGGAAGCCGGAGTCCAAGTGGACCCCCATGCGTCTCCGCAAGGGCCAGGTCCTCGTCATCGAAGGCATTCACGGCCTCAACCCCCGCCTGACCGAAGGCGTCCCCGGGGAGCAGAAGTTCCGGATCTACGCATCGGCCCTGTCCCAGCTGGCCATCGACGATCACAACCGGATCTTCACCTCCGACGCCCGCCTGATCCGGAGGATCGTGCGGGACCGTTTTTTCCGCGGTTTTTCCGCCGAGCGGACACTCGGGCTCTGGGAGAAGGTCCGTCGAGGCGAGGGCCGCTGGATCTTTCCCTTCCAGGAGGAGGCGGACATCATGTTCAACTCCGCCCTGGTGTACGAGCCGGCCGTCCTCAAGACCTACGCCGAACGTTTCCTGCTCCAGGTTCCCAGGGACAGCGACGCCTATCCCGAGGCCTACCGGCTGCTCAAGTTCATCGGACTCTTCGTGCCCATCTTTCCCGACGAGGTCCCCCACACCTCGATTCTCAGAGAGTTCATCGGCGGCTCAGGCTTCGAGTACTGAGGGGCCCGGCGGGTGCGGGTGGACTCCTGCTGCGACCGCCGGGCCGGAATACGCAATGACGAAAGGCTCCTCGTCACAACGCGACGTGGGCGGGCGTCTCTCGACCCAGGCACGGGCGAGGTGGCGGGCTTATCTCCCGGCCTGGTGATCGGGGCTTCCTGACGCTCTCTTGGAGAACCGTTTCGAGGAAGCGGGGGAGATCTTCGACGGCCAGGGCGAGGCGCGTGAACTCCTCCGTCGTGCCGTACAGACCGGCGGCCGCCACCGGCCGGGTGAGATGGAGGACGACGTTCCGGTTGCCGATCAGGACGGCGTTGAGGAGCCCCCGCCGGTCGTCCAGGTCCAGGTCCGCACTGCCCTGACCTCACCCGAACTCCGGCTGCCTCCCCGCGAGACCCCGGAGGCACCCCCACCCCTCCCCCCAGGCTCATCCAAGGCCGCGTGTCGGACTAGGCCTGGCTCTTATACACCTCTCCGACCCCACGAGACAAGCAAAAAACTCGTAAGCCGTCCTCTGCTTGCAAAAAAAAAAACAAAAAACAACCACCACCACCAACACTATCAGTCACCCACAGCGCCATGCATAG